>NZ_JBSXNZ010000064.1:0-133735 GCF_056857895.1 Marinobacter sp. B-21
CTGGGGCACACCCTCCCAGGTGATGTCCACCGACCACACCACGTCTTCAAACTTCTCTTCAAACAACGGGGTAATGTAATTGCCGCTATGGTTTGTGAGGGTACGGAAGTCCATCAGCTCACCAATCTCAGAAGGTGCAAACCCTTCAATCAACTGCTGGACAAATTCCGGATGGCTGAACAGCTCCTTGTAACCGGTGTCGTGGTGATTCGTTGCCATGGGGTCTCCTGTCTCAGTACCTGAAGTCTACCACAGCCACTGACCACCACCTCACCGGTCAACCAGTAACCTGACGAGCCAGACCGATACCCTATCTACCGGCAGTGGGTAACAGATTCATCAACGTTTCCAGACTGGCTCAGCCGCTCAGCCTTCAGGCCAGAATCCGTAGAAGTCACAGAGAAGTGCCATAACTGGATATCCATCCAGCTCTATGCCACTATTTTACCATTCCGGCATTCGACAAGGAGTCACTCATGCCCAGGCCACGAGCTGAACAAGTCAGCGTTGCAGACACGCCCTATTATCACGTGATTTCCCGCTGCGTACGGCGTACCTTTCTATGTGGTGAAGACCACCAGACGGGGCGCAGCTACGAGCACCGGCGGGGCTGGATCGAGGAGCGCATCCGGCTGTTGTCTTCGGTGTTTGCGGTGGATATTGCCGCCTACGCAGTTATGGCGAACCACTACCACCTGGTGGTCAAACTCAGCCCAGACGATGTGGTGCCCTGGAGTGACGATGAAGTGCTATCGCGGTGGTGCTGCCTTTATAAGGGCGCCCCGCTGGTGCAGCGTTATCTTGACGGGCAAGACCTCTGCGACGCAGAGCGCCGGCAGGTATTCCGTTACGCTACAGCCTATCGCAGCCGGTTGGCAGATCTCAGTTGGTTTATGAAGTGCCTGAACGAGCCCATTGCTCGCCAGGCGAACCGCGAAGACAACTGTACCGGCCACTTTTGGGAAAGCCGATTCAAGTCCTATCCACTGGACACCGAAGAAGCCGTACTGTCCTGCATGGCGTATGTTGACCTGAACCCGATTCGGGCGGCCATTGCCGATACCCCCGAAGCCTCAGACCACACCAGCCTCAAGGAGCGAATCCAACCCAGCTTTAATCTGGCCGAGGCCATTCAGCACCAGATCGAACAACAAGCCCTGAATAACTTCTGCGTACCGCCGAAACCCTTACTGGGCTTTGAGGGCGTCATTCGCAACGGGCCTCAGCGGGGCATCCTGTTTGGTTTTGAAGATTATCTGGAACTGGTGGATTGCACCGGGCGGATCAGCCGCAGCGACAAGCGCGGTGTGATCGATGAGAAAGCCCTGCCGATACTGGAACGGTTGAACCTCGACCCAGGGCGATGGTGCGAGCGGGCCACGCGCTTTGAGGCGACATACCAGGATTACCGCAAGGAACGCCGACGGGCGGCCTGAGCCCCTTCCTTTCAAACCCTTCTTCTTCAGGACCGGCCACAGGCTGGGAATCGACCGTGGGCGATGGCCGGGCTTTGACGGCCATCAATGGCAGAACGCGGAGTTCTCAGCGCGGTGTAGGCCGAGTTTTTTAACGTAACGTTGAAATATGCGTACCCAGAAACGACAAAGGCCCGGAGGTGGAATCCCGCCGGGCCTTTGAGGAGGTGATCAGGTCACGTCAGCTTATGCCGTCAGCTTGCGTCAGCTTGTGCCTGTCCGTTCACGCAGCTATAGGTAAACAGAGACAATTCTGCTGTTTTCGTCAATGAAATTTCCCCGCTAATCAATACAAAGCACAACATCGAAAGGGGTAAGCCTAACTGACAAGGTAGTGACCTATACCCGCGTCCCGCAGGGCATGCCGCCCGAATTTTCGCAATCCGATTCTACCGCGCATAGGATCCCTTCGAGAATATTGCTGAACGTGAAACATGGTGGACAACGGGTGAAGGCGGTAAACGAGTTGCGTATTGGCGAGGCTGACCTTCCAAACCAGTCACCATAGAGCCCATCGTTCAGGCTAGACGCAAAAGCCCCGGATAAAAATCCGGGGCTTTTGTTAGTGAACCAGCCTGGATTGCTTATTAAGAAGCAGGGCAACCGCTAGGTGCATAGCTATCTTTCCATCCAGTGACAGAGCCACCGCCTGTTATGATACAGTTCCAACGGCCTTGAGCATCACGGCTGTATTCAACAACAACACCAGTTACCGCTGCACTTGCATTGTCACCAAGGGTAGCCTGCAGAGTAGGCGTCGCAGTGGCACCCTGAGCAACTGTGAAAGTCTGAACCATGTTTGAAGTAGCTGCATCAAACCCAATCGCAAGCTCCTGTGGAGACGCGGTGAGATTATCGGTGTAACCCGCTACAATAGTTCCACCACGCTGAAGAGTTGTTTCGGCACTGGTTTTCAAAGCCGAAACCTCGCCAACAACACGCGTGACCTGCGATCGGGCTGTATAGTCCTGATACTGAGGAATAGCGACCGCCGCCAAAATACCAATAATCGCAACAACGATCATCAGTTCGATCAGGGTGAAACCCTTCTGAGCGTGATTGATTTGAATGTTCTTCATTATTCGACCTCTGTGTTTGTCGTTGATCAACTCTTTCTGGCCCGGGCCCGGTGGAGTCGCGCCCCGTGACCGGTGTTTTGAGCCTGCCATTTGCAATGCACCGGCTGTGCCAATATCGATAGAACGCAAAATTTCGAAAAATACACCTTTTGTTTCAGGGTCCTGCGGCCTTTTGTGAGCCATATCACAAACAGTATTTGGATAGATTTACCTGCCCGATGACGTCAATGGGTGACGCTCTACGTCACCCCTGTTGGTCTGGAGTGGTTCATGAAGGAGAGGTCAGAAGCGGGCTTTCTTCTAACCCTTGCAAAGGGTGTCTTTCCAAATGAATGCGAGCCATCTAAACTCACTGCAATTGACAAAACATCCGTTTCAGACACTTAGGCTGCGCTCTTTACTCAAATTATGTCTTCCAATAAAAGCAATATTACGCTTACGGGCCTTGCGAGGCGCTTCGTAGATGACGGACATCTGGATGAGGCAACAGCGAAGGATGCGTTCCTTCAGGCCTCTCAGAACCGCATCCCGCTTATCACCTATCTGACCCAGAACAATCTGGCAGACAGCTCCAAGCTCGCTTTTTCGGCTGCGATGGAATTTGGCGTCTCCGTTCTGGACCTTTCCGCCTTCATGCCGGAAATGATGCCCGAGAAAGTGGTAGACGAGAAACTGGTCCGGAAACACAACGCGCTCCCTTTGTATAAGAGAGGCAACCGGCTGTTTATAGCCGTTTCGGACCCGACCAACATTCAGGCTCTGGATGAGATCAAGTTCAATACTGGCCTGAGTACCGATGCGGTTCTCGTTGATGATGCCAAGTTGCGCGAAGCCATTGACAAGTATCTGGAATCCCAGGACACCACGATGGGTGATCTGGACGATTCCGATCTTGAAGGTGTTGAAACGGAAGGTGGCGAACAGGAAGATGAAGGCGCGGTCGTTGCTAGTGAGGTTGATGATGCGCCTATCGTCAAGTACGTCAACAAGATGTTGCTCGATGCGATTCGGGGCGGCGCCTCGGATATCCACTTTGAACCTTACGAAAAGATCTACCGGGTGCGGTATCGCACCGATGGCATCTTGAAGGAAGTGTCGCGCCCTTCGATCAAGCTTGCGCCAAAAATTTCCGCCCGGGTGAAAATCATGGCGCAGCTCGATATATCCGAGCGGCGGGTGCCCCAGGATGGCCGGATCAAGATGAAGCTGTCCAAGACCAAGGCGATCGATTTCCGGGTAAATACCTTGCCCACCCTTTGGGGCGAGAAGATCGTATTGCGGATTCTGGACCCCAGCCAGGCGAAACTGGGCATTGATGTTCTGGGATACGAGGAAGATCAGAAGAAACTGTATATGGATGCCCTCGCCCAGCCGCAAGGTATGATTCTGGTCACCGGCCCGACGGGCTCCGGTAAAACTGTGTCTCTCTATACCGGCCTAAATATTCTGAACACCCCGGGCATCAACATCTCCACGGCGGAAGACCCGGCGGAAATCAACCTGGAGGGCATTAACCAGGTTAACGTGAATACCCGGGTGGGCCTGGGCTTTGCCGAGGCGTTGCGGGCCTTCCTGCGGCAGGATCCGGACGTGATCATGGTGGGTGAGATCCGGGATCTGGAAACTGCCAACATTGCCATCAAGGCCGCGCAGACTGGCCACTTGGTGCTCTCTACCCTGCACACCAACAGCGCGGCAGAAACGTTGACGCGGATGATGAACATGGGTGTGCCCTCGTTCAACATCGCCACATCGGTAAGCCTGATCATTGCCCAGCGGTTGGGCCGGAGGCTGTGCAGTTCCTGCAAACAGGCCGCTGACATTCCAAAAGACGTGCTTTTGGCGGAGGGGTTCACACAGGAACAAATTGATACAGGCTTCACGTTGTACCGCCCCAAGGGCTGTGATAAATGCAATGGAGGATATAAAGGCCGCGTCGGTATTTACGAGGTGGTCAAGATTACCGACGAGCTGGCGAATATGATTATGGAAGAAGCCAGCTCCATCAAAATTGCAAAGCAGGCTCAGGCAGAGGGCTTCCGGACATTGCGGCAATCCGCTCTTCGTAAAGTTGTTGAGGGGGTTACCAGCCTGGAGGAAGCCAACCGCGTGACGAAGGATTAAGCATGGCAGAGAAAGCGCAGAAGCTGGAATCGTACGTTTGGGAAGGGAAGGACCGGAAGGGTAACAAGTCCAAGGGCGAGTTGACCGGCTCCAACCTTGCGCTGGTAAAAGCGCAACTTCGCAAACAGGGCATTATTCCGAACAGGGTAAAGAAGAAGCCTAAACCGCTGTTTGGCGGCAGCAAGAAGGTGACACCCTTCGATATTGCGATGCTGACCCGGCAACTGGCAACCATGATGAAAGCCGGTGTGCCCCTGGTTCAGAGCTTTGACATTGTTGCGGATGGCCTGGATAACAAGGGGCTTCAGGAACTGGTGATGAGTATCCGGAATGATATTTCGTCCGGCACCAGCTTTGCCGGGGCCCTTCGTAAGCATCCCAAGTATTTTGACGACTTATATTGCAACCTGGTGGATTCGGGTGAGAAGGCCGGTGCGCTGGAGGCGATGCTTGATCGGATTGCCACCTATCTTGAAAAAACCGAGCTTTTGAAGAAGAAAGTTAAAAAGGCAATGACCTACCCGATTGCCGTTGTCGTGGTGGCGATTATTGTTACGGCCATCCTTCTGGTGAAAGTTGTACCTCAGTTTGAGAGCCTGTTCCAGGGTTTCGGCGCGGAGTTGCCGGTGTTTACTCAGATGGTTGTGCACTTGTCTGAGTGGATGCAAAGCTGGTGGTTTGTCGTTCTCCTTGGCATCATCGGCACAATTTTTCTATTTAAAGAGGCTGTTCGCCGGTCCCGGAAATTCTCGGACCTTGTCGATAAGTACGTTCTGAAACTGCCTGTCGTCGGCGAAATCCTCGATAAATCCGCCGTTGCTAAATTCGGGCGCGTACTCTCTACCACCTTTGCTGCGGGTGTTCCTTTGGTGGATGCGCTTGATTCCGTGGCCGGGGCCACGGGCAATGCGGTTTACCGCGATGCCATCGACCGCATCAAGAACGATGTCTCCAGCGGTACCCAGTTGCAGGCTTCGATGCGCCAGCAGGATGTGTTCCCGGTTATGGCGGTTCAGCTTACGGCTATCGGTGAAGAGTCCGGTAACCTGGATGAGATGCTGGCCAAGGTGGCGGAGCATTATGAGGCAGTGGTGGACGATATGGTTGATAACCTCACCGCGCTGATGGAGCCGATGATTATGGCGGTTCTGGGTGTGCTGGTGGGTGGTTTGATTATTGCGATGTATCTGCCGATCTTTCAGATGGGGCAGGTTGTTGGTTAGCGAGCATGGGGTCAGATGAAAATGGGGTCAGATGAAGGCTTTCATCTGACCCCGGGTTCACGTAAAAGTGGGGTCAGAAGAAGGCTTTCTTCTGACCCCGAGTTCGCCCAGCTGCTTTTCGGTCAATTGATGCTTACTTTGGATACCTTTCTTTCTACCCCCTGGCTGCTTTACCTTACCGTTACCCTGGTTTCCCTCTGCATCGGCAGCTTCCTGAATGTTGTGATTCTGAGGCTGCCGAAGATGATGCACCAGGACTGGCGCTGCCAGTGCGAGGAGTTTCTGGAGCTGTCTGACAAGCAGCGCAAGCAGGAAGAGCGGATGACTCTTTCCACGCCGGCTTCCACCTGCCCTTCCTGCGGCCATGGCATTCGGGCCTGGGAGAATATTCCGGTGGTCAGTTGGCTGATCCTGCGGGGCAAATGCGCTTCGTGCAAGGCGCCTATCTCGCCCCGCTATCCGATCATTGAGGCCGTTACCGCGATTTTCTCGGTGGTGACCATTGGTGTCATCGGGCCGAACGAGTCTGCGCTTTGGGCCCTTCTGCTGGTTTGGGCTCTGGTAGCGCTGACAGTTATTGATTTCGATACCCAGCTGCTGCCGGATAACATCACCCTGCCCCTGATGTGGCTGGGGCTGGTGCTGAATTATTTTGGTGTGCTGACGGACTTTACCAGTGCCTTCTGGGGCGCGGTGGCTGGCTATCTTTCCCTGTGGTCGGTTTACTGGCTGTTCAAGCTGGTGACCGGGAAGGAAGGCATGGGGCATGGCGACTTCAAGTTGCTGGCCGCTCTGGGTGCCTGGCTGGGGTGGCAGCTGTTGCCGGCGGTGATTCTGCTTTCCTCGGTGGTTGGTGCGGTTGTGGGTATCAGCCTGATGGTGTTCAAGAAGCATGGGCGGGAAGTGCCGATTCCGTTCGGGCCTTATCTGGCTACGGCGGGGTTGCTTTGCCTTTGGTTTGGTAGTGAGATTCAGGGGTTCTGGTTTGGGTTTCTTGGGGTTTAGCTGAACTTGGGGTCAGATGAACGCTTTCATCTGACCCCCCCTTTTGGTCTTGGAGTATGATTTTGGAAGCAGGTGAAAATGGGGTCTGATGAAGATGGGGTCAGAGCAAAAACGCTTCGCGCTTTTGGTCTGACCCCGGTTGGTCTGACTCCGGTTGGTCTGACTGGCGGGATTGGTTCCGGCAAATCCACGGTTGCGCGTCTTTTTGGGGATCTTGGCGTGCACTGGGTGGATGCGGATGATGTGGCCCGGGAGGTGGTTGAGCCGGGCACGCCTGCGCTGGCGCGGATTGCGGAGCATTTTGGGGAGGGGATTCTTACTTCTGAAGGTGCCCTGGATCGGGGGCGGCTTCGGGGGATTGTTTTTGAGGATCCGGAGCAAAGAGCCTGGCTGGAGTCGCTGTTACATCCGGTGATTCGGGAGGAGCTTGTGCGGCAGTTAAAGCAGCCCCCCTCCGATACGTCGGACCGCCCCGGCCCCAGTCCCTCAGGAGCAGAAGGGAGTAACCACCCTGTTCCCTATGTTCTTCTTGTTTCTCCCCTTTTGCTTGAAACCGACCAGCACGAGCTTGTCGACCGCATTGTGGTGATCGATGTCCCCACAGATGTCCAGATCGAACGCACCATGGCCCGGGACACCAATTCTCAAGAACAGGTTGAGCGGATTATTGCGGCGCAGATGCCGCGGGAGCAGCGGCTGGCGCGGGCGGACGCTATAATTGACAATAACCGCCCTCTGGATGAGGTGGCGCGTCAGGTGCGTGAGCTGCATGAGCGATTGTTGGTGGATTTTGGCTGACGGGTCTTTCCGCTTCCGGCTTGCAGGTCTGGCGGCTGCGTTCACTCTGACCTTCCCTTCTCCCAGCTACAGCATCGAGCGGGTGTTTGAGGTGAAGGAGCGATCTGTGGCCGAGATTCTGTCGCCGGAGACCCTGCCTATTGGGTTTTACACCTTTGAGCCGGATGAGTATTGGGCAGAGCCCAGGGATTCGTATTGGCTGAAATTCAGTAACTGGGTTCTGCGCCAGGAGCGCGTCCAGGGCCCCAGAATCCAGTCCCTGGGCCAGTGGGCAGACCGAACGCTTTCGGGCAGCAACTACGATCTTCCCAATAATGAAAGCTACCTGCGCATTGGTTTTGCCACCGAGTCGGAATATGGAGATCCGGCGCAGTTTAAGCCGGAGGCGCGGTTCCGGCTGGATATTCCGACAACCAGGCAAAAACTTCGGCTGGTTATTGAGAGCGAAAGCGAGGAACTGATTCCCTTCGCGGAGCGCCAGCGCTACCGGCAGCTTACTGAAGCGGACCGCTCGGATACCGAAGCCACGGGCGCCCTGCGTTACCTGACGGAGGTGGGTGACGCCATCAATTTCTCCAATGACCTGGGTGTGCGCCTGCGGATTCCTGCGGATGCCTTCTGGCGGGCGACGGCGAAGAAGCGGTGGCGGCTGGACGACAAGTGGGTTCTGAACGCGCAGCAACGCTTTTATTATTTCCACCAGGATGGCTGGGGCGAGCGCACCTGGATTGATGCCGGGCGGCCGGTGGGGAAAGGGTGGCACTTTCGGTCCTCATCCGAGCTGGAATGGGTGCACCGGGACCGGGAATTTGTGGCTGCACAGATTTTCAGCCTGCAAAAGCGTACCAATAACCGGCTGGTTGTCACGCCCCGGCTGGGGGTGCTGGGCGAAAGCCAGCCGTCCTGGCGCACCACCTCGGTGTTCGGGGATCTGACCTTTCGGTACCGGCTGCACAGCAACTGGCTGTATGCCGAGCTGATTCCGGCGCTGGAATTCCCCAGGGAGGAGAGCTCCAAGGACCGGGCTTCGGTGATTTTCCGGGTGGAGATGTTTTTCTCCGGTATTATTGAAGGTGATCGCCTTTGAAGCAGGGGTCAGATGTGAAAATGGGGTCAGATGAAAGCGTTCATCTGACCCCGGGTTAAAGCTGAAAGAGGGGTCAGATGAAAGCGTTCATCTGACCCCGGAGTATGACTTGAACATGGGGTCAGAAGACGGCGTTCTTCTGACCCCGGAGTTTGCGGTGTTCCGTTCCGGAGTTTTAGATGTCCCGACACCCCTCAAAACCTGCCGCCGAGGCCCTCACGCTCACCCCGGTTGCCATTACCCGTTCCTGCTTCCGGGACAAGTTCGGGGTGCCGCGCCAGCCGGGGCTGACCCGCCATGCCCGGGCCGATCTGGTCATCCAGTCGCCGTTTGACCGGGAGGATGCGTTCCGGGGTCTGGAGACCGCCAGCCATCTGTGGCTCACCTTTCAGTTTCATGAGGCGGTGCGTGCCGAGTGGCGGCCGGTGGTGCGCCCTCCCCGGCTTGGCGGTAACCGGAAGATGGGCGTGTTTGCCAGCCGTTCGCCATTTCGTCCCAACAGTCTTGGCCTGTCGGTGGTTCGCAATGAGGGGCTTTTGCGGGTAGATGGCCAGCTCATTCTTCGCATCAGCGATCATGACCTGATCGACGGCACACCGATTCTCGATATCAAGCCCTACCTGCCCTTTGCCGATTCCGTGCCGGAGGCCACCCTGGGCTGGGCCGATTCACCGCCCACTGAAGAAAGGCTGGAGGTGGTGTTCCTGCCAGAAGCGGAGCAGCAGATCCTCGAGCTGCCACCGGAACACTACCCGGCATTGCGCCCCCTGATTGAGGATGTCGTGGGTTATGACCCGCGCCCTTCCTTTCGCCGGGGGCGGGAGGAAGATCGCATTTACGGTGCCCACCTGTACGACCTGAATGTGCGCTTCCGATTTGTGAATGATCGTTCATGGAAACGTGTCGAAGTGCTAACGGTCTGTTAAACTCCCTCTGGTGATTTTGTAGTCGACACAGGGAATTTGTGCCTTGCCTTCAAAGCAGCTATTCGAACGATTGGGAATACGGCCATTGGCGGCAAGACTGCTCGCCTATGTATTGCTGTTCAGCCTTCTCTTATCCCTGGTGGCCACCGGCGTTCAGCTGATCGGCGAGTTTGAGCGCCGGAAGGCTGATCTGCTGAGTAATCAGACACGGGCCGCCGAACTGGTCTCCGGTAGCATGAGTAACAACATCTGGCTGATGAATTTCAGCGAGGTGGCCAACAGCCTGGATGACATGAAAGCGGTGCCCGCGATCCAGTATGCCCGGGTGGTCACCACCACTGGCGAGGAATTCAGCACCGGAACCTATCCGGACGGCCGCGTTATCTCCCAGACCTTTCCCCTGGTGTTTGACCGCTCCACCATCCGCAGCCCCGAGAATGTGGGCACGCTGACCGTCACCTCCTCCATTGACCAGATCTACGCAGAGCTCTGGAACCGGGCGCTATTGAACCTGTTGTTCCAGTCCATTGTGGTGATGCTGGGTACCCTGGGATTATTGGTGATTGTTCGCCTGACCCTGTCCCGGCACCTGGAATCCATGGCCGACTACGCGGCACGGCTGAACCTGGATGCTCTGGTGGACCCGCTGAAGCTGAAACGCAAGGCCCTGAAAACGCCGGACGAACTCTCCGAGCTGGAACAGGCCCTGAACAAGATGCGCCTGCAGATTCTGGAAGACACCCGCTCCCTGCGCCAGACCACCATCCAGTCCCAGGACGAGCGGGATGAGGCGGTTCGGGCCAATCACGCCAAGAACCAGTTCCTGGCCAATGTCAGCCACGAACTGAGAACCCCCCTGCAATCGGTTCTGGGGTACGCCAACCTGCTGACGGACACGCCTCTGGATCAGGAACAGCGGGAGTATGTGCAAACGCTGCTGAGCGCCTCGGAGAGCCTTTCCGCCATCATCAACGACCTGCTGGACATTTCCAGCATGGAAGCCGGAAAACTGGTGCTGGATGACATTCCCTTTGATCTGCGGGAAACCCTGAACGATCTGGTGCATATGCTCGGCGCGCGGGCCCGGGAGAAAAGGCTGGCCCTGGAGCTGCGCATCGACGAGAACCTGCCCTGGGCTTTGAAGGGCGACCCGGTGCGGATTCGCCAGATCCTGCTTAACCTCACCTCCAACGCTATCAAGTTTACCGATTCCGGCCATGTGCTGATCAGCATTGAGATGCTGGGCCGCCGGGACGACCAGGCCCGGATTCGCTTGGCGGTGGAAGATACTGGCGTCGGCATCAATCCGGAAGACGTGCCTCTGGTTTATGAGCCTTATGTGCAGTTGGGCCAGCAGTTCCAGCGCCAGCTCCCCGGCGCCGGTCTGGGTCTGACCATTTGCCGGCAGCTGGTGAACCTGATGGACGGCTCGCTGGATCTGGAGAGCCGGCCCGGCGAAGGCTCCACGTTCTGGATAGAACTAACCCTGCCAGTTGCCCCGGAGAACGCCACCCGCGTTCGGCCGGATACCCGGATGGTGAGGAATCGCCGGATTCTGGTGGTGGACTCCTACGAGCTCTCCCGCAAGATCACCCTGGAAATGCTGTCGCGCCACGAGGTGCAGATTGAGGCGGTGAAGTCTGCCGGTGAGGCACTGACGTCCCTGCGCACGGCGTTTGATGGCCTGCAGCCGTTCGACGCCATTATTCTGGACGGCTTTGTGCCGGATATGGACAGCGACCTGCTGTGCCGGCAGATCCGCAGCAACCCGCTGTGGGCGGATATGCGCCTGCTGATTCTCTCGTCCAACCCCCAGCGGGGCGATGCCGAGCATTTCCGCCAGGCAGGCGCGGATGCCTTCCTCAGCAAATCACTGCGGGAATCCTGCCTGACACCGATTCTGAACCAGTTGTTTGCGGATGCCGCCAGGCAGGACCGGCGCTTCCTGACCCGTTTCTCCCTGCAGGCGGTAACCGATACCGCCCGGCGGCGCGAGTTGCCCTGCGGCCGCATGAAGGTGCTTTTGGTGGAAGACAACCCGGTAAACCGCACGCTTACCCGCCGGCTTCTGGAGAAGCTGGGTTGTGATGTGATGACGGCCAACGACGGCGAGGCCGCCGCCAGCCTGTGGCAATGGCACCCGTTCGACCTGATCTTCATGGATTGTGTGATGCCCCGCGTGGACGGTTTTGAGGCTACGCGCAGGCTCCGGGAATGGGAACAGGGACATAATCGGGAACGGATTCCGGTGGTAGCCCTGACCGCCAGCGCCATGGAAGAAGATGAGGAACGCTGCCGCCGTTCCGGCATGGATTTGTTTGTTGCCAAGCCTGTCAATATTGAAATGCTACGGGCAGTACTGGAACAATACTGTAAAGCGTCCGCCGCCTCCTGAACCGGTGGCAAGGACATCCAGTAACGTTTCCAATACCTGAAGGCAGCCATGAACGTTGAATGCCCAACCTGTAAAAAATCCGTGGAATGGACGGAATCCAACCCCTGGCGCCCGTTCTGTTCGGAGCGCTGCAAGATGATCGATCTGGGGGCCTGGGCCAACGAGGAATACCGGGTACCGGCCGAGAACGTATCGCCAGAGGACCTGGACCAGGGCGGAGAAAACACCCGGCACTGAATTCCTGAATCCAAAAACAGAAACAAGAGGTTAACGGGGACTTACCGGCTTTTAAGTTGAGTGGCCTCAGGCGCCCCGTTACCATACCGCCAAATCAATGAATAACTTACCGAAGGTGCACACATGAAAGCGTCCCGGATTTCCCTGATGATTCTCTCCCTGGCTGCCGCGCCCGCGTTTGCAGGTGATGTTGACCTGAGCCTTACCAATGATTCGGTGAAAGGCCAGGTGAATTTCTTCGGCACCAACAACGATCTCCAGTTGGGCACCGGCTACACTTACCGAGAAGGCGGCCGCGACATTTTCAACGTGGATTTCCATGCTCAGGGTCGTACCGCCCTGGGTAACCTGCCCACCACCGCCGGTATCGGTATGCGTGGCATCTACTGGGACCAGAGCCGGGCTGACGGCGGTGCCATTGGGCTTGGCGGTTTTGCCACCGTCAACATTCCGAACGTGCCGGGCCTGTCTTTCACCGGTGGTTTGCATTACGCCCCCAGCATTCTCTCCTTCGGCGACTCCGACGACATGACCAGCCTGGAGCTGAGGGGCAGCTATCGGGTGATCCGCAATGCCGAAGTGTTTGCCGGTTACCGTTACCTGAACACCGAGCTTGATCGCCCGCTGCGCGGTGACGTGAACCTGGACGAAGGTGTCATGGCCGGCATGAAAATCTTCTTCTGATTCCAGCCTTTCTGTATCGGGCGCCTCCTCTCTCAACGGGAAACAGGCGCCCGTTTCATTGCTTTTTCGTGGCCCTTTCGTGCTTTTCCTCACGCTTTCCCGAGAATCCGACTGTTAGACTGTTTGCCTGTTAATTCTGCACGGATAGCCAGGCATGCGATTCACTTTCGGTTTACTGCTCTGCTGCACACTGCTGCTCACCGCCGGATGCGGGAGCGGTGAGAGTGCCATTGAAGGAGCGCGCAACCAGCCCAACGACTTCGCCGGCAACAAAAATCCGGTAACCGACTTCAGCTCTGGCAGTACCGGCGACTCCACCAACGCCGGCGGCCTGGAAACCGACGAAGTCCGGGTTACCATGGAAGTGCCGGATGGCGTAACCGGCACTGGCGAATCAACCCGCCGTAACCTGAGAATCGTGCAACCAGACAGGGTGAGTGTTTACTACACCAACCCGGCCCTGCAGGTCCTGGACGAGCCCGCGATTTCCACCCGTACCGACAGCGAAGGCTTCACGATCATCAAGTTCACGGAGGGATTGCCCCTGGGCCCGGACGTCATCATTGATGCGGTTTATGGTAACACCCGCATGCGGGCCCTCGCCGCCGATGCCGACCGGGATGTGAAGGTGAACCCCTTCTCCGAGTACCTGGTGCGAAACGCCCTGAGCAGCTACACCGCCGGGGAATTCCAGGCCATTCTGGACTGTGTGGCCGATGCCAACGGTGAGCTGTGCCTGAACAAGTATGTGTGGTCCACCCTGGCCGACCAGGTTCACGACTTTGAGATCGACATTCCCTCCGGGGCCGACCTTCAGGATGCCCTGGACTTACTCTCCGCGCGGGGCGATTTCGCCCGTTACGTGAGCGCCATGGCCGGCTACGCGTTGCTGGGTGCGTCGTCCTCGGGCAAGATAAGCGCCAGCTCGGCGGACTACAACTCTATCTTCCTGGGCATCGAGCTGGGCCAGACCTTTTTGGAGCCCTCCCTGGCCGGCTCTGGCCAGTGGGGTGTTCGCACGACTCAGGAGGAAGTGCTGGAAGACACAAGCGGCATTGGCTATGTCTACCCGGCCCTGACCCTAGCCAGCTTTGATGCCTTCAATATCCGGGTCACGTCCCTGGCCAGTGACATTCCCTATGATCGTGAAGCGCTGATTCATCAGAAGGGCAATAATTTCTTTGAGCGCGGTTCGGATAACTGGGAGCGCAACACGCACTCCTCATCCCCGGGCGCCGCCACCCTGCTGGAAGACACTCGCCTGCTGGCCGGCCGTGCCCTGTTCCAGAGCATTACCGGCCGCGGCAGCTCAAAGATCATGGGCTGGACCCGCAACCCTTACTACCTCAATGCCTTCACCAGCCTGCCTGTGGACGATACCACGGGGCCAGACCGGGTAATCAGCGGGTATTTCAGCGCAGGCAAGGCCATCGAGCTGGAGGCCGAAGGCGACCAGTTACGGCGGCTCGGCACCCTGGAAGACCAGTATCTGTCAGTGCTCGAGATCAACCTGCTGCGCAAGGAAGGTTTCGACGCCAGCTCACTCAATGGCCGGAATTACAACATGCTTTACCTGGCAACCCGCTTCAGCGAGGCGGCGGTACCGATGGCGATTGAAACCGGGCTCGGCCAGTGGCAGATCGACTCGGGCACCGTCAGCCAGTCCCAGACTTTCACGACCGTGCGCCGGGGCAATGCCGGCGGCGTGTCCACCAACGATACCGGCACGCGCACGGAATCCTGGACCCTTAGCAGCCGCACCTCAACGCTGAGCAAGGGCGAAGTGGACATTGGCCGGCTGAACCTGGACATAACCACCGCTTCAGGGGACTTCGAACAACCGGACATCGGCATCGGCGCCAGCACCCCTGATGGTACTCTGATGGCCTTCAACCTGGACGACAGCCCGCTAGGGGATGGATTGCTGATCGCCGCGGAGCAGACCGCCAACAGCGCACCTTCCGCCGGCCAGTTCCGGCTGCAGGGTGTTGCGCTGGGACTGGCGCCGGATACCAACCGGCTCCGGCATTTCGACAATGCCCTGCTGACCATCAACTCCTCCACGACAGCAACATTCTCGCCCATTGCCCTGGCCAGCAGCCATTCCGTAAACAATGAGACGGTGACAACGCCGGAACTTCAGGAGGATCCGGACATTGCCCTGACCTACACCCGGACCGGTGATGGCCGGGTCCGGTTCAGTGCCGGCAATCTGGTGCTCGAGGGCTTCCACACAGGCAGTCAGAACCAGTTCTACCTGAGGTTCCGGACCACGGAAGGCAACGAGGAACAGGCCGGCCTGGTCATCGCCACCCGCCTGCCCTGACGAGCTCTGGGCCAGGCGGTAAAATCCAACAGGCAGACGCCTCCGTATAACCTGTTATAATTCTTGCCATATCGACTTTGACGAGAGGTTTTATGTCTGCAGGTAAACGGGCGATGTTGCTGATGGCCCCCTTGATTGCGTTTGCGATCGGGGGCGGTTTCTATGTGCCACCGGAGGGTGGCGGGCAGAGCCGGTATGGCAACAGTGGATCAGAGCCCGCCCTGTCCTCCCTGCCGCCTTTGCCGGACTGGGCCAATGACGATCTGCCGGATTTTTCCAGGTACCGCGACACCACCGAGAAGAAAGCGGCGTTCTTCTCGTTTCTTTACCCTCGCATTGTTCTGGCCAACTCACGAATCCTTATTGAGCGCGACTACCTCGACAGCCTTGCCGGTAAGGAAGAATTGACCAGCAAGGAATACCGCTGGCTGGCCCGGCAGTCCGAGCGGCTGAGAGTGGATGCTGAACCCGGCAGTAAGGAGCAGTTAACGCTGCTGCGCAAGCGGCTGGATGTGATTCCGCCCTCGCTGATTCTGGCCCAGGCCGCCAATGAATCCGCCTGGGGCACCTCCCGCTTTGCCATCAAAGGCAACAACCTGTTCGGCCAGTGGTGCTTCTCGAAGGGCTGCGGCCTGGTACCACTTGGTCGTGCCGAGGGCGCCAGCCACGAGGTCGCCAGTTTCCCCTCGCCCTATCGCTCGGTGCGGGCCTATATCCAGAACCTGAACCGCCACCCCACCTACCAGCTGCTGAGAGACGTAAGGCTGAGGGATCGCCGCAACAATGGGCCACTCTCCGGCCTGGAGCTTGCCGAAGGCCTGCTTGGCTATTCCGAGCGTGGTGAGGAGTACGTAGAGGAGATCCGGGCGATGATTCACTACAACAATCTGGAATTTTATGACGACGACTTCCGGAGCGTGATCCGTGACCTGTCTCCGGACAGCCTTGAGCAACTGGCCTCTACCAAGGTGGAAACCGGACTGTTACCCCGCCAGTCATCACTGAGCAGTAACCCGGCTGAAGGTTAAAGCTGAAAATGGGGTCTGACCCCGTGGGGTCAAAAGCTGAAAATGGGGTCTGACCCCAGGGGGAAAGCTGAAAATGGGGTCTGACCCCAGGGGGTCAGACCCCTTCTTCATAGCAACCCAAGTTCGCGGGCGCGCACTGTAGCCTGGGTGCGGGATTTTACTTCCAGCTTGGCGTTAATCCGCCGGGCGTGGGTTTTCACGGTATGCAGGGAAATGTGCAGTTTGTCGGCGATTTCCTGATTCGAGAGCCCTTTGGCAATCAGCTCCAGCACACCCTGCTCACGCTCACTGATCGGTTCCGCCAGAGCCTCGGCACCGCCGGCCTTCGGTTTCAATTCGAAAAGATTTCCCAGGGCCTCCTTGAAGGGGCCCTCCGGAAGCTGACCAAAGCCCTTCTCCATCAGCTCCTGAAGCTCTCCCCGTAGTTCCGAAAACGGGCTGATAAAGTGCTCGCGGGCGGCTTCGAGAACGACGGCGGACAGAACCTTCTGGGCAACCACCGGGCCTTTTTCATCCTGAACGATGACCGCTTCGAGCAACCGCATATGCAGTTCAACGCCCCATGGAATCGTGCCCTCGTAACGTTCACGAATGCCCTGCAGGGTTTCCCTGGCGCGGATCAGGTCGCCACGGGCCAGATCAATCCGAACCTGCAGGCAATCCAGCAGGCCCGGCATCATCGGGAACAGTTCCGGCACGCAGCCTGCCTCCCGGTAGGGTGCAAGCTTGCTGACCGCCTGGCCAGCGCTGTCGATCTGATTCTGGGCCAACCAGCAACTGGCCTTGAGGGCTTCGAGAACCGGCACAAACAGCGATTCATCCACTTGCCAGGAATGCATGGTGCGCTCGGCCCGGCCAATCCAGACAAAGGCGTCTTCCAGCCGGCCCTGGGCTCGGCACATCAGTACCCGGATGGTCATCGCCAGCAGCAGGCCCAGATCCCGGGTCTGTTCGGCGTGCCGGCCACAGGTTACCAGCAGCCGGTCGGCTTCTGCTTCCCGGCCCTGGTGCCAGAGCACCAATACCAGATTCAACTGAAGCCGGGTTTCGCCAATCCGTGCCGGCCGGGCCAGCTCCTGCATGGCAGTATCCAGGCCGGTGCGCAACAGTTGCTCGGCGTGTTTGAGAGCGCCTTTGCCCAACTCGATGCGGGCATGGGCGTAAACCGCCAGCGCTTCCGAGCCGGAATCGCCGGCTTCGCGGGCAAGCCTGGCAGCCCTCCGGTTGGCTTCCCGGGCCTCCTGGAAGCGGCCGGCCGCGCACAGGGCACTGGAGCGCACCATTTGGGTTACCAGTTGCCCCTGGGTACTGAGCTCACCTTCCTTTCCGCCTTCCTTTAGCGCCCTGTCGGCCATTTCCAGGGCCGGACCCACGCTGCCCTCACCCCTGAGAATAAAAGCTTTGAGAGCACAGATCCGTGCCGCATGCTCGTCCCGATCGGACTCCGGCAGACCTTCAATAAGGGCTCGCGCCTGACGGAACTGGCCGCCAATGGCATGAACCCAGCTGTAAACAATTCTCAGGCGGGCACTGCGCTCAAGAAGCTGGGCAGGCAGGCTCTTGCGAAGTCTGAGCAGTGACGCCGTATCCTGCCCCAGCAGCAAGGCCTCGGAGCCCTCGGAGGCGATTCGGATAACCTCATCAGCGTCTCCGGCCAACAGCGCATATTTGAGGGCTTCCGGAAACTGATCACGCACACCGAACCAGCGACTGGCCTGAAGCATTCGCCCGGCGTAGCCTGCCATCATGGGCGCTCTCAGCCATTCCTGCATCAGGGGGTTAAGCCGGTACCACCGTCCCCGGCCTGGCATGGGCTTGAGAGGAAGACCTCGATCAACGGCCTGGGAGGGAACAAAACCGGAATCCGGCAACAGCGACTCAAGGGCCAGGAACAGCTCATCGGAACACAGTTCCAGCTCGGCAATACCGCGCAAGGATCGAAGCTGTCCCGGTGTGAGACCACCAAGCACCGATTCTTTCAGGAACCGCTCCACACCCGCCGTTTCCTGTATCGGTTTTCTCTCCGGATTCCGTGCTACTTCACGGCGATAGAGCGCCAGTGGCGTTGCCCAGCCTTCGGTGATGTCGTACAGGTTGTCTACAGCCACGCTGGTCAGCTGGCTCCCTGCCATGGCCGGCTGGAAGAATTCGAAGGTTTCTGAGCGCGAGAACTCCAGTGCTTCAGTGCCAATTCGGGTAAACCGGTTTTCAAGCTCGAGACCGTGGGTTTCAAAAGGCAGTGCCTTTCGGGAAATAAGTACGATCGAGGCGCCAGCGGGAAAGTCTGCAACCAGTTGTTGCAGCAGTTCGACCACGGCCGGGTTGCCCAGATTCTGAAGGTTGTCCAAAACCAGAACCCTTGGCTGCCCGGCACTCTTGCGGGCCAGCGCCACCTGCATCATCGCCAGGGTATCGGAGAAGGTGGCGCCACTTTGGTACCCCTGCTCCGGCGTCTCGGGCAGATTCAGGGCGATAGCGAGCAGCGTCAGAAAGCGCGACGGTGCGTTGTCCTGGGCATTCAGCGCAATCCAGCGGGTCTGGTCGCCCGACACTCCGGAGCCGCCGAGGGCGCTGACCACCGCATGGGATTTGCCATAACCGCAAGGCGCCTCAATAAACAGAACACTGCTGGAGTTCAGCGCTTCGGCAATCTTGCGGTCGAGCTTCGGCCGCGCCAGAGAGCCCGGCGGAACGGCAGGAATCTGCACCCTTTGCCTGAGCAAGTCCCTGACCAGTTCACCCCGTTGAAGACCACTGTTCGCTGACTGGAATTCATCGTTGGCTGCACAGCCATCATTGAATGGTTTCACGCACTGCCCCATTTAAATCCGGCCTGAACTGCCTTACACCGCCGGAAAAGTGGATCTTTGCACTGACTTTTGAGTGGCGACCGGCATCAGGTACGCCTTTAGTATGAGAAGAAGGTTAAACCAATTGAGGGGCGGGCTGCAAAATTTTGACGTGAAAGGATTTTAAAGCGTGTTAAAAAAACGGCGGGCCCGAGGGCCCGCCGATTTCATCTGGCTGCAGAACAGCGCTTAACGGGTGCCGGCCCGGCGCAGTGCCGCGGGCGAATAATCTCTGGCACGACGCTCCACGCCAAAGGTGTAGGGGTTTTCTTCTTCGTTGGTCAGGCCAAGAGCCAGGTAACGGCCAGAGAGCAGATCGTACAGGGTCTCGATGGCATACCAGGGAACCACCTGATCGTAGAACTGCATGGCGTGGGCTTCGGCAACACGCCAGAGCTCCCCACGGCCATCGTAATGGTCAATAACCGACGCCTGCCAGGAGTCTTCATCAATGTAGAAGTCGCGCTGGGCATAGATGTGGCGCTCGCCCTTTTTCAAGGTGGCGCGGACATGCCATACGCGGTGCAGCTCGTAACGGGTCAGGTCCTGGTTGATATGACCGGGCTTGACGATCTGGTCGTAGGCCAGACCCCGATCAACCAGCTTGTAGGCGTTGTACGGAATGTACATTTCCTTCTTGCCAACCAGCTCCCAGTTGTAGCGATCCGGTGCGCCGTTGAACATGTCAAAGTTATCGGACGTACGCATACCGTCAGAAGCGGTACCCGGTCCGTCATAGGCTACCTGGGGTGCACGGCGAACCCGGCGCTGACCAGCATTGTAAACCCAGGCACGACGTGGTTCCTCAACCTGGTCAATGGTTTCGTGAACCAGCAGTACGTTACCCGCCAGACGAGCCGGGCCGGTAATAGCCTGCTTGAAGTAGAACAGAACGTTCGGATCGTCGCCCGGGCTGTAATCTTCGAGGTAGGTGCGCCAGGTCAGCTCGTCCTGGAATTTCACAACGGAGAAGTCACCACTCTCGGTCGGCGTTACCTGGCCGACGTTACGCTGGACAGAACCACCGCGATAGCGGGTAATGTGGTTCCAGATCGCTTCCAGGCCATTCTGAGGGATCGGGAAGGGGGTAGCAGACTGGTAGTTGCCCAGGCCATTACCATCCTTGATCAGCTCAACGGTGGTTGCATTCTCAACGGTCTGCTCCATGACTTCCTGCGGATAGGCCGCAGAACGGTGGGTTTCATACACCGGCATGAAATAATCGTTGTAACGCTTGATCATCGCAACCTGCCCCGGGGACAGGTTGTCTTTGTACTGATCAACGTTGCTCTGGTCGATGGTGAACTTCGGCTCTTCGTTGGGGTACGGATTTACGTATATGCCGTCACCCTTGTAGTTGGCCGGAGGGGTAGTCAGACCACCTGTCCACGGCGGGATTTCACCGCCATTGCCGGCTTTCATCGCGCCCATCGGTGTCAGCGAATCACCCAGCTTGGCCGCTTCTTCAGCAGAAACCGCACCCCAGGCCTGGCCGGCAAAAATGCTCGCTGCCAGAACGCCTGTGGCCAGTAGTTTCTTGTTCAGTTTCATTTAAATTCCCTCGTTCAACGAATTCGTACCGGATCAGAATGAGTATGAAATGCTGGCAGTCACGTAATCGCGGTCGGTCAACTCATTATACGGCTTTCCGTCAAAATAGTTCGTGTAACCGATATCGGCACTGATAACGTTCTGGTAAACCGCTTCCACGGACAGGCCAATCGCCTTGCTGCCCTCGTTGAATGCTCCGCCGGGCTGCGGGCTGTAACCTTTGACATCGTGGCTCCAGGCCAGTTGCGGTAACAGGTTTATACCGGCAAACGCATCGAGATAACTCCACACAAACCGGGCGCGGTAGCCCCAGGAGAAATCGGTAGTGAAGCCTTCATTGTTGCAGTAGTTGGTATTGATGTTAAGTGCTTGACCCGTCTGGCCGGAACCGTCACACGCCCCGCCCGGGAGCTGACCTATGCCAAACGTGCCTGACCTGCCATAACGGGCGGTGTCGTAATCGGGCAGGTCATGTACGTAAGTCGCGCCAAATTCGGTAACCAGGGTAAGGCGGTCCGCCCCCATTACCTGCTCAAAGAACCTGATGAGCGTAAACTGTGCCTGGGAAACACCGTATTCATCGTACCCCTGAACGGCCTGACCGTTAAGAGACTGTCCGCCAGCCTGCGCCTCGCGAAGAACCTGGAGCTGGCTTGCCGGCAATCCGGTTTCCGGGTTTACAACCTCGTTGCCGCCAAAGATCAGTTCAAAGGCGTTCCACTGCAGCGGCAGCTTGTCGCGGTAGGAGTACTCAGCCCCCAGAGACCATCCGCTCGGAGTGATCGTGTTGATGCTCACTCCGTAAAGGTTGATGTTTTCCGGGTACTCAATGAAATATAGCGGCAGGTTCTGGCCATTGTTCGGATCACGGGCGATACCGCTGACATACGGCAGGCGGCTGTTGTACTTAATATAGTAGAAGCCAAGCTCTGACTCATTCAGTTGCGGTAAAAACCAGCGCATGGCAACGCCAAACTGATCCTTGGTATCCGCCTGCCTGTCTCCAACACGGTCTGCAACCAGGCCCTGTGCGAGCGCCTGTGAATCAGGCAACTGACCGGCAAGCAGAATCGGGCCACAGTCCTCGGCCGCGAAATCGTTGGTTGAGAAGAAGGTTCCGCAGTTATCCGGGCGGACCGGCTCCCAATCGTTCTGTACAAAGGCTTCCACGGTAAGGCTCTCAGTCACGCCTGCAGACATATAGAACATTTCGACCGGCAGAAGTGCGTCTTTTATCTCGGAGCCCGGAGCCCGGAAAGCCGGGACATCTATAGGGTTGATAATGTTGATGCCACCCTGAATAAAGGTACTTTCACCCCAGCTGAGAACCTGCCTACCATAACGCAGGCTGACAGGAACCTGACCAAAGTACCAGTCCGTGAACACATAGGCATCCAGAATCTCGCCACCGGAGGCATAGTCCTTGGCGTATCGATTCAGCTCGCGGCGCTGGCCAACATAATCAACAGCACGACTTTCGTCCTTCAGTTCAAAATCATACCAGTAGCGGCCACGCAAAAGACCACCAACCCTTGTCAGAAACGGGTTGTCCAGGTCGTAGTTCAAATACAGTTCACTGTTACCCTTGACGATTTTGGAGTAGGTATCGCCTTTGTCGAAGTTCAGGTTGCCGTCGTCGTAGTTGTTGGTGGAGGCACCGATATTTTCCAGGGGGCCGCCCGGCGCGTACTCGGGGCCAAGGTTACCCTGGGCGATAAGGCGTTTGTCGCGATCCTCGACTCGCCAACCGGCACCCGCAGACAGCGTGGTGTTGAACTGGGCTTCTACATCTCCCATGTAAAAGGAATAGGCGGCTGCCTGACCGGACATACCGGCTGCCACCGCCACGGCCAGCGGTAATTTGGTCCAAGGCTGCCATTGATGTATTTTTCTTGTCATTGGAAGGCTACTCCATTGTTGTTCTGAGTCGCTGCTCTGATTATTGGTATTCACGATGTATTGGAGGCTTCATGCACAGTGCTCGTGATGTTGGCACTATAGCTAACGCCTTCGGGCGCTTTGATCAGTCAAAAGTATGATTTTGCTCTCACAGCTCGTTTACCGCCGGGTTTCGTCGCACAGAATCACTATAGACAACAATTTTGGTTGCAACCACTTTGGTTTTGGTGGTTTTTCTCGGTGCTTTACCCGGGGGTTTCCGGCATGGGGGAAGCACCGAGGGGGTGAATCTCGCTCCTCACAAATCCGGGCTTAGAGCATCTCGATAGCCATGGCGGTGGCTTCACCACCACCGATACACAGCGCTGCGATGCCTTTCTTTTTGCCGTAGCGCCGGAGGGCGTACATCAGGGTTACCAGAAGGCGCGAGCCGGTGGAGCCGACAGGGTGGCCCTGGGCGCAGGCGCCGCCGTGGATGTTGACTTTCTCGGGATCCAGGCCAAGCTCGCGGATTGGCATCATGGCAACCATGGCAAAGGCTTCGTTGATTTCGAACAGGTCGACGTCTTCCTTGCTCCAGCCGGTTTTACCGAACAGGGTTTCGATGGCGCCAACCGGGGCGCAGGTGAACTCGGAGGGATGCTGAGACTGGGTGCTGTGGCCGACGATGCGGGCCAGGGGCCTGAGGCCGCGTTTTTCGGCTTCGGATTCACGCATCAGAACGAGTGCGGAGGCGCCGTCTGAGATGGAGGAGGCGTTGGCGGCGGTTACTGTGCCGTCTTTGGCGAACGCCGGTCGCAGACTCGGGATCTTTTCGATGTTGGCGTTGTGGGGTTGTTCATCGTCTTCGACCACCACGTCACCTTTGCGGGTTTTTACGGTAACCGGGACGATTTCGTCCTTCAGCAGGCCCTCTTCGATGGCTTTCTTGGCGCGAGTGAGGGAGGTAATGGCGTACTCGTCCATTTCTTCGCGGGTGTAGCCTTTCTTATCCGCCATTTCCTGGGCAAAGGCGCCCATCAGCCGACCGGTTTCGGCATCTTCCAGGCCATCCAGGAACATGTGATCCTGCGGCGCCTGGCCCGGCCCCATGCGGTAACCGCCGCGGACACCCTGCAGGATGTAGGGAGCGTTCGACATGCTCTCCATACCACCGGCGACCACGATGTCGTTGCTGCCGGCCTTGATGAGGTCGTGGGCGAACATGGCGGCTTTCATACCGGAGCCGCAGAGTTTGTTGACGGTGGTGGCGCCGGTGCTATCCGGAAGACCCGCCTTACGCATGGCCTGCCGGGCCGGCCCCTGTTTCAGACCAGCGGGCAGGACATTACCCATGATCACTTCCTGCACATCGGCAGGCTGCAAGCCGGCACGCTTCACCGCCTCGGCGATGGTGATGGCCCCCAGGTCAGTGGCGCTAACATCGGCCAGGCTGCCCTGAAAACCGCCCATGGGGGTGCGGGTGCCGCTTACGATGACTACATTGTCTGTGCTCATTCTGAATCTCTCCTAAAAGTGGGGTCAGATGAAAATGGGGTCAGATGAAATTTTCATCTGACCCCATTTTCATCTGACCCCGATTTCACGGTTTGTGGGGTGCTTCGAGGTATTCCCGGGACTGCATTTCCAGCAGGCGGGATTCGGTGCGCTCGAATTCGAAGCTCAGGCGGCCTCCGGTGTAGAGTTCGGTGATGGGGGCGGCGGCTGAGATGATAACCTTGACGTTTCGGTCGTAAAATTCGTCAATCATGTTAATGAAACGGCGGGCCTGGTCGTCTTTCTCTTTGCCCAGCACGGGCACGTTGCTGACGATGATGGCGTGGAACTGCCGGGCCATTTCGATGTAATCATTCTGGCTGCGGGGGCCGTCGCAAACGTCTTTGAAATCAAACCAGACCACGTCGTCCGCGTGGGCCTGGGCCGGGATTTTGCGGCCGTTGATTTCCATGGTTTTACTGTGTTTCCCGGCTTCAACCGCCAGTCCATCAAAGCTTTTCCGGAGGCTGACGTCTGCTTCCTTATCCAGGGGCGAGTGGAACAGCTCCGCCTGCTCGAGGGTTCGCAGGCGGTAATCCACGCCGCCGTCGACATTGACCACATCCGTGTGCTTTTTGACCAGCTCGATGGCAGGCAGGAACCGGGCCCGCTGGAGGCCATCCTTGTACAGGCCATCCGGGACGATGTTGGAGGTGCACACCAGGGTCACGCCCCGGCTGAACAGGCCGTCCATCAGGGTGGCGAGGATCATGGCGTCGCCGATATCCGAGACGAAAAATTCGTCGAAACAGATCACCCGGGTTTCGTCGGCGAACGTCCTGGAAACCAGCTCCAGGGGGTTCTTCTCGCCCTTGAGGGATTTGAGTTCGTTGTGGACACGCTGCATGAAGCGGTGAAAGTGAACCCGCATCTTGCGATTGAACGGCAGGGATTCGTAGAAGGTGTCCATCAGGTAGGTTTTACCGCGGCCTACCCCGCCCCAGAAATACAGGCCCTTAACCGGCTCTTCCCGGCCTTTTTTCAGTTTGCGGCGCAGTTTGGTCATTGCCTTGTCACGATCGCTTTCCGCTTCAACCAGTTTGTCGTACAGTGACTGCAGGCGCTTGACGGCATCTTCCTGGGCCGGGTCCTTCTGAAAATCCGGGCGTTCAAGATCCTTCTGGTAACGTTGCCAGGGGGTCTGGGTCGCACTGGTTTCGGAGGACATCGCAGCTGTCATCAAGGTATTCCCGGAAGTTGGTCGTAAATTTGGGCGCCGTATTGTCTCGCATTTGACAAATTTTCGCCACGTTGCGCGCCATAGGAGCAATACGACGATTGGCGCAGGCCACAATCATGGGATGATGGCGCCCGGGGCGTTATACTCGTACTACAAGGGCTTGAAGGGCTTGGCTCACTATTAGGTAAAAGGACGACACAGCATATGACAAACCTGATTCTGGCAGCGATTGCCGCATTGGTTGTTGGCATTGTCATCGGGGTATTCGTTGGCCGTTCCGGGCAGGGGACGACACTTCGCCAGCGCCGGGCGGAACAGCAGATTGAGGAACTGAAAAGCGAGTACACGCGCTACCAGGCCCAGGTGAATGAGCATTTCATGGAGTCGGCCCATTTACTGCGCCGGTTCAATGATGTCTATCGGGATGTGAACCAGCATTTGGCCCGTGGAGCCAACCGTCTTTGCAATGACGAGGACTGGATGGAGGAACTGGCGCAGGAGACTTCCAGGAAGCGTCTGGAGGAAGTTCGCGAGGATGGTGTCGAGCCGCCCCGGGATTATGCTCCCAAGTCGGATCCGAAGGATTCCGGGACGCTGGCCGAAGACTTCGGGCTCAAAAAGGGTGACAAGGCTCAGCAGGCTTGATGCCCTGAACTGTATAAGACTGCGGATTTGGTGCTTGCGCGGAGCGGGATGGGCCTGCCAAAACCCGCTCCTTGCGGCACGTCCCTGTGGCGCTTGAGCTCCGCCATCCATGGCTCCGCACAGTTTTGGCAGGCCCATCCCGCCCCGCTCGTTCTGACACATCTGCTATTCGCCTTGGTTCCCAGGTCTTATTTCCGTGAACTTGGGGTCAGATGAAAGCTTTCATCTGACCCCGTATTCGACCCCGTATTCGCCGCTATACCGGGTTATCGCAATCGATGAATTTGTGCGTTATGCCAAACTCATTAGCCAGCGCCTTCCCGAGAGCCTGCACACCATAACGCTCTGTGGCGTGATGACCAGCTGCATAATAGTGGATACCACACTCTCTGGCTGTATGGGTCGTCGGCTCGGAGATTTCACCGCTGATGTAGGCGTCCAGGCCCGCATCCAGCGCGGTATTTATAAATCCCTGCGCAGCGCCGGTACACCAACCTACGCGTTTGATCGTAGCCGGCCCCTCGCCAACCCAGAGCGGTTCGCGGTGCAGTCGCCTTGCGAGATGGAGACCGAATTTCTCCGGAGACATTGCCTCCTCAAGCTCACCTTCCCAAACCAGACCGCCTAATGGGCGGGGCTTTTTGATGCTCAGGACGTCTGCCAACTGGCGGTTGTTACCGTATTCGGGATGGTCATCCAACGGCAGATGGTAGGCAACGAGGTTGATATCGTTGTCCAGCAGTTGCTTCAGACGCTCGCGCTTCATGCCCTGGATTCGTTGATCCTCACCTTTCCAGAAGTAGCCATGGTGAACGAGGATCATATCTGCGTTCGCCTCAATGGCGGCTTCAATCAGCGCTTTTGAGGCGGTTACACCGGAGACAACAGTGTTGATCTCGGACCTGCCTTCAACTTGAAGGCCATTGGGACAGTAATCCTGGAAGTTCTCTGGCTGCAGCCATTCGTTGATTTTACTCAGGATGTCGTTTCGTTCAGCCATTAGTGCTCCGCTCCGGACTATTTCAGAGAAGTTCGACGAGCAAGGCAGGCTGCCCTTTCCGGGAATGTAGAGGGCCATGGATGGCCCGAAACAAGCGCACATGGATGTGCTCGTAGCGGTTCCCGGAAAGGGCTGCCTGCCTTGCTCTACCCGCTAACTCCGAAGGCTAAAGGGTTTCGAGGCCAGCAATCAACGCCTCATTCTGCTCGACCGTGCCAATGGTGATTCGCAGGAATTCGCTAATTCGTGGCTTGTTGAAGTGCCGGACAATAATGCCCTGCTCCCTCAGGCCCTTGGCCAAAACTTCGCCAGCCTGCTCTTTATGACGGGCAAAAACGAAGTTTGCCTTTGAGGGTAACACCTCGAACCCAAGACCTTCGAGGGCGGCGGTTACACGCTCGCGCTCGGAAATCACGCCGTCACAGCACGTGCGGAACCAGGCCTCGTCTTCGTAGGCCGCTTGGGCACCAGCAAGGGCCAGACGATCCAGCGGGTAGCTGTTGAAGCTGTTTTTAACCCGGTTCAGGGCTTCAATCAGGTCCGGGTGCCCTACGGCAAAACCGACTCTCAGGCCGGCGAGAGAGCGGGCCTTGGAGAGGGTTTGGGAAACCAACAGGTTCGGGTACTGGTCGACCAAAGTAATCGCGCTCTCGCCACCAAAATCAATGTAGGCCTCATCCACGACAACTACCCGGTCGGGATTGGCGATCAGAATTTCTTCGACATGCTGCAATCCGAGGTAACGGCCAGTCGGGGCGTTCGGATTCGGGAAGATGACGCCGCCATTGGGCTGCTTGTAGTCTTCCGGGTTGATCTCGAAGCTGTCGGTGAGCGGAACCGCCTTGCTCGGGATATCGTAGAGCCCGCAATACACCGGATAGAAACTGTAGGTAACGTCCGGAAACAGGACGGGGTCGCCGTGCTGGAACAGGCCGTAGAAAATGTGGGCCAGGACTTCGTCGGAGCCGTTGCCCAGGAATACCTGCCCGGGCTTGATGCCGTGGTAGGCGGCAATCGTCTGGCGCAGGCTTTCACCTTCCGGGTCCGGGTAGAGGCGGAGGTTGTCGTTCAGTTCAGCCTGGATGGCTTCGATGACTTTTGGTGAGGGGCCGAAGGGATTTTCGTTGGTGTTCAGCTTCACCAGATTGGCCATTTTTGGCTGTTCGCCCGGGACATACGGGACCAGGTCGTTTACCAGGGGGCTCCAGAATTTACTCATTTTTGGCTCCGAGTAGACGGCAGGTGGGCGAGGCTCCGCCCGGGAATGTAGAGGGCCATGGATGACCCGAAACAAGCGCACATGGATGTGCTCGTAGCGGTTCCCGGGCGGAGCCTCGCCCACCTGCCTGCAAACTTCGTGAACATGGGGTCATGAACATGGGGTCAGAAGAACGCGTTCTTCTGACCCCGAGGTCCGATCACATTACTCTTTGATTCGATACTCCGCCGACCGGGCATGGGCCGTTAACCCTTCACCCCGGGCCAGCACTGACGCCACACGCCCCATACGATCGGCACCTTCGGCACTGAAACCAATGATGGAGGACCGCTTCTGGAAGTCATAGACGCCCAGAGGCGAGGAGAACCGCGCAGTGCCGCTGGTAGGCAGAACATGGTTCGGGCCAGCGCAGTAGTCGCCGAGGGCCTCAGCGGTGTAACGGCCCATGAAGATAGCGCCGGCGTGGCGGATGTCTTCGAGCATGGCTTCGGGGTCTTCCACCGAGAGCTCAAGGTGTTCCGGGGCGATGCGGTTGGAGACAGCCGCGGCTTCTTTCAGGTCGGCGACCTGAATAAGCGCGGCGCGGTCGGTCATGGAGGTGCGGATGATATCGGCTCGCTCCAAGGTGGGCAGCAATTTGTTGATGCTGGCTTCGACCGCATCGAGGAAAGCCGCGTCCGGGCTGACCAGGATGGACTGGGCCTGTTCGTCGTGTTCGGCCTGAGAAAAGAGGTCCATGGCGATCCAGTCCGGGTCGGTTCTGCCATCGCAGATTACCAGGATTTCCGAGGGGCCTGCGATCATGTCGATGCCGACAACGCCGAAGACTTCCCGCTTGGCGGTCGCAACGAAGATATTGCCCGGGCCTACGATTTTATCGACAGCCGGGATGGTTTCGGTGCCATAGGCCAGGGCGCCCACTGCCTGAGCCCCGCCCACGGTGAAAACACGGTCAACACCTGCAATGGCGGCAGCGGCGAGCACCATGTCGTTAACAACGCCATCCGGCGTTGGAACAACCATGATCACTTCGCTCACACCGGCAACTTTCGCCGGAATGGCGTTCATCAGTACCGAGGACGGATAAGCCGCCTTACCGCCGGGCACATACAACCCGGCCCGATCCAGCGGCGTGACCTTCTGGCCAAGCACGGTGCCGTCTTCGTCCTCATACTGCCAGGACTTCTGGTTCTGCCGCTCGTGGTATTCCCGAACCCGCTCGGCCGCTTTCTCAAGAGCCACGCGTTGGTCCTGGGGAATCGCTTCCAACGCTTGCTGCAAACGGCCCTGGTCCATTTCCAGCTCGGCGACAGAATCAACCTTCAAACGATCAAACTTCCCGGTAAACTCCAGGACCGCCTGATCGCCGCGGGTTTTCACCTCATGCAGGATATGACGCACCGACTCGTTCACCTGATGATCAACGCTGTCGTCCCAGGCCAGCAGTTTGGCCAGAGAACTGTCGAAGTCACTGTTTGAGGTTTTCAGTCGTTTGATGCTAACGGTCATAACTTAAATCCTGCTCTGGATTGTTGGCTTGCTGCCGCCGGATACCCGCCGGCAGAAATTTCCGGGGTCAGAAGAAGGCTTTCTTCTGACCCCTACTTCCACAGGGCTTCCCAGGCCAGTTCCTACTCAGGAACCCGGCGTTTCTCAACCGCAGCAGCCATCTTTTCGATTATGGGGTTAATACGCTCATGCTTCATCTTCATGGACGCGCGATTGACCACTAATCGACTACTGATATGCTCAATTAACTCACGGGGTTCAAGGCCGTTTGCCTTCAAAGTATTACCCGTATCAACAATATCCACGATTTCATCAGCCAGCCCCAGAATCGGCGCCAGCTCCATCGCACCGTAGAGCTTGATGATGTCGGCCTGACGCCCCTGTGCCGAATAATACCGGCGAGCCAGGTTCACAAACTTGGTAGCCACCTTGATACGACCGGGCGGCGGAGTCTGATCTTTCGGGCCAGCCGTCATCAGGCGGCAACGGGAAATGTTCAGGTCCAGAGGCTCGTAAAGCCCGTCCCCACCGTGCTCCATCAGAACATCCTTGCCCGTCACACCCAGATCCGCACCACCGTACTGCACATAGGTCGGCACGTCGGTTGCGCGGATGATCAGCACCCGCACGCCGGGATCAGTCGTCGGAAACACCAGTTTGCGGGATTTCTTGATGTCGTCGACCAGCTCGATGCCGGCTTCCGCCAGCAGCGGCAGGGTTTCTTCCAGGATTCGTCCCTTCGACAAGGCGATTGTGATGGAATCTGTCATGGATTCTTCCGGTTTCCCGTTGATGTCTTTCACGCTGGCAGGCGGCGGATGGTGGCACCCAGCAACTGCAGTTTCTCTTCGATGCACTCGTATCCGCGATCGATATGGTAAATACGGTCTACGATGGTATCGCCGTCGGCCATCAGGCCAGCAATGACCAGGCTCGCGGATGCCCTGAGGTCCGTGGCCATGACAGGCGCACCGGTCAGGTGGTCTACGCCCTTGATGATGGCAGCATTGCCTTCAAGGGTGATGTCCGCGCCCATGCGGATCAGCTCCTGCAAATGCATGAACCGGTTCTCGAACACGGTTTCCACAATGGTGCCAGTGCCCTCGGCGACGGCGTTCATGGCGGCGAACTGGGCCTGCATGTCCGTCGGAAACGCAGGATAAGGCGCCGTGCGCAGGCTTACCGCTTTCGGACGATTGCCTTTCATGTTCAGCTCAATCCAGTCCGGACCGGTGCTGATGTGGGCACCTGCTTCCTCAAGCTTGAGCAGAACCGCTTCGAGCAGTTCTTCGCGGGTATCCTTGAGCTTTACCCGGCCACCGGTGGCCGCTGCGGCAACCAGATAGGTGCCGGTTTCGACACGGTCTGGCAGTACGTTGTAATGGCAACCGTGCAGACGCTCGACGCCGTTGATTTCGATGGTTGCCGTGCCGTGGCCCCTGATATCCGCGCCCATGGCGATCAGGCACTCGGCCAGGTCCACCACTTCCGGTTCACGGGCGGCGTTTTCCAGGATGGTTTTACCGTCTGCCAGCGCAGCAGCCATCATCAGGTTTTCTGTGCCGGTTACCGTAACCGTGTCCAGGAAGATGTGGGCACCCTTCAGGCGGCCGTTGGTCTTCGCCTTGATGTAACCGTTTTCAACCCTGATTTCCGCCCCCATCATCTCCAACCCGTGGATATGCAGGTTTACCGGCCGGCTACCGATTGCACAGCCACCGGGCAGGGACACTTCCGCCTCGCCGAAATGTGCGACCAGTGGGCCGAGCACCAGAATGGACGCCCGCATGGTTTTGACCAGCTCGTAGGGCGCGTGGAACTGCTTGATGGTATTGGCGTGGATTTCCACGCTCATCTTCTCATCAATGATCACTTCAACGCCCATGCGGCCCAGCAGCTCGATCATGGTGGTCACGTCGTGCAGGTGTGGCAAGTTGCCGACGGTCACCGGCTCATCCGCCAGCAGGGTGGCTGCCAGAATTGGCAGTGCGGCGTTCTTGGCACCGGAAATCCGGATTTCACCATCCAGGGGCTTGCGGCCCCTGATCAGAAGTTTGTCCACAATAAGGTTCCTGTCTTGTACGGGCCCTTCAGCCCTGGCGCTCAGCCCATTCAGCCGGAGTAAACGCTTTCGGATGGAGTGCGTGAATTGCGCCATCCATGATCTGCTGGAACAGCGCCTTGTTGATCAGTTGCTGGCGCTTGATGGTCGGCAGGCCTTCGAATACATCACCCACCACAACAACCATATAATGGGTACCATCAACCTGTACCTGAACTTCACAGCCGGGCAGTGCTTCTTTGACCAGCTCGGTCACTTCGGTGGCATCCATAGAAAATCCTCGGGGGTTTTGAAATCAGGGGCGGGATTGTAACCAATTCCGAAGCCCGGGTCAGCTTTACTGTCCTGTAACCAAAGGGACCGGAACCGGAGGGATGATCAGTGGGCGGGGTGCGCGGATTCGGGGCCGAAGCCGGCAAGCTGGTCTTCCAGGTTGCTCAGGGCAGCCAATGAAACCAAACGGCCACTGACGCCCCGGAATGACAGTGAAATACCCGCCTGATGCGCCAGTCGCTGCCAGCAGAGCAACATGGACAAGACAACACTGTGGGCGGTGACCAGACCGTCCAGATCGACAACCAGATTTCCGGACGCGGTGCCGATCAGCTTTTCGCCCTGATTTCTCAGGGCCACGACGGTATCCGCGCTCACTTCCCCGGTAACAATCAGAACGCCATCCGCCAGTTCAACCCGCGGCGCCCCGGAGGTCATGACTTGTCCACTTTTTGGTCGAAGTTCAGGGACTTGGCGGCGTCACTCCAGCCGTCGATCACTGCCTGAATCTGGCCCCGGTTCTCTTCCATTTCCTGGCTGAACCGATCCCGGAAGGCCAGCCCGATGTTCACGCCTTCAACAATGACGTTCTCCATCAGCCAGCGACCATTGCCGGTCTTGTACATGGAATAGGTCACCGGGTACCGGTTACCGGAAGCACTGATCACTTCCATCTGGACCGACGCCCGGTCGTCGCTCTGCGGGTTGATGGTGGCTTCCTTAACCTTGATCTGGAAGTCCTCGGCGTTCACCAGCGCCTGGGCGTAGCTGTCGAACAGGCTGCGCTTGAACGCGACCACAAACTCGTCCCGCTGTTCGGGCGTGGTCTGGCGCGCATAACGCCCCATGACCCGGGCGGCGATACGACGGAAGTCCACAAAGTCGGTCAGCGCCTGATCCATGCTTTTATAGAAGGCCTCGGGATCCCTCTCGTAGAGACCCCGCTCATTATTAAGCTTTTCGACCAGCCGCTGAGTGTTCTCATCCACATAGTCGCGGAGATCTTCAGCCTCGCCAGCCTGAACAGGCGCTACCAGAAACAGTGCCATTAAAAAGCCAACGAGAATGTGGTGTTTCAGTGCAGACATCAGGGTCTCCTGTCGATTAGTTCCCGGCCCGGCCCGAAGCAAAGTTACTGATCAGTCGCTCAAGGTTCATGGCCGACTGGGTCGAGTAGAAAGTATCACCTTCTTTGAGCGACTCCATTTCGGCGCCGATCGATATATCAATGTACTGTTCTCCGAGCAGGCCGGATGTACGTATAACCGCGGAACTGTCAGCCGGAATATTATCGACGTCAGAGTGAATCGACATCTTGACCCTCGCCTGAAAGGTCTCCTTGTTCAGGGTGATGGATTCGATAGTCCCAACAGTGACGCCCGCCATGGATACACGGCCACGAGGCGTCAGCCCGCCGGAATCGTTGAAGTTGGCATAGATGGTGTAGGTGCTTTCAGCGGATTTCGCCGACAAACCGCTTACCTGCAGCGCCAGAACCAGCAGGGCTGCAACGCCTGCGATCATGAACAGGCCAACAATGATTTCAGTCGTTCTTTGTGCCATTTCCGGCTCCGGTAATGTCTCGTTAATCGATGGTTCAGAAATCGCCAAACATGACAGCGGTCAGTACAAAATCCAGCCCCAGCACAGCCAGAGACGAGTACACCACAGTCTTGGTCGTCGCGGAGCTGATGCCTGCCGATGTCGGCACACAGTCGTAGCCCTGGTAAACAGCGATCCAGGTGCAGACAAAGCCGAATACGACACTTTTAATCATGCCATTCAGCACGTCGTCAACGAAATCCACCGACGACTGCATGTTGCCCCAGAATGAGCCCTCAAACACGCCCAGCCAGTCTACGCCCACCAGCATGCCGCCCCAGATACCGATAACAGAGAAAATGGCGGCAAGCACCGGCATGGCAATAAAGCCGGCCCACAACCGGGGCGCCACCACACGGCGCAGCGGATCGACCCCCATCATTTCCATGCTGGACAACTGTTCAGTGGCCTTCATCAAGCCGATTTCCGCCGTCAGGGCGGAGCCGGCGCGGCCCGCGAACAGCAGGGCAGTCACCACGGGGCCCAGTTCACGCACCAGGGTCAGGGCAATCATCTGGCCGATGGCGGCTTCGGAGCCGTAATCACTGAGAATGGTGTAACCCTGAAGCGCCAGCACCATACCGATGAAAAGGCCAGAGACCACAATAATCGGCAGCGACAGGACACCAACCGCGTACAGCTGTTTCATCAACAGCGGAAAACCGGTTGCCGGCCTTGGCACGCCCCCCAGCACACCCGCAAGGAAGCGGCCTGAACGACCAAACGACGAGACAGTATCCAGGCCAAGGCGCCCGAATGCGGCAATTCTTTCGATCAAGACACACCCCCGGAAAGTCCGAAATCCCTGGCGGCACCCTCTGCCGGATAATGGAAAGGAACCGGCCCGTCTGGCTGCCCCTGAAGAAACTGCTGGACCTGATCGGAAGGGTGTTCGCGAAGCTGCTCCGGCGAGCCTTCGCCGATGACCTTGCCATCGGCGATGATACAGGCGTAATGGCAGATGCTCAGGGATTCCGGCACATCGTGGGAAACCAGCACACTGGTCAGCCCCATGGAACTGTTCAGATCCCGGATCAGTTTGACCAGAACGCCCATGGCGATAGGATCCTGGCCGGCAAAAGGCTCGTCGTACATGATCAGTTCCGGATCCAGCGCAATGCTTCTCGCCAGGGCGACCCGTCGGGTCATGCCTCCGGACAGTTCCGAGGGCATCAGATGCCTGGCACCACGCAGCCCGACCGCTTCCAGCTTCATCAGCACGATATCCCGGATCATGTCTTCCGGAAGGCTGGTGTGCACGCGCAGGGGAAAGGCAACGTTCTCGAATACGCTCAGATCGGTGAACAGGGCACCGCTCTGGAACAACATCCCCATTTTTTCCCGGAATGCGTAGAGGGCCTTGCGCTTGAGCCTGGGCACCTCGTGGCCATCTACCACCACACTGCCGGAATCGGGCCGGAGTTGACCGCCGATCAGGCGCAGGAGTGTGGTTTTACCAGTGCCGCTGGGGCCCATGATGGCGGTAATCCTGCCCCGGGGAATATCCAGGCTGACACCGTCGAAAATCCGGCGCCCGGAGCGGGAAAAGACAACGTCCCTGAGCGATATGTAAGCCGATGAATCCATAGTCCTTACCTTTCAAAGAGGGGCTACATTATGCCAAGGAGCGCCTAAGCTCAATCCAAAGAACCCAAAATGTACTGATAGCAATGATCAGTTTGACTGAACTTTCGGTAACCGGGCATCGTTGCCGGGCGAAAATGATATACTCCTCCGACCATTTCCAATGTCTTAACAGCCAGGCCCCAAGCCCGATGAACGAACAGACTCCGACCGATTTCCGAACGCCCGCCCTGCGTGCCATCCGCATCGAGCGAGACGCCATCAACGCTCTTGAGAGCCGTATCGACGATCATTTTACCCGGGCCTGTGAAGTTATTATGAAGTGCACGGGCCGCGTGGTGGTTACCGGCATGGGCAAGTCCGGCCACATCGGGAACAAGATCGCCGCAACCCTGGCCAGCACCGGCACGCCCTCGTTCTTCGTTCATCCGGGCGAGGCAAGCCACGGCGACATGGGTATGATTACCTCTCAAGACGTGGTTATCGCCATTTCCAACAGTGGCAACACCAGCGAGGTGGTCACCATTCTGCCACTGATCAAACGGATGGGCGCCCCGTTGATCAGTATGACCGGCAATGCGAATTCCACCCTGGCACGGGAAGCCATAGCCAATCTGGATGTCAGCGTACAGGTAGAAGCCTGCCCCCTGGGCCTGGCACCCACGTCATCCACCACCGCAACCCTGGTGATGGGCGATGCTCTCGCGGTCGCCCTGCTTGAGGCCAGAGGTTTCAGCGCCGAAGATTTTGCCTTTTCCCATCCGGGCGGAAGCCTGGGCCGGCGGCTATTGCTGCGGGTCTCTGACATCATGCATACCGGTGATCGCATTCCGGTTGTCAGCGAAAGCACGCCCCTCAGCGGTGCCCTGCTGGAAATCTCCCGCAAGGGCCTCGGCATGACCACTGTCGTTGATGAACAGGGCGCGCTTGCAGGAATATTTACGGACGGCGACCTTCGCCGGACTCTGGACCGCTCAGTAGACATCCACAATACGCCCATCCATGAGGTGATGACCCGGCATGGAAAAACCATCCAGGCCGATCATCTCGCGGCAGAAGCATTGAACGTGATGGAAGAAATGAAGATCAACGCCCTGCCGGTTACCGATGAGAGCGGCGCCCTGATCGGCGCCATTAACATGCACGACCTGCTGCGGGCCGGGGTTATCTGATATGCAGAATGAATGGCCCGAATCCCTGCTGGCGAAAGCGGCGCAGATCCGCCTGATTGCCCTTGATGTCGACGGCATCATGAGCGACGGCAAGCTCTACTTCAGCGCCACCGGCGATGAGCTCAAGGCGTTCAACATTCTCGACGGCCTGGGCCTGAAACAGTTGATGGCTGCGGGCATAACTGTCGCTGTCATCACCGGGCGTAAGTCGCCACTGACGGAAAAACGCATGCGGGACCTCGGTATCCCGCACCTGATGCAGGGGCGAGAGGACAAGAAAGCAGCCCTGCAGGAACTGGTGAGTACCATGAACATCCGCCCGGAAGCGATCGCCTACATGGGCGACGATCTGCCAGACTTGCCAGCCCTGACGTTTGCAGGCCTTGGAATCACAGTGCCCAACGGATACTGGCTGGTCCGGCAGCATGCGGATTACTGTACCAGGGCCCAGGGAGGAAACGGCGCCGTGAGGGAGGCTTGCGACCTGCTGCTTAGCGCCCACGGAAAGCTGGACGCAGCGCTGGCCCCCTACCTGGGGCCTGATCAGGAGGCTGGCACGTGAACTGGCTCCCGGACCGGCCCCGGCTGCAAACGCTGGCACTGGCGGGTACCATTGTCGCGGCGGTGTTTTTGCTGTGGCGAAGTGATGAGCCTCCGGCTATCGACAGGCAGGCCGCCGATCTGAGAGGCGATACCGAACCCGACGGATTCGTGGTCAATGGCAAGTACACCGCGTTCGATGAAGCCGGCAACCCCAAGGTCAGTTTTACCAGCCCGCGGATAGAGCAGTTCGAGGAGGGCAACCTGGCCACCATGGAATCGCCGAGGGCCAAACTCTACAGCGGCACCGGCGATGCCGACACTCTGCCCTGGATTGTGGAAGCCGAGAATGGCAGCCTCCTGCAAAATGAAAACCTGCTTTACCTGACCGGCAATGTCCGGGTACTCCGAAATGTGGGTGGTCGGGACACCACCCTGACAACGCCAACCCTGACCCTGGACAACGACCGGGGCATGGCATACACAGATGCACCCGTAGAAATACGCGACGTGACAGGAACCACCCGTGCCACAGGTATGAAAGCGTGGATCGGCGAGCGGATTCTGGAACTGAACTCTCAGGTGGAAGGACTCTATGAAACCGGAAACTAACCGATACCGGGGCCTGATGGCTGCCCTGCTGACCATCGCCATGGCGGGGCCGGCAGCAGCTTTCGACCTTGGTTCTGACATTCCTATCAAGGTAACCGCAGACAACGCCCGCCTCGACGACGGCCAGGGTATCGCCACCTACACCGGCGATGTAGAGCTGGAACAGGGCGAGACCCATCTGAGCGCGGAGCGTGTGGTTCTGTACCGCGACGAAAACGGCCTGAACCGGATTGAAGCCTTCGGAAGCCCGGCCCGTTACCGCCAGCCAACCCGTGAGGGCGAAGGTGAAACCGACGCCAGGGCGCTGAATATTACCTGGTCGGCCACTGACCAGCGTCTGATCTTTGAACGGCAAGCGGTCATCGAACAGAATGGCAACCTGTTCCGGGGCGATGTCATCCATTATGATACCGTCCGCCGGGTCGTAACTGCCCAAGGCGGCGCCGATACCGGTGAAGGATCCGGCCGGGTAGAAATGGTGATTCAGCCACGCAGCACTGACAGACGTACTGACAGACAGGAATCCGATGGCAGTTCTGAGAGCCAGTAATCTGGCAAAGAGTTATAAACAGAAAAAAGTGGTGATCGACGTTTCCCTGGAAATCCGCAGCGGGGAAATTGTTGGTCTGCTGGGCCCCAATGGCGCCGGTAAAACCACCTGCTTTTACATGATTGTGGGGCTGGTTCCCGCCGACCGCGGCCGGATCACCATCGACAGCCGCGACATCACTCATCTGCCCATGCACGGCCGGGCGCGTCAGGGCATCGGTTACCTGCCCCAGGAAGCCTCGGTATTCCGCAAACTGTCGGTGCGCGACAACATCATGGCCATTCTGGAAACCCGCAAGGGTCTGGGTAAGGCGGAGCGGGAAAAGAAGGTGGAAGAATTGCTCGAAGAATTCCACATTACCCACATTCGTGACAGCATGGGCATGGCCCTGTCCGGCGGCGAGCGCCGGCGTGTGGAAATTGCCAGGGCCCTGGCGATGGAGCCGGCCTTTATCCTCCTGGATGAGCCGTTCGCCGGTGTCGACCCCATTTCCGTGAGCGATATCAAACACATCATCCGGCATCTTCGGGACAAGGGCATTGGTGTGTTGATTACCGACCACAACGTGCGTGAGACCCTGGACATCTGTGAGAATGCCTACATCGTTTCCGGTGGCCACATCATCGCCTCCGGTAATGCCGAGGCCATTCTGGCCAACCAGCAGGTGAAGGAAGTGTATCTGGGCAATGAGTTCCGACTGTGAAATTGGGGTCAGATGAAATTGGGGTCAGATGAAAAGTTCATCTGACCCCAATTTCATCTGACCCCCGGATTGTTTTGATGATCTGTAGCAAGTAAACTCGGCAAAGAACTTGCTAGGGTAATACAGAGCCAAGGCAAGTAACCGACATATAAAGAATTTTTCACTACCTACGACACCAAGCGCTGATGAGTGACGGATCCTGAACCATGGTAATGAAAGCCTCCTTACAGTTAAAGCTGGGTCAGAGCCTGACCATGACACCCCAGCTGCAACAGGCGATCCGGCTTCTACAGCTTTCCACTCTCGACCTTCAGCAGGAAGTCCAGCAGGCCCTGGAATCCAACCCCATGCTGGAGACGTCCGAGGATGAGGATCAGCCGGAGACCGACACCGGGAATGACGAACGGGAGGCCAATGCCACCGAGTCCGCCGCTGAGACAGTTCCCGAACCTTCACCCGACTGGGATGAAACCGAAAACGGTCCGGACTGGTCCTCGGAAAACGAAATCCCGGATAATATCCCGGACGATCTCCCGGTCGACACCGCCTGGGACGATATCTACCAGTCCGCACCGGCATCGGCCGCCCGTAACGATGACGAAAACGATCACGATTTCGAGACCCGCAACTCCCCCACTGACACGCTTCAGGATCACCTGGAATGGCAACTGAACCTGACCCCGATGAGCGAACGGGACCAGGCCATTGCCCACGCTTTGATGGACGCAGTGGATGAACGCGGTTATCTGACCAGTCCGCTGGAAGAGATTCATGCCGGGTTGCTGGATGAAAACGAAGAAGACCCCCTTGAGCTGGATGAAGTCGAGGCGGTCCTTCACCGGCTGCAGCATTTTGATCCTCCCGGCGTGTTCGCCCGGGACCTGCAGGAATGCCTGCTGATCCAGCTCAACCAGCTGCCGCCGGAAACGCCCTGGCTGGCCCAGGCTCGCCTGGTCATCACCCATTACATCAATCTGCTCGGCAACCGCGACTATGCCCAACTGCTACGCCGCAGCCGCCTGAAAGAAGACCAGCTGCGGGATGTACTGGCCCTGATTACCGGTCTGAATCCCCGCCCCGGTGACGTGATTGACCGCACCGAACCTGACTACGTAATTCCGGATGTGATCGTTCGCAAGCACAACGGCCGCTGGCGCGTTGAACTGAATCCGGAAATTGCCCCGCGCATCCGCGTCAATGCCAGCTATGCTTCTCTTATAAGGCGTGCGGACAGCAGTGCCGACAACACTTACCTGCGGGATCAGTTGCAGGAGGCGAAATGGTTTATCAAGAGCCTGCAGAGCCGCAATGAAACCCTGCTGAAAGTGGCGACCCGTATTGTCGAGCACCAGCAAGGATTCCTGGATCAGGGTGAAGAAGCCATGAAACCGCTGATCCTCTCTGATATCGCCCAGGCGGTTGAGATGCATGAGTCCACGATTTCCCGGGTCACCACCCAGAAATACATGCACACCCCCCGGGGAATTTTCGAGCTGAAATATTTCTTCTCCAGCCATGTCAGCACTGACGAAGGCGGTGAATGTTCTTCCACGGCGATCCGCGCGATGATCAAAAAGCTGATTGCCGCGGAAACGCCCAAAAAGCCATTGAGCGACAGTAAAATTGCAGCCATGCTAGGAGAACAGGGAATCAAGGTTGCGCGACGCACCGTTGCCAAGTACCGGGAGGCCATGCACATTCCGCCTTCGAACGAACGCAAGCGGCTGGTCTGAACACCCCGGGGTCCGGGCGCAACGTACTATTCGCCGGCGCACAATGCGCCAGCACCCAGACCGGCTCCCGGGAGCCGGAACGATGACAACAGGAGACGCCTATGCAACTCAATATTTCAGGCCATCACGTAGAACTGACTCCCGCACTGAAGGATTATGTTTCAGAGAAGTTCCAGAAGCTCGAGCGTCACTTTGACCACATCAGCAACTGCCAGGTAACCCTGGAAGTGGAGAAGGTGCGCCAGATTGCGGAAGCCACGCTGCACGTGGTTGGTGGTGAGATTCACGCAAAGGCAGAAAATGAGGATATGTACGCAGCCATCGATGTCCTGATCGACAAGCTGGACCGCCAGATTCTCAAACACAAGGAAAAGAATGTAGACCGGATGCACGGAAACGGCTCTCGCTAACTGGCTGTTTTCATGCAAGTCATCCAATCGAGCTGCGACACGGCTGACGTGTCGCAGCCTTTTTTTAACGGAAATGCAGTCGATCCATGAGCGACACATCCCTGACCATAGACAACATACTTGCACCGGAGCTCACCCTCTGTCGGGTGTCGGCATCCAGCAAGAAGCGGGCTCTGGAGTTTATTGCCGAGCAGATAAACCTCCAGGACAATACGCTCAGCGAAACCCAGATATTCAATAACCTGATCTCACGGGAGCGTCTGGGTAGCACCGGTATTGGCCAGGGAATTGCCATCCCACACTGCCGCCTGGAAGGCCTGGATCATGTGGTGGGCGTACTGATGACGCTGGAAGAAAGCGTCGAGTTTGACGCCATCGACAATCAGCCGGTAGATCTGATCTTCGCCCTGGTCGTGCCCAAGGAGGCCACCAGCGAACACCTGGAACTGCTCAGCCAGCTGGCGGAAAAATTCAATGAGCGGTCGTTCTGTGATCGCCTGCGGCAATGCGAGGACGCCAGCACCCTGTACGAGCGCATGACCGCCTCAAGCGGATGACATTCATTGCAGTGGAGGTACGTGGTCATGAAGCTGATTATCGTCAGTGGCAGGTCCGGATCGGGCAAGAGTACCGCACTTCATGTTCTGGAAGACCTGGGCTTCTATTGCATAGACAACCTCCCGATCGGCCTGCTTTTCCCCCTTACCCGGGAAGCCGCCAGCCAGACAAAACCGGGCCGCCTCGGCAAGATGGCCGTGAGCATTGACGCCCGTAACCTTTCCGGAGAACTGGCCAACTTCGAAGAGATCTACCGCCGCCTCCAGGAAACAGGGGTGACCGTTGAGATCATCTTCCTGGATGCCGACGAACAGTCCCTGCTGCAGCGTTTTCATGCGACTCGCCGAAAGCACCCCCTGAGCGATGACAAGACCTCGCTGCGGGAAGCCATCACCAGTGAAAAGAAGCTTCTTGAACCGCTGTCCAAGCTCTCCGACCTGTATGTGAACACCACCGGCATGTCCATGTACGAACTCCGGGATATGGTGAAGCAGCGGGTTGTCGGCAGGAAGGAGCAGGAACTGGCCCTGCTGTTCCAGTCGTTTGGCTTCAAGCACGGTGTACCGCTGGATTCGGACTATGTCTTCGACGTTCGATGTCTGCCTAACCCTTACTGGGATACCAGCCTTCGGAAGTATGTGGGCACCGATCAGCCGGTGATCGAATTTCTTGAAAAGGAACCGGCGAGCCGAAAGATGATCGATGATCTCAAGGCTTTCCTGGACACCTGGTTACCCTCCTTCGCGGACAGCAACCGCAGCTACATGACCATCTCCATCGGCTGTACCGGAGGCCAGCACCGCTCTGTGTATGTGTGCGAGCAGCTGGGCGAGTACTTCCGGCAGCGCTACAACAATGTCCAGGTGCGCCACACCGAGCTGCCACATTTGCAGACACGGGAAGAGATCTGATCAGCCCATGATTCGCCGCCCGATTACCATTATCAACAAACTGGGGTTGCACGCACGTGCCACCGCCAAGCTGGTTGCCACAGCCTCCGAATTCGACAGCAGCGTGAGAATTGCTGGCAAGGGCCGGGATGTGGACGCCAAAAACATCATGCAGGTGATGATGCTGGCCGCCAGCAAAGGTACGGATGTTGAGCTCATTGCTGAAGGACCCGACGAGGAGCAGGCCATTGATGCGCTGGTCGAACTCATCAACGATTATTTTGGCGAGGGCGGTTAAAACGGGGTCAGATGAAAACGGGGTCAGATGAAAGTTCATCTGACCCCGTTTTCATCTGACCCCGGTTTGATCTCCTGCAACTCGCACTCACCGATAACGGCTAACTCCGCTATAATAAAGGCGTTTTCTGATGCTGGGTGATTCATGACCGATATTCTGGAAAAAAGCCAGGCCCGCCAGCGCCTTCGCTCCCTGAGTGAAGCCCTGGACAGCGGCGCACTGAAGCAGGTTGCACGCATCCTGAACGGTGGCCTGAGTCCCAGCGACATTGCTCACCTGCTGGAATCTTCGCCGCCCCGGCAGCGTGCCCTGTTGTGGAACCTGGTCGACAAGCAGCTGGAAGGGGAAGTCCTCCAGTACCTGAGCGACGATATTCGCGGTTATTTCCTGAGCCAGCTGAACGCCCAGGAACTGGCGGACATTATCGAGGATTTCGAGTCGGACGATCTGGCCGACTTGCTGCAGCAACTGCCGGACACGGTGATCCAGGAAGTTCTGGACACCATGGACGAACAGGACCGCCAACGTGTGGAAGAGGTCCTTTCCTACCCGGAGGACACCGCTGGCGGCCTGATGAACACGGACACCATCACGGTGCGCCCGGACATCAGCATTGACGTTGTTCTTCGTTACCTTCGCCGGCACCGTACCTTGCCACCAATGACCGATAGCCTGATTGTGGTCAGCCGGCGCGATGAATTCATCGGCATGCTGCCGATCACCAAGATGCTGGTGTCCAACCCTGCCGCGACCGTGCGGGAAGTCATGGACACCGACATCGAGCCAATTCCCGTCAGCCTCTCCGACACCAAGGTCGCGACACTGTTCGAGCGCTATGATCTGATCTCGGCGCCGGTGGTGAACGACGAGGGCCGGTTGCTGGGCCGGATCACCATCGATGACGTGGTTGACGTTATCCGTGAGGATGCGGATCACTCGCTGATGAGCATGGCCGGCCTGGATGAAGACGAAGATACCTTTGCTCCGGTCTGGAAAACCACGCGCCGCCGGGCGGTATGGCTCGGGATTAACCTGATTACCGCGCTTACGGCATCCGCAGTGATCGGTCTGTTTGAGGACACCATCGCCAAGGTGGTGGCGCTTGCGGTACTGATGCCGATCGTTGCCAGCATGGGCGGCATTGCCGGCAGCCAGACCCTGACCCTGGTCATCCGGGGCATGGCCGTCGGGCAGATCAGCGGCGCCAACGTTGGCTGGCTGCTGAACCGGGAGTTTCTCTCCGGCATAATTAACGGGCTGCTCTGGGCGGCGGTGGTCGCAGGTGCTGCCATGCTCTGGTTCCAGGAGGTGCTGATTGGAGCTATCATTGCTGCCGCCCTGGTGATCAATCTTGTTGCAGCGGCACTGGTGGGCACGGTGCTGCCGCTGTTTCTCAAGTCCCGCAACATCGATCCGGCCCTGGCTGGTAGCGTGATACTGACAACCGTGACGGATGTGGTTGGATTCATGGCCTTTCTTGGCCTGGCGACCATTTTCTACGCCTGATAGGCGAACATGGGGTCAGATGAAAGCTTTCATCTGACCCCGACTTTATGGCTACTGGATTTATGAAAGACAACCACGACAACCACGACAACGACGCGCCGGAATACGACGGCCCCAGCAAGTCCCAGCTCAAACGGGAAATGCATGCGCTGCAGGACCTGGGCAAGCGGATGCTCGACCTGACCAACGATAAGCTGGAAACCCTGCCGATCAGCGATAGCCTGAGGGCTGCCATCGAGGAATCCCGACGCATTCGCCAGAATGAGGCCAAGCGACGGCACCTCCAGTACATCGGCAAGATCATCCGCCAGGAAGACGACCCCGAAGCCCTGAAAAAAGCCATCGACGCCTTTGACGCCGGCAGTGAGGAACACACCCGCAGACACCACCTGGCCGAACGCTGGCGCGACCGGATGATTGCCGGGGGCGATTCGGTGGTGGGGGAATTCTTCAGCTACTGCCCGGGGGCGGACATGCAACACCTGCGCAACCTGGCCCGGAATGCCCGAAAGGATGTCGAAAAACAGAAAAACACCGGGCAGGCCAGGAAACTGTTCCGTTATCTTCGGGAGTGCATCGACGACGCTGAAGCTGTGTGAAAATGGGGTCAGATGAAAATGGGGTCAGATGAAAAGTTCATCTGACCCCATTTTCATCTGACCCCATTTTCAGCCTTTAAGGCGCCGGTGCTCCCATACCGGCATTCGGGTACGGAGGTTGGTAATCTGCTCCGGGTCGAGCTCCGCGGCGACCACACCCGGACCCTCGCCCATTTCAGTCACTACCCGGCCCCAGGGATCGCAGATCAGGCTGTGGCCGTAGGTCTGGCGCCGCTCACTGTTCTGACCACCCTGCCCGGCGGCCACCACCCAGACCTGGTTTTCGATGGCCCGTGCCCTGATCAATGGGTGCCAGTGGGCATCGCCGGTTTGCCAGGTGAATGCACTCGGCAGGCATACCCAGTCGGCCTCCTGCTCTCTCAGTGCCCTGAACAGCTCCGGGAAGCGGAGGTCGTAGCAGATGGCGAGGCCCAGCCTTCCCGCCGGCGTGTCCACGGTAACGACCTGCTCCCCCGGCTCAAAGGTGTCGGACTCACGATACTGGCCATGGGCGTCTTCAACCATGGCATCGAACAGGTGGATCTTGTCATAACGGGCAACCTCCGTTCCCTGGTCATCAAACACCAGGCAGGTTGCACGGACCCGGGCCTCGATATCTGAACCATCCGGGCGTTGCGCCAGCGGCATCGAGCCGCCAACAATCCAGATCCCGAGCTTTCGGGCCTGTTCCGCCAGAAAGGCCCGTATCACCGGTTCAGGGCCGGCTTCCTTGCGGCCACAATCAACCATCTGGCTGGTTGCCAAGACCGCAAAATTTTCCGGCAGCACCGCAACCCCGGCCCCCTGTCCTGCGGCCTCCGCCAGCAGTCGCTCCGCTTCGGCCAGGTTGGCCCGGATATCATGGCTGCTTACCATCTGAATGGCCGCGACCTGACTGGAAACATGCTTGCTCATAACAGTCTCCTGTTCTTATTGACCGGTGTCGAATACCCGCTGCAAATTCACTTTCGGCTCATCCCATGTGCCTGTAACACTGTAGGTTGCACTGGTGAGCTTGCTCAGAGGATCGCCCAGAATCTTGTCCAGCACAAACAGGGCACCACCAATGGGTGCACCGGCTCCCATCAGCAGTGCCGCCAGGGGCAGATTCTGGGTCAGGGGCAACACAACCACCAACCGCATATTTAGCTGCTCACTGGCCATATTGGTGGTTCCACTGAGTTTGAAGGCACCGGAGGGGCCCACCACCTGAAGTTCGGGATCCATCGTCAGCAAGCCGTTGATGATCTGAGCCTTGCCAGAAATTGCATCGAATGCCACGCCTCGCTCGTACAGATCGGAAAAATCGAGCTTGAGCCGCCGCCACAGCGTGTCCGAGTTCAGAAGATTGAAAACGCGGAACAACTGGGCGCTATTGTTACGCTCAAGAATCACGCCCTTATCCAGTCTCAGACTGACCGAGCCATTGAGCTCCGCTATCGAGAATTCATCCGGACGACCGGGCCAGTCCAAATCCAGTTGAATGTTGGTGGCCTCGTTGGTAACCGGCATGTCGGTGTCGAACAGGTTATTCAGGTCTGCCAGAGCACCACCGGTAATGGATCCCCAAAACCGGCTTGTCTCCTGCTCGCCAACGATGCTCCAGGTCATGTTACCCGTCAGCGTCAGGGAGTTTAACCGCCCCTCTATGTCATTGACGTTGAGCCGGTAGGGCTCGGGACGAAGCCGGAAGGCCCAGCCACCCAATGAATCAGTGTTCAGTTGGAGATCGGCGATAGTTACGTCAATGTCTGGCCAGTTGCCCATATCCAGGGCCCGGAACGCTTCGAGCTGTTTCTTCAGGGTGAGCAAATCCGCGGACTCCTTCGCAACTCCTTCACCGCGCATTAGCTGCAGTACCTCAAAATCCACCATTATCGTATCGCCATTGTCCGGGATCAGCACCTGCCCCTTCGCGCGCTTTGAGGTGGTTGTGACAACCCAGCGGTCGCCGAGATCCAGGGCATTGATGTCAATATCGGTCAGCACCTGGTTCCCGAGATAGAGATGGTCCAGGCGAAGGTCAAATCCGGTATCCTTCCACAACAGATCGAATGCCAGCCGGTTTTCCCATTCTCCGGTGACGCCCAGGCCTCCAGCAGCCGAGGGTTTAATGACCGCTCTGAGGGGCGCCACGTCGCCAGCGGGCTTTGACAACGGCTCCGGCCAGTCGACGGCCAGGTCTTCGAGGCTGGAGCGCACCCGGATGCCGGAAGTCGAATCCGCCCCCACATCCAGTTCGGCGATGTAGGACACCCTTCCCTGGAGGCCGAAACCGGCGTTCGCCGAAAGCCCCGCGCGGGCAAAAACACCCGGCACCGGAAGTTCTCCGGATTGGCGAATACTGAGAGCGTCCCCTGACCGGGCGCGACTGAACTCTATGGTGACCGGTTCACCGAAGAATTTCGCCGCCAGTGGGCCGCCGGAAAACCCGTCTTCGCTGTGGTAGGTCAGTTCGCCCCGGACACCCTCCCAGGCCAGACTGGCGGCGGGGTAAGCAACCGAACCGTCATCAACAGCAATGTTGGCCTCAACCACGGGGGGTTGCCCCGAACCAAGCGGCAGATCAATACCGAGGGCGAGCTGGTACTGGCCACCGTACTGCAATTTGCGGGCTTCGCTTCCGGCCATTTCCCCCAGTGGGCTGTTGTCCATCCAGTAACCCACCGACTCTCCGGGTACCCTTGCCGACGTATCCACCCTGACCCGGGCATTTTCCCCGGGAATGACCCTGACTGAACTCGGATTCAGGTTCAGCCCCCCGGTCTCACCAGCTTCGAGCCTGACCAGCGTGTTGCCGTTGTGAACCTCCACCAGGCCCCGGGCAGAGCGAACCTCCGGCCAGTTTTCGTCATAGCGAACGGTGGCCTGATCGAACTGGTAAACCATAGAGGAAACGAAGGAGCCCTGCGGAGCATCAGAGCCTATCTGGCCATGACCGTAGTAGGTTCCGGAGGTGATATCCGCTTCGAGGATGGCGGTTGTCAGCCAGTCGTACAATCCGTGGCCGACCGCTTTGACCGGAACAAAATTGGCCAGCATTTCGGCGGTGCCGTTTTTCAGCGACACCCTGAGACCAAGGTTGTCCTCGCCCTCGCGGTCCAGCTTCAGGTCAAACGCGCCCTCGATTTCCGTGCTCTCGTTGTAGACCATACGGACACTATCGGAGAATACCCGGGTGATGGGGCCATCCAGTTGCCAGGCGACCTGGCCCTCAAACACCGGGAATGACCAGGCGCTGCCATACAATTCAGGAAACTCGAGGCTTACGGGTGTCTCCCCGGCTGCAACCTGAACATAGCCGTTATGTCTGTCCAGAAAGATAGAACCGTTAACGGACGTGACCCCGGGTGCCCCGCCGTAGGCCCGGGCACTGGCATCCCGGAGCTGGCCCGAAAGCTCGAATTTCTCTGGAGACTGGTCAGGCAGGTACACTTCAAGCTGGTCAAGGAATCCGCCAGGGCGATAATTGCGCAGAGCCCTCAGCGCCCATTCCGGCAGGATCGGAAGTCTCGCGGCAAGGCGGCGGGTGGGCGCAAGCGGCAGCGCATCGGCGATCACCGACATACCGCCTTCCGAAGGCGCCAGGCGCAGATTGAACGGGGAAACCACGTCACCACTCCAGGTCCACTGGAGCTGTTTGATATGCCATTCCCCCAGGGCGAAGGAGTCGGACCCGCTCAGTTTCTCATCGGTCATAACGCTATGGCGACGACGCCAGCCAAATCGCGCGCGAATGTCTTCCAGAGGCGCAAGTGACTCATGCCCCACACCCAGTTGCAGGTACGGCGTCCGGACCCTGCCCGTCACCTGCTGCAGCAGACCGTTCCGGAACGTCAGCCAGGCCTCACCCCCGAGATCAAACCCTTCCACCCGAAGTGTTTGCCACTGGTATTCGTCGATCAGGCCGTCAAATAGCCGGCCGGAGTCCACATCGAGATAGAGCTGGCCCGTGAAATCTCCCCGGAAGAAGTGCTGCCCCACCAGGGCGAAGCTGGCGAGTTGCTGGGTAGTGCCCGATTGCATGGCCCGGCCGGAGGCATGGAACAGTCCGCGGCGATAGTCCAGATCCAGCTGGGGAATATAAAGATGGCGACGATTGCCCTGACTGTCCCGGATACCAAGATCTACCCGGGTGATCTTTACATAGGGATCAGACAGCCAGTTGCCTGCAAGCTCCAGCCACTCGTGGATCTGGCGACTGACCGGTTCCGGGATCTCGGCACCCCGGACAACCACATCGCCGCCCTGCTCCTGGTTAACTGTCAGTTCCAGGCCGTCTGCCTCAAAGTCCTCAAAGACAATTTTCAATCGCAGCAGGGAGGCCAGGGCATCAAACCGGATATTGAGGTACTGCAGGTTCGCCACAACAACACCGGTTTCAGTATTACTGATCCGGATATCACGGGCGGAAAAGGAAGGATCAAGCCAGTACCAGCGGGAGGAAAGACTGCCAATACTGACGTTGTGCCCCAGTCGGTCAGAAAGTTCGCTAGCCAGATCGTCACGAAAGCTGTCAACATTCCGGGTCAGCTGGCGCCCCAGGCCGGCATAGAGGGCAAATAGCACCAGCACGACCAACAGCAACCACCAGATCAGGCTGGCAAGGCGTGCTACCAGCCGAACCGGAGGGCTCTCTGGCAGGTTCTCCGGAAGCGGCGGCTGGTGATCGGTGGAGGACATCCGGGCACCTTACTCCACAACCCGGCAGATTGCCCCGGGGTCAGAGCAAAACGACATCGTACTGCTCCTGGCTATAAAACGGCTCTACCTGGAAACGAATGGTTTTGCTGATAAAAGTCTCCAGATCGGCCACGTTGTCCGATTCTTCATCCAGCAGGCGGTCGACCACACTCTGTGATGCCATGACCAGGTAACTCTCGGCATCGTAGGCGCGGTTGACCCGGAGAATCTCCCGGAAGATTTCGTAGCACACGGTCTCGGTGGTTTTGAGGAATCCGCGGCCGTCACAGATCGGGCAGGGCTCGCACAGCACCTGGCCGAGACTCTCCGTGGTGCGCTTGCGGGTCATCTCTACCAGACCCAGTTCCGATACGCCGGTAATCTTGGTTTTGGCGTGATCCCGCTCCAGCATTTTTTCCAGCATGCGGTGCACCTGACGCTGGTGTTCGGGATCTTCCATGTCGATAAAATCAATAATGATGATGCCACCGAGATTTCGCAAACGCAGCTGGCGGCTGATGGCGCGGGCGGCCTCGAGATTGGTTTTGAAGATGGTTTCTTCCAGATTCCTGTGGCCCACAAACGCGCCGGTATTGATATCAATGGTGGTCATGGCCTCGGTCTGATCGATGATCACGTACCCGCCGGACTTGAGCTGGACCTTGCGGCTCAGGGCTTTCTGGATCTCGTCTTCCACCGAGTAGAGATCGAATATGGGCCGTTCTCCCGGATAATACTCAACCTTGTCGGAAAACTCCGACACGAACTCATCCACAAACTCCATCACCCGTTGGTGGCTCTCACGGCTGTCGATGCGGACTTTCTCGGTCTGGGGCCGGATCAGATCCCGGATGGTACGAATGAACAGGGGCAGATCCTGGTAGACTACCGCCGGTGCCTGAACGCGGGAAATCCGCTCATGGATGGACTGACTCAACCGGTGCAGATAGGTCATGTCGCCAATCAGGTCTTCCGGTGATGCCGCCTCGGCAGCGGTCCGGATGATGTAGCCACCCCGGACGTCCGGGTCCTCTGCAGCGGCTTCCCCGATCAGCGTTTTGAGGCGTGCCCGCTCGTTATCGTCCTCGATCCTCTGGGAAATACCCACATGACTGACACCGGGCATGAACACCAGGTATCGGGACGGGATGGAGAGCTGGGTTGTCAGCCGCGCGCCCTTGGTGCCAATCGGGTCTTTGGTGACCTGAACGACCAGCGACTGGCCCTCACGAAGCAGGCTGCGAATGTCCGGAACGGTTTTCGGGGTATCGGCCGGATCATCGCCATTGGACTGGCTCGGAACCACATCGGAGGCATGAATAAACGCCGCCCGTTCCAGACCAATATCGACGAACGCCGCTTCCATACCCGGCAACACCCGCACCACCTTGCCCTTGTAAATGTTCCCGACAATCCCTTTTCTGCTGGTGCGCTCAATATAGGCTTCCTGCAGCATGCCGTTCTCAACCAGCGCCACGCGGGTTTCCACGGGCGTGACGTTGATCAGGATCTCTTCACTCATGATGTTTGGCTCTCCAGACTGCGCGGCCAGTTTTTCCAGACCGGGTAACCGGCATCTGCCAGTAATGCTGCTGTTTCCTGCAGCGGCAATCCAACCACGGCACTGTAGCTACCCCGAAGTTCATTGACAAAAATACCACCAAGCCCCTGAATTCCATAACTCCCGGCCTTGTCCATTGGTTCACCGCTGGCAACATAGGCGTCGATTTCGTTTGCAGACAATGCCCTGAACCGGACTTCGGTTACCACAAGCCGGGAATGGCATACGCCACCACAAGCCAGTGCCACAGCGGTCATCACCTGATGGGTAGCACCGGAGAGCCGGGCCAGGGTCGCCCTGGCCTCGCCGGCGCCGGAGGGTTTACCGAGGATGACACGATCAAGAACCACGGACGTATCCGAGCCCAGTACCAGGCATTCCGGAGATGATTGTGCCACCAACAGCGCCTTCTCCCTGGCCAGCCGCTCCACATAGTGTTCCGGCGTTTCGCGAGGCTCCGGCGTTTCATCGATATCCGCCGGACGAACAGAAAAACTCAGGCCGATTTGCTGCAACAGCTCTGCCCGGCGTGGCGAAGCCGAGGCAAGAATGATTGGCGACATGGCTAACCCAGTTTGCGGTTAATGTTGTCCAGCAGAATGGAGAATACCGGCCATACCAGGGCGCTGGTCAGAGCCGGCCAGAGATAACTGAATCCGGCAGTCTCGCCACCAAGCAGCTGCTTCAGGAAATGCACCAGCATCTGGTTGATCCCGAGCAACAGGAACACCATCAGGCACTGCTGGGGAATCGGATACATGCGAAGACGCTGGTGGATGGTAAGCACCAGGAAGGCAGTCAGAGCCATGGCCATGGCGTTCACACCGAGGGGGGTCGCCTCAAGGACGTCCAGCAGCAGCCCGAGACACCAGGCCAGCAGAATGCCGAACTGGGCCGGTGCCCGGAACGTCCAGTAGAAAACGACCAGCCCCAGCCACTCAGGACGGAACTCGAACCAGCCAACGGGGAACAGGGAAATACTGAAAACCAGGGCGACAATCACAGACAGTACGAAAACCGGATAGCTGATTACCGACAGCATCAGTCCTGCCCTCCCTGCACGGCGTCTGCCTCAGCGTTAGCGGCGGGCTCGCCTTCAACGGCCTCACCTTCGGTCGATAACGGTCCGTCCGGTGGAAACACCACCAGCACCAGACGGCTCTGGTTTAGTTGCGCTTTCGGCGTTGCCTCTATGGAGATGAACGGCTCACCCGGTTCCTTGGTAATGCGGCTTACTTCTGCCACCGGGTAGCCCCGGGGGAACCGGCCACCGAGACCGGAACTTACCAGAAGATCGCCTTCCCGGATGTCTGCGGTGTCTGGCACATGGACCAGATCAAGGGTATCGCTATCGCCGGTGCCCAGCAGGATAGCCCGCAATCCGTTGCGGACCACTTCCACCGGAACGGCGTGGCTGCTGTCAGACACCAGAAGTACTCGAGACGTTAACTGACTGCTCTGCACCACCTGCCCCATCAATCCGTGAGCATCCAGAATGGCCTGGCCTGGCACGAGGCCATCGCGCCGACCCTTGTTGATAATGACTTCATGGGAGAATGGGTCCGGAGAGACACCCACCACTTCGCCCACGATGACGCGGTCGTCCAGCACCTCGGAGGAGTTCATCAGGCGGCGCAGTTCGTTGTTTTCAGAGGCAAGGGCCGCGTATTTCAGGGCGCGCCGTTCCAGGATCAGCAAGCGGGCCCGGAGGTCTTCGTTTTCCTGCTGCAGGTCTTTCTTGTTTTCAAACAGCCCTGCCACCCAATCGGTGAATTCATAGGGTGCATTGCCGAGCCAGTACACAGGAGCCAGACCTGTGGCAATGGTGCTGCGCACGGTTGAGACCTTGTCGAAACGCGCATCGGCAACCACCAGGGCTGCCGATACGAGAAGAACAATGAGGAGTCTGAAGCCAGGAACAGGCCCCTGGACAAAAATGGTTTTAATGGCGAGCCCTCCCCACGGGATTATCCCTCCTGGGAGAACATTCCGATGCCACCCCGGTCAATCACTTCCAGTGCCTTGCCGCCACCCCGGGCGACGCAGGTCAGCGGGTCTTCAGCGATGATTACCGGCAGGCCGGTTTCCTCGCTGATCAGCTTGTCCAGCCCGCGAAGCAGTGCGCCGCCGCCGGTCAGAACGATACCGCGCTCGGCGATGTCGGAGGCCAGTTCGGGCGGCGACTGCTCAAGGGCGCTCTTAACGGTCTGGACGATCTGGGCCAGGGATTCCTGCAGGGCGTCGAGGATTTCCTCGCTGTTCAGGGTGAAGGCCCTGGGCACGCCTTCTGCAAGGTTGCGACCACGCACGTCGATTTCGCGGATTTCGAGACCTTCGTAGGCGCAGCCGATTTCATGCTTGATGCGCTCGGCGGTGGAATCGCCGATCAGGCTGCCGTAGTTGCGGCGCACGTAGGTCACGATGGCCTCATCGAACTTGTCGCCGCCTACCCGGACAGACTCGGCATAGACAATGCCGTTCAGAGAGATGATGGCGATCTCGGTGGTGCCACCGCCGATGTCCACAATCATGGAGCCGCTGGCTTCTTCCACCGGAAGCCCGGCGCCAATGGCCGCGGCCATGGGCTCTTCAATCAGGAACACTTCGCGGGCGCCGGCGCCGAGGGCGGATTCACGGATGGCCTTGCGCTCTACCTGGGTGGATTTGCTGGGTACGCAGACCAGTACCCGCGGACTCGGGGTAATGAAGCTGTTTTCATGCACCTTGTGGATAAAATGCTGGAGCATTTTTTCGGTGACGACAAAATCTGCAATCACGCCGTCCTTCATGGGGCGGATGGCGGTGATGTTGCCGGGGGTACGGCCCAGCATGCGTTTGGCTTCCGCACCGACGGCGGCGACCATTTTCTGGGAACCACTGGTGCGGATGGCCACAACGGATGGCTCGTTCAGAACGATTCCGCGCTCACGGACGTAAATAAGGGTGTTGGCGGTGCCCAGGTCGATGGACAGGTCGCTTGAGAATAAGCCTCGGAGTCTTTTTATCAACATTCGTGTAGTTTCAACCTGAGAGTTGCAGTCGCAGAGAAAAGATGCGGCAACTTTAGCAGTGAGCACCCCGGCAGGCAAGGCGCGAACGGGCCTCACGCCTTACGGTTCACACATTTACCTTATGGGCTGGGGCCTCCCGCGATTGTTCGAATCTGTTACCATGTCGCTTTAATTTTTTGGCTTGGGTGAAGGGCCGCTCGGAGATCTCCTTTCAAAACACGCTACGAGCACATCCATGTGCGCTTGTTTCGGGCCGTCCATGGCCCTCAACAGTTTTGAAAGGAGATCTCCGACCGACCCCGAACTTCAGAACCGCCCTCAACTTCTTAAGATTTATTAACGACATTTCATTTACCTGGGAGGCAATGCGTGACCATTTCCCGCAAGGACATCGAGAAAGTCGCTGTGCTCGCCCGCATTCGCGTGGACGAGGAGCAGGTTTCGGCTCTGGAGAAGGATCTGGGCAATATCCTGGATCTGGTGGATCAGTTGGCTGCGGCCGATACCGACTCGGTTGAACCCATGGCCCATCCGCTGAATGCGGTCCAGCGCCTGCGGGCCGATGAGGTGACCGAGACCAATCAGCGGGAGGCGTTCCAGGCGATTGCGCCGGCCACCGAGAACGGGCTTTATCTGGTTCCCAGAGTCATTGAGTGAGCCATTGAGTGATCTGACGAACAGCGATTTCAGGATTCATCATGCATAACAAATCCGTAGCAGAGCTTTCCCGGGAACTGGAGAGCGGCCAGGTTTCCAGCGTTGAGCTGACCCAGCAGTTTCTCGACCGCATCAAGCAGGAAGATGGCAAGTACAACAGTTTTATTACCGTCACCGGGGAGCAGGCGCTGGCCGATGCCCGGGCGGCGGATGAGCAGCGGGCGACTGGGAATGCGACGCCCTGGACAGGGGTGCCGTTTGCCCACAAGGATATTTTCTGTACCAACGGCGTTCGTACCACCTGTGGTTCGAAAATGCTGGAGAATTTTGTTCCGCCCTACGATGCAACGGTCACCGCGAATTTCCGCCAGGCCGGGGCCGTGTGCCTGGGCAAGACCAACATGGATGAGTTCGCCATGGGGTCGTCCACCGAGTCCAGCTATTTTGGCGCGACCACCAACCCCTGGCGTTTGGGCCAGGGTGAAAAGCGGGTGCCAGGCGGTTCTTCCGGGGGCTCCGCGGCGGCGGTGGCGGCGCGGCTGGTGCCGGCGGCTACCGCAACGGACACCGGCGGCTCGATTCGTCAGCCGGCGGCGCTTTGCGGCGTGACCGGGCTGAAGCCGACGTACGGGCGGGTGTCCCGGTACGGGATGATTGCTTTTGCCTCCAGCCTCGACCAGGGCGGTACGATTGCCCGCAGCGCAGAGGATAACGCGCTGATGCTGAATGTGATGGCGGGGTTCGATCCGAAGGACTCTACCTCGATTGATCGTGAAGTTCCGGATTACACCGCCACGCTGAACGAGCCGTTAAAAGGTCTGAAGATCGGTTTGCCGAAAGAGTACTTCAGTGATCAGCTCAGCCCGGCGATGGAGCAACAGGTTCGCAATGCGGTAAAGGAATACGAGAATCTGGGCGCGACAGTGAAAGAGGTGTCCCTGCCCAACGCCAAACTGGCGATAGCGGCCTATTACGTGATTGCGCCGGCGGAAGCCTCCGCCAACCTGTCCCGTTTTGACGGGGTGCGTTACGGCTACCGCTGCGAAGATCCGAAGGATCTGATGGATCTGTATACCCGCACCCGTGCTGAAGGCTTTGGCACCGAGGTAAAACGCCGGATCCTGGTGGGCACCTACGCGCTGTCCGCCGGGTATTTCGATGCCTACTACCTGAAGGCCCAGAAGGTGCGCCGGCTGATCCAGCAGGATTTCATCAATGCCTTCAGGGAAGTGGATGTGCTGATGAGCCCGACCACGCCCTCCCCGGCGTTCATCCAGGGCGAGAAAACCAGCGACCCGGTCACTATGTACCTGGAAGACGTGTTCACCATCGCCATCAACCTGGCGGGCATTCCAGCCATGTCGGTGCCGGCGGGTTTCGTCGATGGTCTGCCGGTGGGCCTGCAGATCATCGGGGATTATTTCTCCGAGGCGCGTTTGCTGAACGCCGCCCATCAATTCCAGCAGGTGACCGACTGGCACCAGCGTGAACCGCAATAAGCCCGGGACAGGCCCCATACAGGAGAGAGCAACTATGCAGTGGGACATTGTGATCGGGCTGGAAATTCACGTTCAGCTCGCCACCCGAACCAAGATCTTTTCCGGCTCCAGCACCGCTTACGGCGCCGAGCCCAACACCCAGGCCAACGCCGTTGACCTGGCCATGCCCGGCACCCTGCCCGTGCCCAACGAGCAGGCCTTCCGCTACGCGGTGATGTTTGGCCTGGCGGTGAACGCCGAGATTGAACGCCGCTCGGTGTTCGAACGGAAGAACTATTTCTACCCGGACCTGCCGAAGGGCTACCAGACCACCCAGCTGGAGCGTCCGATCGTCGGCCCCGGCTACGTGGACATTGATCTGGCCAACGGTGAGACCCGGCGCGTGCGCATTCACCACGCTCACCTGGAAGAAGACGCCGGCAAATCCCTCCATGAGGATTTTCATGGCATGACTGGCGTGGACCTCAACCGGGCCGGGACCCCACTGATCGAAGTGGTCACCGAACCGGATATGAATAATGCCGAGGAAGCCGTGGCGTTCGCCAAAAAACTGCACGGCATTGTAACCTCGCTGGGTATCTGCGATGGCGACATGTCCCAGGGCTCCATGCGCTTCGACGTGAACATCTCCCTGAAGCCAAAAGGCTCGGACACCCTCGGCACCCGCACCGAAACCAAGAACCTGAACTCATTCCGCTTCATGGAACAGGCCATTGCCCACGAAGTGGAACGACAGATGGACATCCTGGAAGACGGCGGCAGAATTGTGCAGGAAACCCGCCTGTACAATGGCGACCGGGACGAATCCCGCTCCATGCGCACCAAGGAAGAAGCCAACGACTACCGCTACTTCCCCTGCCCGGACCTGCTGCCGGTGGAAATTGATGACTCGTTCATTAGCGAAGCCCGCAACCGCCTCCCGGAACTGCCGGATGCACGGAAGGCACGGTTCAAGGACCAGTACGGCCTGAACGACTACGACGCCGGCCTGCTCAGCGGCGACTCCAAACTGGCCACGTTCTTCGAGGAAGCCGCCAGCCACGGCAAAGACGCCAAGCTGGTCGCCAACTGGATCCAGGGCGAATTTTCCGCCCGCCTGAATGCCGAGGAGAAGACCGTTGCCGACTCCCCCATCACCGGCGCCCAGTTGGGTGACCTGGTGGTGCGGATTGCCGATAACACGGTTTCCTCTGCTGGCGCAAAGAAGGTGTTTGAAGCGCTGTGGTCTGGCGAAAACGACAACGTGGACGCGATCATCGACGCCAAGGGCCTGAAGCAGGTGTCTGACACCGGTGCGCTGGAAGCCATGGTAGACGAGGTGCTGGCCGGGATGCCGGATCAGGTGGCCCAGTATCAGCAGGAATCCGATCCCAAGAAACAGAAGAAGATGCTTGGCGGGTTTATGGGGCCTCTAATGAAGGCCTCCAAGGGTCAGGGAAATCCCAAGCTGTTTAACGAGATTCTGGTTCGCAAGCTTGGGGGGTAAGCCTTGGGCTTTGGGTCGTGGTTTTGATTGCGGCCCCAGCCTGGTAGATGTGGGGGAGGCCTCGGCAGGAGGCTGCCCAGCTCAGAGATAAACCCAGATAAAACACTTACACGCTGCTTTTGCGGGTAACTGCCTGTTCGGCCAGCGGGGGGGCGGACCGCTTTCCAATACTGGGCGGGCACATGGGTGGCGGAGCCGAAGCCTCACATGGATGTGCGCCAAGGAGGGTTTTTTGGAAACCCGCCCCCACCCGTGCGTTAACTCCAGTTTTAGAAGGCTACCTAATAAGCCGGGCCCAAAGATCATACTCATCGGCATGCTCAACCACGGCCTGAACAATCTCACCGGGCACAAGATCCGTCTCATCGTTTAGGTAGACCATCCCGTCAATCTCCGGCGCATCGGCTTTGGAACGGCCAATGGCGCCTTCTTCGTCCACTTCGTCGATCAGAACGTCGATGGTCTGGCCGATCCTGGCCTGCAGGCGGGCGGCGGAAATCTTAGCCTGTTTTTCCATGAAGCGGGCCAGGCGCGCTTCTTTCACTTCCTCAGGCACCGCACCTTCCAGTTCGTTGGCCTTGGCGCCTTCCACCGGGCTGTATTTGAACGCGCCCACGCGGTCCAGCTGGGCTTCGTCGAGCCAGTCCAGCAGGTACTGGAAATCTTCCTCGGTTTCGCCGGGGAAGCCGACGATAAACGTTGAGCGGATGGTCAGTTCCGGGCAGATGTCCCGCCACCTGCGGATGCGCTCCAGGGTTTTGCTGTCGTGGGCCGGGCGTTTCATGGCCCTGAGGACTTTCGGGCTGGCGTGCTGGAACGGGATATCCAGGTACGGCAGGATCTTGCCTTCGGCCATCAGCGGGATGATGTCGTCCACATGGGGATAGGGATACACATAGTGCAAACGCACCCACACGCCCATTTCACCCAGGGCCTCGCACAGCGACTGCATCTTGGTTTTCAGCGGGCGGCCCTGCCAGAAGCCGGTGCGGTATTTGGTATCGACACCATACGCAGAAGTGTCCTGGGAAATCACCAGCAGTTCCTTGACGCCGGCATCCACCAGGCGCTGGGCTTCGTCCATCACATCGCCGATGGGCCGGCTGACCAGATCGCCGCGCATGGAGGGGATGATGCAGAAGGTGCAGCGGTGGTTGCAGCCCTCGGAAATTTTCAGATAGGCATAATGCCTCGGGGTCAGTTTGATGCCCTGGGGCGGGACCAGATCGGTGAACGGATCGTGTTGCTTTTTCTGGGGCACGAACTGGTGAACCGCACCGACCACTTCTTCATAGGCATGAGGACCGGAAACCGCCAGAACGCCGGGGTGGGTCTCGCGGATCTTGTCGGCTTCGACACCCATGCAGCCGGTGACGATGACTTTCCCGTTTTCACTGATGGCCTCGCCAATAGCATCCAGGGATTCCTGCTTGGCAGCATCAATAAAGCCACAGGTATTCACCACCACGATATCGGCGTCGTCATAGGTGGAGGCTACGTTATACCCATCGAGCCGGAGTTGGGTGAGGATACGCTCTGAGTCCACGAGGGCCTTGGGGCAGCCAAGGCTGATAAAGCCGACCTTGCCATTACCGGTTTCTGTAGCGGGGTTCTGGGTGTTGTCTGTCATAAAAAGCTTGGAATTCCCGGAGCTCAGTGAAAGCCCACACATGAATGAAGGCCGGCATTTTACACCAGCCACGGTGCCGCCTGCAGCAAAACCTGTAACATAAGACCGGCCGGCATTTCCGGTGGCTAATACTGACAGGCGTCAATTTTTGTGACGCTTCGTTCAGAAAGGTTTAATAAAACTGCCACAATAAGCGTCAGGCTTCTTGCTGATCACAAAGTAAACAACTACACTTTCATGCGCTTATCATGAGTTTAAGTGTTTTTCTGGAAGGGATTTATGGGAAAGGCAGCCTCATTCGAAACCAGACACGCCAGAAGAGTCAACATGAAACCTGTCGCCGCCAAACTGAATCTGCGCAACCAGCAACGGGTGGACGTAGCCACCGACATCACCCTTGAAAAACCGGACGGCTGCTGCCTTACCTGTTCGATCTCCAATCTTTCACGCACCGGCGTGATGATTTCCTGCAATCAGGCAACGGTGAAGCAGTTGATTCCAGAGCAAAAGGCGCCTGCTCCCGGCAACTGGGTTGCCGTCAAAGCCCGGTTCTCGGTGCCCGTCGTTGCCACGCAACCGGTCTCCATCGTTGCAGACGGCAATATCGTTCATATGCGCCGGATTGCCAGAGATGAATTCCAACTGGGCATCCAGTTCGCCGAGTTCGAGGGCAACGGCTTCGACTATGTCGACCGCTACGTTGCCAAACTACTGGCCGACTCCTGCAATCCAGCCTGAGCCCAAACACCCGTTTTTCGAAAGCCCTGCGCCCGCCACCTGCTATATTGTTATAGCGCCAATGTCTAGTTGACCGTCTTCTTATGCCCTTGCTGGCTCTGGTATAGTTGCGCTATCAATTCGCATAGCCACAACGGCCCGCACGGCGGCAACGGATTACCATGACCACATACAACCTCACGCATCTGAAACAGCTGGAAGCGGAAAGCATCCACATCATCCGGGAAGTCGCAGCCGAGTTCGACAACCCGGTGATGCTGTATTCCATCGGCAAGGACTCCGCGGTAATGCTGCACCTGGCCCGCAAGGCCTTTTATCCGGGTAAACCGCCCTTCCCTCTCATGCACGTGGACACCACTTGGAAATTCCGGGATATGATCGACTTCCGGGACCGCAAGGTGAAGGAATACGGTCTGGACCTGATCGTTCACAAGAACGAGGACGGCATCAAACAGGGCATTGGCCCATTCACTCACGGCAGTGCCAAGCACACCGACGTAATGAAAACCCAGGCCCTCAAGCAAGCCCTGGACAAGTACAAGTTTGATGCGGCGTTCGGCGGCGCCCGCCGGGACGAAGAAAAATCCCGTGCCAAGGAGCGTGTCTATTCCTTCCGCGACGAATACCACCGCTGGGACCCCAAGAACCAACGTCCTGAACTCTGGAACATCTACAACGGCAAGATCAACAAGGGCGAAAGCATTCGGGTATTCCCGCTGTCCAACTGGACCGAGCTGGATATCTGGCAGTACATCTACCTGGAAAATATCGAGATCGTTCCCCTTTACTACTCCGCGGTGCGCCCGGTGGTTGAGCGCGACGGCACCCTGATCATGGTGGACGATGACCGAATGCCGCTGAAAGAGGGCGAGAAGCCGATGATGAAATCCATCCGCTTCCGCACCCTCGGCTGCTACCCGTTAACCGGCGCCATTGAATCCGAAGCCACCACGTTGCCGGAGATCATCCAGGAAATGCTGCTGGCCACCAGTTCCGAGCGTCAGGGTCGCGTTATCGACCATGATTCAGCCGGCTCCATGGAACAGAAAAAGCGGGAAGGGTACTTCTAAGATGTCACACCAGTCTGATCTGATTGCGGAAGATATTCAGGCCTACCTGAAACAGCACGAAAACAAGGAACTCCTGCGCCTGCTCACCTGCGGCAGCGTGGACGACGGCAAGAGCACGCTGATTGGTCGCCTGCTGCATGACACCAAGATGATCTATGAAGATCACATGGCCAGCCTGAAAACCGACAGTGCCAAGATGGGGACTACCGGCGAAAAGCTGGACCTGGCCCTGCTGGTGGACGGCCTGCAGGCGGAGCGCGAACAGGGCATCACCATTGATGTGGCCTACCGGTATTTTTCCACCGACAAGCGCAAGTTCATCATCGCCGACACCCCGGGCCATGAGCAGTACACCCGCAACATGGCCACCGGCGCGTCCACGGCGCAGGTTGCGATCCTGATGATCGATGCCCGCCACGGTGTGCTGACCCAGACCCGCCGGCATTCCTACATTGCATCGCTGCTGGGTATCCGCCACATTGTGGTCGCCATCAACAAGATGGATCTGGTGGATTTCAGCGAAGAGCGCTTCAACGAGATCCGGGACGACTATCTGGCGTTTGCCGCCAAACTGGGCCTGAAGGACATCCGCTTCGTGCCGATTTCCGCCCTGGAAGGCGATAACGTGGTGAACAAGAGCGAGCACACGCCCTGGTTCACCGGCCAGCCGCTGATGGAAATCCTGGAAACCGTGGAAGTCGGTCGGGACAAGAACCTGGAGCATTTCCGCTTCCCGGTTCAGTACGTAACCCGCCCGAACCTGAACTTTCGCGGCTTCTGCGGCACCATCGCCTCCGGCGTGATCCGCCCGGGCGAGAAAATCATGGCGCTGCCCTCCCGGCGCACCAGCACGGTGAAAGAGGTGGTAACCTTCGACGGCAACCTTGAAGAAGCCTATATCGACCAGGCGGTCACCCTCACGCTGACCGACGAAATCGACGTCAGCCGTGGCGACATGCTGGTAAAAGCGGAAGATGAGCCTGAAGTGGGCAACCGTTTCAACGCCAACATCGTGTGGATGACCGACGCGCCCCTGGAAACCGGCCGCCTGTATGACATCAAGCTGGGCCCCACCTTTACCTCCGGCACGGTGAAGAAGATTCACCATCAGACCGATGTAAACAGCCTGGAAAGGAACGAGAATCCTTCTGCCCTGCAACTGAATGAGATCGGCCTGTGCGAACTGACCCTGAACCAGCCGATTGCCTTTGATGCCTACCAGCGGAACCACGCCACCGGCAGCTTTATCGTGATCGACCGGCTGACCAACGTCACCATCGGTGCCGGTATGGTGGCGGGCCTGGCGGATGCTGGCGAATCCCTGGATCCGGTGTCCGTTGAAGAACGCGAACGCCGCCTGGCCCAGAAGCCTGCGATCATCGCGTGCAATGGCAAGCAGGCACCGGCCCTGGCATTGGCTCTGGAACGGGCGCTGTTTGATCAGGGTAAAACCACCATCGTGCTCAGCGAAGACAATGCCGGCAATGTTGATGATCGCCGCCGCTCCGCACAGGTCATCAGCGCCCACGGCGTCATCGCGATTGTGGCAAACCTCGGCTCGGACATCGCCTCGGCTTCCATCTGCGCAGACGACAGTGAAGAAATCGCAGGCGCGGTCAGCAAACTGGTGCAAGACCTGGTGCGCAACAAGCGAATCTGAGCCGAATGACGGATGAAAGGCCCCCGCTGGCAGTGGACGCCGCCGGGGCTTTTTTTCGGATATCAGCCTCAGAACTTGGCGGCCAGAGTCAGCCAGAGCTTGTCAGTATCCACTTTTCCGGTTGCTGCATCTCCGGCCATGTAGCGAGCGTATTTAATACCTGCTGAGTAGTTCTCCGCAAACTTGCGCTGATAGACCACATCAACCTCGCTACCCAAGTCACTGGCACCGCCAGGCGAGTCACTGGCCCTGAAGTCATGATATTTGAGGGTCAGGCCGCCGCCCGCCACGGGTGCCTTTACGCTGAGCGACGCGTCTTCCAACCCGACCAGCGGGGTGTTCAGAAACTGGTCAGCCCAGCCGTTCTGACCGTGCAGGGTTGCCAGTGGTGTAGAGAAGCCGTAGTTGCCATTATCCGACCCAAGGACTTCAAGTCCCGCTGAAACAATGACACCCGCGATATCAATGCCCGCATTCAGCTTGTAATACTCGGCATCAAAATCAGCACCGCCCGATTCTGCCTCCTGAATCGCATATTCGGCTTCGTAGATTATCCCCAGCGGCTCAAGGTCATACCGGCCAACATAACGAAGCCCGACGGTGTCGAGCGAGTTGTCAACGCCTTCATCAATTTCCAGCAGATAGGCATAGCCGGTCAGCTTGCCGAGGGGTGTTTGGTAGGCAACGTTGACTATGTGATCCTTGGATGGCAGGTCCCGGCTCTCGGCAAAGATGCGGTTGCGCTGACTCAGGAAGGCGTAGTCGATTGCGAGGTTGGTTGACGGGGTGTAAGTCAGGCGGGCCGCATCAAACGTCTGGCGATCCTGGCGCCAGCCAACGTCGCCAATAAACCGGTGATTGTCGTAAGTTATCACCTGACGCCCCAACCGACCGGTTATATCTCCGAACCTGTACTGAAGGTAAGCCTGGTCCAGCTCTGTTGTCTCGGGATCGGCAATAACAGAGTAATTTGGATTCTTCCCCAGCGTGTCGTTGTAGTCGTCAAGCCCAGCCACGTTCCGAACGTCCTCAAACTCGACAAGCCCGGATAACCCATTGTAATCCGCAGTACGATAGCCAAGGCGGGTTCGCAAAGTTACGCTTTCCGCGTCTCTGAGTGCATTGTCCTGTTGCACCTGTTCGAAACGCAAGCGAAGATCTCCGTATACCTCGGCCTTACTCAGGGCTTCATGAAACCCGGTCTGTGTGGCCTGCACCGAGCCACCCATCAGGGCAATCGCTATCGCCAATCCGGCCTTTTTCGTTACACATTGCATCGCAGTTCTCCGTTTCTGTTAAACCGACTGGTCAAGAGGAGACCGAAGAAAAATTCCGAGCCGCCTCACTGGCCATTTGCCAAAAAAAAAGCGCCTATTGAACCGAAGAAATCTCCGGGCCAATAAGCGCTTTTGCTTGAGTGACTTATTCCACGAGAATTGTGTCGCACGACACAACGCGACTCTTCCCGCTGACCTGAACCATAAGCATGGATTGCGCCAATTCTTGTTCAGGCCTTTACTCTGGCGCTTCCGACCCTTTCCCAACCTCTGCGGGGTAGCCCTGCCAAGCCTGAAAACTGCCCCTTATTCAGGCACAGGCACAGACATGGACCAGCCAAAGTGCGGGTCCCGAAGGCGGCTTCAGAGCTGAAAAGGCGATATTGCGGAATTCTCACGTGTCAAAATCGGCTTTGAACGATAATGCATCAGGATGGGTGGAAATTTGGATTTCCGCGTTTTTCATAATAAGCTGCCGCTCCTTGGACTATGGCCTTCTCTCCCATATCACTCACTGCGCAACCCATTGGATTTGACTGGCTTTACCATCCCGATGAAACGCTCATCATGGAGGCCTTTCAGTCAGGACAACGGCAACAGGGTAATTAACCATGGCAATCAAACACCTGAGGTCTGCCTTTTTTACGCATTTCCAGCCGGACCAGGCAGCCCATCTCAGTGCCGGAGACTCTCTGAGGGAGCCCGGTGGCGACTACGAGGGCCTGCACAAGCAGATGAAGCGGCTGTTTAACAGCAAGCCCGGCAAGAAATACGGACGGTTTTCCGAGGACCTGGGCGAGTGCCCGCTCAGTGCCTGGCTGAAAGACTACCTGGAAGACAGGCAAACCTTCGGCGCCATGACCGATCGCCTGTTCGGGCAGTGGCAGGAGCTGCTGACCGGCAGCCAGGAGGAGTTTGATGGCCACCTGATGATCGTGCATGACGCACTGGCCGACTCAGAGGTGGTTTATCTCTTTATCCTGGAGAACGACAGCGCCATGCGGTTTGATGGCAGTGAGTCACTGGATGCTACGGATGTGCTGAGTTTGTCCAGACTGAATCTGGCGGTTCGCATTGAGCTGGACGACTGGCGCAGCAACAACCCGGCGGAGAATTATCTGACCCTGGTCCATGGCCGCGGCACGGGTGAGCCCGGGGAGCTCTTTATTCGCCTGTGCGGGTTCACCAATCAGGTGGATGTGGAAAAAGAGACCATGACGTTCCTGGACGCGGTAGAAGCGTTCGCCAAATCCTCCGAACCGGAGAAAGCCGGCGAAGTGCGCAATAAGGCCTACGAGTTCTGCAAGGAACAGCATGCCCTGGGTGAACCGGTGGAAATCGAGGCACTGTCTGGCTATCTGGACGAAAACGAGCCGCAACGTTTCAGGGAATTTGCATCGAAAACCGCAGAGCTTCCGGAGAGCGGCGTGCTGCACCCGGATCATCGCAAGGTGAAGAAACTGGTGCGTATCGCGGGCTCCGGGGGTGGCATGAGCGTGTCGTTTTCATCCGACCTGGTGAATCAGGCGGTTTATTACGACCGCGATAAAGATGCTTTGACGATTACCCGGCTTCCCAGGGCGTTGCGGGAGCAGCTGCAGCGGTATCTGGAGGCTCGCGAGGAGTGAGGCGTCCGGAGTGGCCCGCTTCGTAACCTGAGAGCCGGGCGGGTATCCTGCACCCAAATCAGATCGCAACGGATAACACCAGAGCCAGACGGACACTAGCAACAAGCCGAGACAAAGGTGGTTGAAGAATGAGCACCTCGTTATAATACGCAGTTCCTTTTTGCTGGCGCCCCTTTAAATTAAAGCAAATTAAAGCACCCAGTTCCCGGCGCACCATCCACCAGATTACGTGAGACCCATGGCTAAAAAGCTGTACATCAAAACCCACGGCTGTCAGATGAACGAGTACGACTCCGCCCGCATGGCAGACCTGCTCAAGACCGGCGAAACCGTCGAAATGACCGATTCACCCGATGACGCCGACATCCTGTTGCTGAACACCTGCTCCATCCGGGAAAAGGCCCAGGAGAAGGTGTTTCACCAGCTCGGCCGCTGGAAGGGACTCAAGAGCAAGAAACCGGACCTGATTATCGGCGTTGGCGGCTGCGTGGCCTCCCAGGAAGGCCAGGCGATTATTGACCGCGCGCCCTACGTGGACATGGTCTTCGGCCCCCAGACCCTGCACCGCCTGCCGGACATGATCACCGAAGTTCGTAGCAAAGGTAATGGCGTGGGCGTGGTGGACGTCAGTTTCCCGGAAATCGAGAAGTTCGACAACCTGCCCGAGCCCGGCGCCGACGGCCCCTCCGCATTCGTTTCCATCATGGAAGGCTGCAGCAAATACTGCACCTTCTGCGTGGTGCCCTATACCCGAGGCGAGGAAGTCAGCCGCCCGGCGGACGATGTGATTGCCGAAGTCGCCCATCTCGCCGGCCAGGGCGTCCGGGAAGTCAACCTTCTTGGCCAGAACGTCAACGCCTACCGCGGCGAGACCCACGACGGCGACACCATGGACCTGGCGGAACTGATCGAGCTGGTTGCCGCCATCGATGGTATCGACCGCATCCGTTACACCACCTCCCACCCGGTGGAATTCTCAGACGCCCTGATCGACGTTTACGAGCGCGTGCCGGAACTGGTCAGCCACCTGCACCTGCCGGTCCAGAGCGGTTCAGACCGTATCCTGGCCGCCATGAAGCGGGGCCACACGGCACTGGAGTACAAATCCAAACTCCGCCGCCTGCGCAAGCTCCGGCCGGACATCAGCTTCTCCTCGGATTTCATCATTGGCTTCCCCGGTGAAACCGAGAAGGACTTCGAAGACACCATCAAGCTGATCAACGACATCGGCTTCGATATGTCCTTCAGCTTCGTCTACAGCGCCCGGCCGGGCACGCCGGCCTCGGACCTGCCAGACGAGACACCGATGGATGTCAAGAAACAGCGCCTGAGCATTCTGCAGGACCGGCTGAACCAGAACGTGATGGACATCAGCCGCAAGATGGTCGGCTCAACCCAACGGATCCTTGTGACTGGCCTGTCCAGGAAAGACCCCGGGGAGTATGCGGGGCGCACGGAGAACAACCGGATTGTGAACTTCCGACATGAGAATCCGGAGGTTGTCGGGCACTTCATTGATGTCGAGATTGTGGAGGCTTATCCCAATTCTCTTCGCGGGGTGCCTGTGGGTTTGGGGATGTTTTAGGCCTGGTGTTCCTATGGGTCCTGGGGCTGGTGCATGGCGAGTGGTGGTGAGCCCCTTCCCAAAAACCGCTACGAGCACGTCCATGTGCGCTTGTTTCCGGCCATCCTTGGCCTCCAACATTTTTGTGGCACAGGGGTCAGATGAAAGCTTTCATCTGACCCCAACTTCACAGCCAACTCCCCAAGAAACCGGGGGAGTATAAAACGGAGCAAGATTGAACACACACGACACCAGACAATTTGACCTGCACCCGGTGGACCAGCGCCGGCTGGCCACGCTTTGTGGCCAGTTTGATGAAAACCTGAAGATGATCGAGAAACGCCTTCAGGTAAAAGTCGGCCGGCGGGGCCATCATTTCCGGGTGGAAGGGGAAACCGAGCATGTGGCGGCGGCCGTTGAGGTTATCCGGCATCTGTATCGGGAAACCGAGGCCGCGGACGACATTCCGCCGGATACCGTGCACCTGTTCATCCGGGAAACCGGCTTTGAACGCCTGCCCGAGGACGTGCCCTATGACGGCGCAGTGTCGGTGATCAAGACACCCAAGCTGCAGGCCAAACCCCGGGGCGCGAACCAGCAGAAATACGTGCACAATATCCGCACTCACGACATCAACTTCGGGATCGGACCCGCCGGTACCGGCAAGACCTGGCTGGCGGTTGCCTGTGCCGTGGAGGCCCTGAAAGACGAGCAGGTGAAGCGGATCCTGCTGGTTCGGCCGGCGGTGGAGGCCGGAGAAAAGCTGGGTTTCCTGCCGGGAGATCTGGCTCAGAAGGTGGATCCGTATCTGCGCCCGCTGTACGACGCCCTGTATGAAATGCTCGGCTTTGAACAGGTGACCCGGCTGATCGAAAAAAGCGTGATTGAAATTGCACCACTGGCGTTCATGCGCGGCCGTACACTGAACAACTCGTTTATCATTCTCGATGAAAGCCAGAACACGACCCGGGAACAGATGAAAATGTTCCTGACCCGGATCGGCTTTGGCTCAACCGCCGTCATTACCGGCGACACCACCCAGGTGGACCTGCCCCGGGGTCAGAATTCGGGGCTGATTCATGCCGCCGGTGTGCTGAGCAAGGTGCCGGGCATCGGCTTTACCCGGTTTGAAGCGAAAGACGTTGTGCGTCACCCGCTGGTTCAACGCATTGTGGAAGCCTACGATTCTTTTGACGACGGGAGCGCGACCGGCCAGTGAGCGAGGTGACAGTAGACTTCCAACAGGTTTTCGAGGCACCCGGGGTTCCACCGGAACGGGCTTTTCAGGCATGGGCACAGTTGGCGTGGCAGGGGGAGGATCCGTCCGAGGTAACGGTGCGCATTGTCGGAACCGAAGAGAGCCAGGCACTGAATCGCCAGTATCGGGGCAAGGACAAGCCAACCAATGTGTTGTCCTTCCCATTTGAGGCGCCAGCCGGTATAACGGTGCCATTGGCCGGAGATCTGGTGATTTGCGCACCTGTTGTTGAGGATGAGGCCCGGGAGCAGCAGAAATCCCTGGACGCGCACTGGGCCCATATGGTGGTGCACGGCATGTTGCACCTCCAGGGTTACGATCATATTGAAGACGAAGATGCCGAGGTCATGGAAGCCCTCGAAGTCCGATTGCTGGCACAGCTCGGATTTGGCAATCCCTACGAAGCAGAGGAAACGGAAAAAGACTCATGAGCGACGATCAGTCGAGTCGCAGCCAGGGCAGCAAGTCCTGGCTGGAACGTATATCACAGGCCTTCTCCAGCGGGCCTGAGTCCGTCGAGGACGTGCTGGAAATCCTGCGGGACGCCGAGTCCCAGAACATCATCGATGTCGATGCCATGAGCATCATCGAAGGTGCCATGCAGGTGATCGACATGCGGGTGGATGAAATCATGATTCCCCGCTCCCAGATGGTCACCGTCAAGGCATCCCAGGACCCGAAAGAGTTTCTGGCAGAAATCATCTCCTCTGCCCACAGCCGCTTCCCGGTGATCGGCGACAGCCAGGATGACGTGATCGGCGTCCTGCTGGCCAAGGACCTGCTTCCCCTTGCCCTGAGCAACGACCTGAACTGGAACCGCATCCGGGAAATCCTGCGGCCGCCAACCTTTGTTCCCGAAAGCAAGCGCCTGAACCAGCTTCTCAAGGAGTTCAAGGAAAACCGCAACCACATGGCCATTGTGGTGGACGAGTATGGCGGCACCGCCGGGCTGATCACCATTGAGGACGTGCTTGAGCAGATTGTCGGGGAAATCGAAGACGAACATGACTTCGATGAGGAGACCCACATCAAGGCACGGGGCGATGGCAGCTACGCGGTCAAGGCGGTAACGCCGGTCGATGATTTCAACGAATTCTTCGAGACCGAATTCGACGAAGAAGAGTTCGACACCATCGGTGGGGTGGTACTCAAGGAGTTCGGACATCTGCCCAGACGGGGCGAATCGGTTGAATTCGGTGGCTTGGGCTTTACTATTGCCAACGCCGATAACCGTGTCATCCGTCTGTTGCAGGTAACCCGCAGTGAGCAATGACGTTACAAACGCCAAAGTCCTGAATACCCCGCTATCAACCAACCGCTGGCTCGGCGCGGCAACCCTCGTGGTTGCCGGCGCCCTGCAAACCCTGACCTTTTCCCCGTTTCAGTTCTGGTGGCTGGGGCCGGTCTCGGTTCTTCTGATTCTGCTGGTCACGGTTCCCCTGGCGCCGCAGAAACTGTTCAGGGCCGGATGGCTTACCGGCCTTGGTCTGTTTGGCAGCGGTGCCAGCTGGGTGTATATCAGCATCAGTGAACACGGCAACACGGCGATTCCCGTCGCCATCCTGCTGACCACCGCCTTTGTGGCGGGCCTGGCACTGTTCCATGGCCTGGCGTTCTGGTTCTGGGGCAAACTCGCAAAGAAGAATGCTATCCGCCGACTGATTCTGTTCCCTGCTATCTGGATTCTGGGGGACTGGTTCCGGGGCTGGTTGCTAACCGGCTTTCCCTGGCTGTACCTCGGTACCGCTCATACCGACGGCCCTCTTGCCGGCCTTGCGCCCTTAACAGGCGTCCACGGCATCACTTTCTGGATTACGGCTACCGGTGCTGCACTCTACGCGGGCTGGTGGCTGGTTAAACACCTGAGACCAGTCGCCGCCGGCGTAACTCTGGTGATTGCGCTGATTCCGTGGCTGATCGCTCCGGCCATGAACCGGATTGACTGGACCGAGCTCAGTACCGAGGCCACAACCTTTGCGGCCATGCAGGGCAATATTCCCCAGCAGATCAAGTGGGATCCGGAATTTCTCAGAGACCAGATTGTGACGTATCTGGGCATGACAGAAGGCCACTGGAACACCGACCTGATCCTGTGGCCGGAAACGGCCATTCCCATTCCCCAGGATCAGGCCGGCAAAATCATCGAGCACATCAGCACTGAGCTGGGCGAGAACAGCACACTGATTACCGGGATACCCTGGTACGGCTTCAGTGACCGTCTTGAGGACTTCACTTATCACAACAGCATTATTGCGATTGGCAATAGCGAGGGCATCTACCACAAGCAGAAGCTGGTCCCGTTTGGCGAATACGTGCCTTTGCAAAGCGTGCTTAGAGGACTGATCGGGTTCTTCAACCTGCCCATGAGCGATTTCAGCCCGGGCCCGGCCCGGCAGGACCCGCTCAGGGCAAATGGCATCAATATCATGCCGTTCATCTGTTACGAGGTTGCCTACCCGGATTTCGTCGCCTTCAACGCCCGGGGTTCCGGCCTTCTGCTCACCATCAGTAACGATGGTTGGTTCGGGGATTCCATCGGACCACTGCAACACCTGCAGATTGCCCGAATGCGGGCCCTGGAAACCGGCCGCTATATGCTCCGGGGCACCAACAACGGCGTGACCGCAATCATTAACCACCGGGGCAGGCTGACCAGGACCATCCCGCAATTCGAGCGCGCCACCCTGACCGGTGAGGTATACACCGCCAAGGGCAGTACGCCTTATATGCAAACCGGTTCCTGGCCGGTACTGACCCTGGCGGTCATCCTGATCGTGTTTGTCCGGGAGCGGATCATTCCTCCCGTTTCGGCCAGCGGCTCGTAACCCGCTCGTAGTAGTGGGAGCCGCAGGCTTCGCAGGGTTCCAGATGGCTGGTGGCTGTCAGGCAGCGCATGTGGCCACAATTCAGGCACTGGAACATACCCGCGGTGGCCACCTCACCTGAGATGTATTGACCCGCCTCCTTGTTCTCCAGCTTCTGTTTGAGCTCCAGGGTGTCTATCAGGGTTTTGTCGGCAACGGAGAACAGACTGTCCGCCAGTTGGTGTTCCAGCAAAGCGATATCAAGCTGCAACCATTCACTCAGGCCTTCGCCGGTTTCCTCGACGAAGTGCAGCAGGTGCTCAAGATCCCGCTGCAGATAGGCTCCCAGAAGATCCGCCTCTTCCCGGGTCATCTCCTCCAGTTCGTACTCGAACTCAACGGCTTTGCGTACTTCGTCCTCCAGCGTTTGCAGCGAGGTTTCCTCTAATTCATGGAGACGCGTTTTCACCCGCTCCAGCATTCGGTCATACACTTCCAGGGCTTTTCCTGAGAGATGGCTTCTTTCTGGTTTTGTCATAACTGCTCCTTCAAACAAACCTCGGGGTTCCAAAAAAACAAGCGTAAATCCGGACAGTTGGGGCAGGAGCCAGGCTGTGTCAGGCCCTTCCGGGACACGCTGTGAATACGTCCATGTACGCTTGACTGCAGCATCCATGCTGCAGACAGTCCCGGAAGGGCCTGACACACCCTGTCTCCCAGACGTTTGGTGCTCCCGTTCCTTGACAATAGCTCCCAGGGTTCGGGGCGGCGGCCGGTGCAGCTTCCTGAGACTGTGCGCAGCATGGATGCTGCGCTCAAGCCTACATGGACGTATTCACGGCGTGTCTCAGGAAGCTGCACCGGCCGCCGTCTCCCGCCAACACTATAAGTCTGGCACAAGAAAGTCTGGCACAAGAAGGGAAAATTGGCAGACTACCTGTAAAGCCAAGTGTGCGTTAGAATGTCCGGCCCGCTCCGGACATCATTTTGATACAGGGTTTTATTTTTCACACAAGGTAATTTCGGTAATGGCAGGAATGGACGAGCAATACAATCCCCGTGACGTAGAGCAGAATGCCCGTAATTTCTGGGAAGATAACAAGACCTTCATGGTCAGGGAAGAGCCGGGCAAACCCAAGTACTACTGCCTGTCCATGTTCCCCTACCCCAGTGGCAAGCTGCACATGGGGCACGTCCGCAACTATACCATTGGCGATGTCGTTTCCCGTTACCAGCGCATGCAGGGCAAAAACGTGATGCAGCCCATGGGCTGGGACGCCTTCGGCCTGCCCGCCGAGAATGCCGCCATTGCCAACAAGGCGGCTCCGGCCAAGTGGACCTACGCCAATATCGAATACATGAAAAACCAGCTCAGGCAGCTGGGTTTCGGTTACGACTGGGACCGGGAGCTGGCCACCTGCAAGCCGGATTATTACCGTTGGGAGCAGTGGTTCTTCGCCCGTCTTTATGAGAAAGGCCTGGTGTACAAGAAGATGTCCACCGTGAACTGGGATCCGGTGGATCAGACGGTTCTGGCCAACGAGCAGGTCGTGGACGGCCGTGGCTGGCGTTCCGGAGCCCTGGTGGAGCAGAAGAAAATTCCCCAGTGGTTCATCCGCATTACCGACTATGCCGAGGAGTTGCTGAACGATCTGGATCAGCTGGAAGACTGGCCCGAGCAGGTCAAGGCCATGCAACGCAACTGGATTGGCAAGTCCGTGGGTACCGAGCTGACCTTCCCGCTCAAGGACAAGGACAGTGGCCTGACGGTCTACACCACGCGCCCCGACACCCTGATGGGCGTGAGCTACATGGCGGTTGCCGCCGGGCACCCCCTGGCAAAAGAGGCCGCGGAGCGGCACCGTGATGTGGCCGAGTTTGTGGAGGAGTGCCGCAGCAGCAAGGTGGCCGAGGCTGAGCTGGCCACCATGGAAAAACGTGGCATTGATACCGGTTTCAAGGCCATTCATCCGCTGACCCAGGAAGAAATTCCGGTCTGGATTGCCAACTTTGTTCTGACCGACTACGGTACCGGCGCCCTGATGGCCGTTCCGGGCCATGACGAACGGGACCATGAATTTGCCCTTAAATACCGCCTGCCAATCAAACAGGTGATTGCTGCGCGCGATGGTCGAGAGATTGATGTTCAGGAGCAGGCCTTCACCGAAAAAGGCACGCTCGTGTCTTCCGGCAAGTACAGCGGCCTGACCAGTGAAGAGGCCTTCGACGAGATCGCCCGCCACCTGGAAGAGCACAACATCGGCAAGCGCACGGTGAACTATCGTCTGCGGGACTGGGGCGTGTCACGGCAGCGTTACTGGGGCGCGCCGATTCCGATGATGACTCTGGAAGACGGCACCGAGATGCCGGTTCCGGACGACCAGCTGCCGGTCCGCCTGCCGGAAGATGTCAAGATGGACGGCGTGCAATCGCCAATCAAGGCCGACCCGAAGTGGTGCAAAACCGAATACAACGGTCAGCCGGCCACCCTGGAAACCGATACCTTCGACACCTTCATGGAGTCGTCCTGGTACTACGCCCGGTTCTGCAGCCCCCATTACGACAAGGGCATGCTGGATCCGTCCGCCGCCAATTACTGGCTGCCGGTGGATCAGTATATCGGGGGTATCGAACACGCCATCCTGCACTTGCTTTACGCCCGTTTCTTCCACAAGCTGCTCAGGGATGTGGGCCTGGTCACCAGTTCCGAACCCTTTAATCGCCTGCTCTGCCAGGGCATGGTTCTGGCCGAAACCTACTACCGTGAGGACGGCAAGGGCGGAAAGGTGTGGATCTCTCCCGCGGATGTCACGGTTGAGCGTGATGAGAAGGGTCAGCCCATTCGCGCGGTACACAAGGACGATGGCGAGCCGGTGATCTCCGGCGGCGTCACCAAGATGTCCAAATCCAAGAACAATGGCATCGATCCCCAGGCCATCATTGACCAGCATGGCGCCGATACCGTTCGCCTGTTCATGATGTTTGCCGCGCCCCCGGAACAGTCCCTGGAATGGTCTGACAGCGGGGTTGAAGGCGCCCACCGTTTCCTCAAGCGTCTGTGGCGCCTGGTGAATGAACACGCGGCTTCCGGGCTTGCCCCGGCGGTGGACTCAGCCGCCCTGGACGATGGCCAGAAGAATCTGCGGCGCAAGACCCACGAAACCATCGCCAAGGTCAGCGACGATATCAGCCGCCGACTGACGTTCAACACGTCCATTGCCGCCGTTATGGAACTGCTCAACGATGTTGGCAAACTTCAGGGCGACACACCCCAGACCCGGGCCGTTCGTCAGGAAGCCCTGGACACTGCCGTTCTGGTGCTCTCCCCGATTGTTCCTCACATCTGCCACACGCTCTGGCAGGCACTGGGCCACGAGGATCCGGTAGTTGATGCGTCCTGGCCAAAGGCCGATGAAAGCGCCATGGTGCGGAGCCGGATTCAGGTGGTGCTTCAGGTCAATGGCAAGGTTCGGGCCAAGGAAGACGTTCCCGCCGACATCAACAGGTCCGATCTGGAAAAACTGGCTCTGGAGAACGAGAACGTGATGCGTTTCACCGAAGGCGCCACCGTGCGCAAGGTGATCGTGGTTCCCGGCAAACTGGTGAATGTGGTGGCCAGCTGATATGCCCCGGCACTCCGCCCTGCGCGCCCTGATCCGCATGTCGATTGCCGCCTCGCTGGTGGCGACTCTGGCCGGGTGCGGATTTCAGCTGCGTGGTGCGCCTCCGGTATCGGCAGCCCTTCAGCCCCTTGCCGTGGATTGTTCGTCAGCGGTTCCCGAAACGCTTTGTCAGTCAGTAAGGGAACAGCTCGAACTTGGAGAAATAGAGCTCGTTCCCGTTGCACGGGCTGACTATATTCTGCGCCTTGATAACTTTGAGCAGGACCGGCGCGCAAGCGCCATCACCGCCCAGGCTGCCGCCGCGGAGTACACGCTTCGCCACTCCGTGGCTCTTGAGGTTGTCAGCGCTGACCGCATTCCCGTGGTTGCCTCAACCCGCCTGAACACCAGCGAAAGTTACCGGTACGATGAAACCAACGTACTGGCGAGGCAGCGCGAGGAAGAAGCACTTCGCCAGCAGTTGAACGACCGCCTGGCGCAGCAGGTTCTTTTCCGTCTGGCTCCTCTGACCTCCGAACGGATTGATGCCATTCGGGCGGAATACAATCGCACTCAGGATGCCGGCGTTCCAGCAACAGGCAAACCATGAAAACCAATCCGGGACAGCTATCCCAGCTACTGAAAAAGAGCCTTTCACCAGTCTATCTGATTTCCGGGGATGAACCGCTGCTCGTTCAGGAGTGTTGCGATCAGGTCAGGCAGGCCGCGAAAGAAGCCGGATTCCATGACCGCCTGACATTCCATGCCGATCATCAACTGGACTGGAACGCGGTCGCGGACGAATTCAGCGCCATGTCCCTGTTCGCCGAAAAACGCCGCATAGAAATTCATCTGCCAACCGGCAAGCTCGGAGACGGCCGCGCCGTGCTCGAGCGTGTGCTTCAGTCTCCCCCTGAGGACATCATTCTGCTGCTGATCAGCGCCCGCCTGGACGCCGCGGAAACCCGCCGTAAATGGTACAAGGAGCTCCAGGGCAAGGGGGTGCACGTACCGGTCTGGCCAGTAGACGCAGACAAATTCCATGGCTGGCTTCAACAAAGGGCCAGCAGCCGCGGACTCAGCCTGACCCGCGGCGCTCTGGCGATCATGAGCGAACGCCTGGAAGGCAACCTGCTTGCCGCCAGCCAGGAGCTGGATCGGCTGGCGCTGCTGGCGAACGGCACTACGATTGACGAAGAAACCGTTGAACAGGCCGTCCAGGACAGCTCCCGGTTCAGTGGCTTCGAGCTGGTCACCGAGCTGATATCCGGCCGGGCGCCCCATGCCTGCAAGGTGATCAGCGTGCTGCAGCAGGAAGGTGAAAACCCGCTGGGGTTGCTGGCTGTCCTGAGCCGCGACCTGAACCTGTTGCTGGAACTGAAATCTTCAGGCGGCCAGGCTGAGAATCCGGCCTCATTCCTGAAGAAAAGAGGCGTGTTCCAGCCTCAGCGAGTACGAGCGATGGAACAGGCTGCCCGCCGGCTGAACCGCGCTCAGTTGCACGACGCCATTGCACTTTGCAGCAAGGTCGACCGAGCGACCAAAGGCTTCGACCCGCTCTCCCCCTGGCACTATCTCAGAGATATGTCGGCGCTCCTGGCCGCCCGCGCCTGATCCAGGTCAAACTCTTTCCTCCTTGCCATCTTGCGGCCCGGCAACCCCTTGACAGTTTTTTACAATCGGGCGCATTGTAAGCACACCATCAATCCAAGGAGGTGTTTCAGATGAGTCTTCAAGAAGAGTTCAAAAAACTGTCGGACAAGATAAAACAGTATCGGGATGAGGCGCGGGTGCAGCTTCACCTGGCCCGCGAAGACGTGAAGGACGAATGGGACGATCTTGAGCAGGATTGGGACCGCTTCCGGACCAAGATCGACCAGATGATGCACGATGCGGAAAACGCCTCCCAGGAAGCCCGCCAAACCACCCAGAAGCTGGGTGAGGATCTGAAGACTGGCTACCAGAATATCCGTAACAAACTGAAGTAAAAGTGTTAACCGGTTAACACTAAGCCACAAATCTCTACGCCAGGGGCTCCGTGGGCCGGAGTCTCTGTGTCATACTTCACAGTATCAGTGAACAAAGCGTCATAGTTTTGACCCGCCTGATCGAATCCTGACCAGCGGGGCCTGAATTGCCAGGGCGCTTGACCACACTGCGAGGTATAAATGGCGTATGAAACAATTCTTACTGATACCCACCGCACTCACCTTCCTGCTCACCACAACCCTCGTGATTGGCCAGAACATCCGTTTCAGTGATCCGGAAACCGTTATTTCCGAACATTTCTGGGGCAATCTCTACGCCAACGGAGGGAACTCATTCTTCTGCGACACTCCTTTTACCAGTAAAGGCTTCGTGCTGACCGACGGGTATGTATACCCGCTGGCCGATGTGCGCAGCGCGCTCGACTGTGGGACGTCGCGCCAATGTGAACAGGACAACCGTTATCGGCAGATAGCCTCAGACATGCACAATATGGTGCCGGTACGTAGCCGGACAGAAATGGGACGCCGCAATGTTCGATACGAAGACCTGGGTTCTGCCGTCAAGACCGACGAGTGCGGCATCCGCCAAAGCGCCCAGTTCTTTGAGCCCCCCGTTCGGGTCAAAGGCGATGTTGCCCGCACAGTTGCCTACATGGTCGACACCTACAAACTGCCCTGGCTGGGCTCTGCCGCCGTGTTCAAGGGCTGGAATCAGCTGGACCCACCTGACGACGGTGAGCTGACGCGCCATCGGCGCATTGCCGAAATTCAGGGGAACGAAAATCCTTTCGTCACAGATCCCGAGCGAATGGAAAGACTCTGAGCTTCAAGGCCGGAGCTGGTGCCAACCTCTATCAGATGAACAAGGGGTTATAAAAAGGGGTCAGATGAAAGTTTCATCTGACCCCTTTTTATGCCCGCCTCAACTCTGAAATCAGAATTCTTCAGCAGTCAGAGCCATCATCGAGTCACTGCCGCTACGGATACCTTCGGCCAGGGAAACGGTTTTTGGCAGCAGGCGGTCAAAATAGAACCGCGCTGATTTCAGTTTTCCGCTGTAGAAGCCTGAGGTATCGCTCCCGGCCTTGGGTGCAGCCGCCTTCGCGATTTTCGCCCACATGTAGCCGAGGGCCGTCAGGCCGAACAGGTCGAGGTAATCTACTGAGGCAGCTCCAACGGCGTTCGGGTTGTCGCCGGCCTGTTTGATCACATGCTCTGTCACGTCATCAAGGCGCTCAACCGCGGCAGCGAGAGGCTCCAGGAACGGACGCAGGTGCTCGTCACCGCTGTTTTCCTCAAGGAAAGTCGCCACATCCTGGGCAAACAGTTCGTAAAGCTTACCCTGGCTGCCAACCACTTTTCGGCCCATCAGGTCCAGCGCCTGGATGCCGTTGGTGCCCTCGTAAATCTGGGTAATCCGGCAGTCGCGAACCAGCTGTTCCTGCCCCCACTCGCGAATGAAACCATGGCCACCGAATACCTGCTGACCCATGATGCAGGCTTCCAGGCCACGATCGGTCAGGAACGCCTTGGCCACCGGAGTCAGCAGCGCCACCATACCTTCGGCATGCTTGCGTCGCTCGTCGTCCTCGGCGTACTTGGAAATATCCAGCCACTGGGCCACGTAGGTTGAGAAAGCGCGGCCGCCTTCAACATAGCCTTTCATGGTCAGCAGCATACGACGTACATCCGGATGCACCAGAATCGGATCCGCCGCTTTTTCGGGCTGCTGTGCACCAGTGGGCGCGCGGCTCTGTATGCGATCAAGGGCATATTCCCGGGCACTTTGCAATGAGGCTTCAGCGGCACCGATGCCCTGGATGCCAACGCCCAAACGCTCGTAGTTCATCATGGTGAACATGGCGGCCAGGCCTTTGTGCTCCTCGCCAACCAACCAGCCTTTGGCGCCATCGAAATTCATCACGCAGGTGGCGGAACCCTTGATACCCATTTTCTTCTCGATGGAGCCACAACTGAAGCTGTTACGCTCGCCCAGGGACCCGTCATTGTTCACCAGGAACTTGGGCACCAGGAACAGGGAAATGCCCTTCGGGCCTTTTGGAGCATCCGGAAGCTTGGCCAGCACCAGGTGGATGATGTTCTCCGCCATGTCGTGCTCGCCCCAGGTGATGAAGATCTTGGTACCTGTGACATTGAAGGAGCCGTCGTCGTTGGGCTCGGCCTTGCTACGGATAATACCCAGGTCAGTACCGGCATGGGGCTCGGTCAGGTCCATGGCACCGGACCAGACGCCGGAATACATGTTGGGCAGGTATTTTTCTTTCAGTTCCTGGCTGCCGTGGGCGTCCAGGGCGAGGCAGGCACCGGCGGTCAGCATGGGCGCCAGGCCAAAGGCCATGTTGGCACCCTGCATCATCTCCTCGAACTGGGCCACCAGCGTCTTGGGCATCCCCATACCGCCGAACTCCGGGTTACCGCCCAGACCGTTCCAGCCACCTTCAACGATGGTCTGGTAAGCCTCCCTGAAGCCCTCCGGAGCCGTTACTTCACCGCTGCTCCATTGGCTGCCCTGCTCATCACCTTCACGGTTCAGCGGGGCAAGAACGCCACTGGTAATCTTGCCAGCCTCTTCCAGGATGGCATCGGCCGTATCCGGGTCAACATTTTCGGCAATTTTCGGCAACGACGCCCACAGGGCGGGGGCGTCAAAAACCTCGTTCAGAACAAAGCGCATGTCACGTAGGGGTGCCTGATAATCAGCCATCTAAAACTCTCCAAAAATTCTGTCAGTCTGTCCAGGTGGTAAAGGGGCCTTGGTTCCGGCCAGTCACACCTGCTTGGGCTATGTGTCCGCTGAAGATTATTTTTTATGGGCGTTTATTCTACCTCAAAAGCGGACCGTAACTCATGAAAAAAGCCCGCCTCCGGGGAGCGCGGGCTTTTACGTCCTGTGGAACTGTGCTCAGTGCCCGCGCTTAGATAGCGAAGGCTTCCTCAGGCATATCCATCAGGCTATCAGCGCCGGCCAGCATGCTTTCGGCATGGGCTCTGGCACGGGGCAGCATACGCTTGAAGTAGAAGCGGGCAGTCTGCACCTTGGCGTTGTAGAACATTTCCTCGGAAGTACCCTCAACCATCTTGTCCAGGGCAACCTTTGCCATGCGGGCCCACAGGTACGCAAACACGGCGTAACCGGAGTACATCAGGTAATCCACAGACGCGGCGCCCACTTCTTCGCGGTTCTTCATGGCGGTCATGCCGATCTTCATGGTCAGGTCGCCCCATTCCTTGTTCAGAGCCGCCAGCGGCTCCAGGAATTCCTTGAGCTGTTCGTTATCGGCGTTTTCCTTGCAGAATATGTGAACCTGCCTGGTGAAGCCCTTCAGGGACTCACCCTGGGTCATCAGCACCTTGCGGCCCAGCAAATCCAGCGCCTGGATACCGGTGGTACCTTCGTAGATCATGCCGATACGGGCATCACGTACGTTTTGCTCCATACCCCACTCGGAAATAAAACCGTGGCCACCGAACACCTGCATGCCCAGGTTGGCCGCTTCATAGCCGATTTCCGTGAGGAACGCCTTGGCGATCGGGGTCAGAAAGCCCAGTGCCTCGTCAGCAGCCTTACGCTCATCCTCAGTCTTGCCGCTGTGAACGATATCAGCCTGCTGCGCAGTCAGGTAAATGAGGGCACGGGCACCTTCGGCAACCGCTTTCTGGGTCAGCAGCATACGACGTACGTCCGGGTGAACGATGATCGGATCGGCGATACCCTCAGGGTTCTTCGGGCCGCTCAGAGAGCGCATGGCCAGACGGTCCTTGGCGTAGGCCAGGGAGCCCTGGAAGCCCAGCTCGGCCGCACCCAGACCCTGGATGGCGGTACCGATACGAGCCGTGTTCATGAAGGTGAACATGCAGTTCAGCCCCTTGTTCTCAGGCCCGATCAGCCAGCCCTTGGCGCCGTCGAAGTTCATCACGCAGGTAGCGTTGCCGTGGATACCCATCTTGTGCTCAATGGAGCCACAGGAAACCGCATTGCGCTCGCCGGAAGAACCGTCGTCGTTCGGCAGATTCTTGGGAACGATGAACAGGGAGATACCCTTGGTGCCTTCCGGTGCGCCCGGCAGGCGGGCCAGCACGATGTGAACAATGTTCTCGGCCATGTCGTGCTCACCGGCTGAGATAAAGATCTTGGTGCCGGTGATGGCGTAGCTGCCATCCGCATTCGGCTCTGCCTTGGTCCGCAGGGTACCCAGATCGGAACCACAGTGCGGCTCAGTCAGGCACATGGTGCCGGTCCACTCACCACTGATCAGCTTGGTGAGGTAAGTCTGCTTCTGCTCTTCGGTGCCATGCTCTTCGATGGTATTGGTCGCACCGTGGCTCAACCCCGGATACATGCCGAATGACCAGTTGGCGGTACCCACCATTTCGCTCATAACCAGACCAAGAGAGTGCGGCAGACCCTGACCACCGTAGTTGGGATCAGCCGTCATGGACGGCCAGCCACCTTCCACATACTGCTGGTAGGCTTCTTTGAAGCCTGTCGGTGTTTTCACACTGTCTTCGCTCCAGGTGCAGCCTTCCTTGTCACCCACCTGGTTCAGCGGAGACAGAACCTGCTCACAGAATTTGGCACCTTCCGCAATAATGGCATCCACCATATCCGGAGTTGCGTCTTCAGCACCTTCCAGGTTGGCGTAGTGCTGCTCGCTGTTCAGCAGCTCGTTCATTACGAATTTGATGTCACGCAGGGGCGCTTTGTACTCAGGCATGGAATCCACCTCGGTTTTCGGTCTCAGCTGAAACAGGTTTGACAGCTTCTGGCCTTGGGTTTGCTCAGACACCGCAGCGCACTGCGCCGCAGCCTTAATTAAACACTTGTTTGAAACATACGTTTAGAGGCACAGAATTGTCAATAGCCGGATGCAAAAATTGTGTTGCCGTATGTCACAGGATCACGCGCCATAACAGTGCGCAGAGCAATCGCCCGGTCATCGCAAAGCGGAAAAATCAAGCGAGGAAAAGGAGTTGAGCAAAGACCGGTTCAGGCAGAAACAGGCTCGAACGATGAGGACCCGGCCCGGTCTTTCTCACCGTCTTTTTCAGCCATGGCGGAGACTGTTGAACTGCCGCACCAGCCCGGTGAACGCGTGCCGAACCCTGAACAGGAGAAGATACTCCGAAGGGCGTGGGAGAAACCGTTGGAAATACAGGAGGGAGTGAGGAAAGCACTTTCTTGGCCCCAGCTTGGCCCCAGCATGGCCCCAGGCTCAGGCCATAATATCCAGCAACGTTCCGAGCGTCTCGTCCGCGGTTTTCACCACCTGCGCTGAGGCTTCGACACTGCGCTGGTATATCTTGAGGTCAACAATGGGCTCAATCAGGTTCCCCGCACCCCCGGCAGTCCCCTGGGGACCATCTACGCCGCCACGGGCAATCTTACGGGCGGCATTTTCCATGCCGACCATGCCGTCCTGAATGCCCTGGATACCAACTGCGAGTGTGTTGTTGATCATAACAGCTCTGCCCGATGACCATTATTTGACTCGATTAAGCCACATTTTTGGTCATTTTTCAAACAGGGAATCAATATTGAGGTAACTTGCCAGCATCTCCGGACGCGACTGTTCAAGCCACGGCAGTATTCCCAGGCACGGCGACGCCATGTGATTGACCAGGTAGTCCAGGGTGTCCTGCTCACAACTCATGGGCTCTGGCTCGGTCCGGTTGGCAACCCAGCCCGCCAGCATCAGCCCGTCATTGCGTATGGCTTCTGCCGTGAGCAAGGCGTGATTGATGCAACCCAACCTGAGCGAGACCACGAGAATCACCGGCATGGCCAGCTGGCGCGGAAATTCTCCGTAAGTTTCCCGATCATTAAGTGGGACCCGCCAGCCTCCGGCACCCTCCACCAGCAGGAGGTCTGCAGGACGAATCTGCAAACCACGGCAGAACCCCACCAGGCGATCAACAGTAATGTGCCGGCCTGCCTGTTCAGCGGCCACGTGGGGCGCAATGGCCGGCTCCAGCGCAACTGGATTGATCAACTCATAAGCCAATGGTTCCGAGATGGCATTCTGCAGCATCAACGCATCTTCGTTGCGCAGGCCCTCGGGTGTCCGCTCACAGCCCGAGGCAATGGGCTTCATCGCCAGAGTCCGTTTCCTCATGGCTCGTGCGGCGTGCAAAATCGCGGCAGATACCATGGTTTTGCCTACACCGGTGTCGGTACCTGTTACGAAATAGGATTTTTTCGCCATACTTCAGTCCTGTCAGGGGCACAAGAATATGCCAGCCTATTTCCTGTTTTCCGGTAAGGCCTCAGGTTTTCTTCCAGTAAATCCAGGCGGCCTCGTAGCTTGCCATAACCGTTCCGTCCGGCTCTTTCGAATACTGCCTGCACATGTCCCGCATCCTGCCCGGCGCGGTCACAGCCTTGCGGCGTTCAGCGCCCCGGAAACCTGTGCCAAGATGCCTGAGCTCACCTGCCAGCATCATGGGCGACGTGTAGGGCAGGCGGATGGTTCGGGTTTCGATGGTCGCCTGTGGCAGTTCAGCGTTCACTTTTGCACGCAGGGCCGTTTCAGTCTCGAAGCGGTTTACATGTTCATGCTCCGGATCCGCAGCTCTCCAGGCGTGTTTCAGCTCCTTCAGCGTACCGTCGAGGAGGCTGGAGACCATCAGCCGTCCACCAGGGCGCAGTATCCGCCGGCATTCCCGGAACACCGCCCGGGGATCCTCACACCACTGGATCATCAGGTTACTGAAAATCAGGTCGCAACTTGCATCCTGCAAAGGCAGGTGCTCGGCATCGGCAATGATCCAGTCAACGTCTTGAGAACCTTTTTCCCGGGCTTCCTGCACCATACCCTGAGACAGATCTACCCCCGCCACTGCCCCCACCTGCTCCATTGCCGCGAGCTTGCGGGTGAACCAGCCCGTGCCGCAACCAAGATCCAAAGCGCCTGAATCTGCCGCCACCGCGTTGCGGGTCAGGAGCTTCTGCAGCATGGTGTTGCCCATGAAACGCTGCAATCTTGAGGCACTCTCGTAGGTGCTCCGCGCGTTACCAAAGCCCCGGGCAATATCCGCCTTGAGCGTCCGGGAGGCGCCTTTCAGGCCGCCCTGACTACCGGTCACGGAACTCATGACGCCCATGCTGACAACTCCGCCTTCGAAGCCAGAAAAGAACGGATTGCCCCCCAGCAATCCGCGGCCGAACATCCACCCGGCCAGTGCGCCATACCCTCGACCACCGTCTGGCGACTGACGACCGGAATCTCAAGGTCGCCGGCCCAGGGCCTGACAACAATGTCCTGCCCGCCCATCACGTGAAGGGCGGGTGTGGCGAGCGATTGCCAAAGCGCTCTTTGATCCCCGGCATCCAGCCATGCAAGGCTCTTACAGAGATGATCGTTTGACACCAGGGTGCCTTTTTCGAGCCACGGCTTGAGCTTTTGCCGCTCCTGCTTCTCGTCGGCCGCTCCGTTGATCATCAACAGAAGAAAATGCAGCCAGTACCGTTGCGGATCCTGGCGAATGCCCCGGGCAAAAGCCCTGAACTCACGGGCCGCCATTCCATGGGGCCAGCTCTCATCGGCGACAAATTTCGGAAAACCGCCGAGAGTGATCGCACAGGACACCGAACCGGTTTCCCGGCAGGCGGCCTCCATCACAATCTGGCTGCCGAGGGACCACCCCATCCAGACCGACGGCTCGGGATACAGCGACAGCAACTCCTCGGCCACTTCAGGCACGGAACTGCAGCGGGCCAGCAGTTCATCGTCCAGCGAAACCGGCATCACCTCACCCGGCCAGAAACCATAAAGCCCGGCCAGCATTTCCGCCCGGACACCCCAGCCACCGACAACCACCAGACGCGGACAGACTTTCGCGGAACTCATATCGCCACTTCCGTGCCCTGAGCCAGGTGACGACATTCCGACAGCGCGTTCAACAGACAATCGAGATTCTCCTGAGTATGTGCGGCACTGAACGTAACCCGCAAACGAGCCTCACCCACCGGAACGGTGGGTGGGCGTATCGCCGACACCAGCAACCCCCTGTCTTCGAGCGCCTGGCTCAACGCCAGAGCAGCGTGGTTATCACCAATCATGATCGGCTGAATGGGCGTGTGGGAGTGCATCAGATCATAACCCAGCGCAGACGCCTCTCTCCGGAACCGGGAAACCAGCCCCAACACATGTTCCCGGCGGGCATCATCGCGCTCGATCAGATCAATACTTGCGCAGGTCGCCAAGGCAAGCGCCGGCGGCATGGCCGTAGTATAGATGTAGGTTCGCGCTTTCTGAACCAGATAATCCATCAGCAGCGCCGGCCCGGCAACAAACGCACCGCTGGTACCGACCGCCTTGCCCAGGGTGCCGATCAGCACCGGAACATCCACTTCCGACAGTCCCGTTTCCGCCACACTCCCCCGCCCCTGGGGCCCGAGAACGCCAAGGCCGTGGGCATCGTCAACCACCAGCAGCGCATCATGGGCCCGGCAGACCCGCGCCAGCCCGGCCAGCGGCGCCACATCGCCATCCATACTGAACACACCGTCCGTCACCACCAGCTTGTGCCCGGACGTTTTCGCCAACATCGCCTCCAGCGCGGCAACGTCCCCGTGGGCATACCGGCGAACCCGGGCCCGGCTCAGAATACAGCCATCGATAATGGACGCATGATTCAGCCGATCCGAGAAAATCGTATCCCCGCGACCGGCCAGCGCCGAAATCACACCCATATTGGCCATGTAGCCGGTCGAGAAGAACAATGCCGAACTGCGCTCAGTGAATTCCGCCAGACGCTGCTCCAACTGGTGGTGCGCATCATGATGGCCACAGATCAAATGGGAAGCCGCGCCCCCAAGGCCCGTATCCGGAAGCGCGGCACGCAGTGCGTCAATGTTAGCGGGATGGTTGGCAAGCCCGAGATAATCGTTGCTGCAAAAGGATAACAGAGACTTGCCATCAGCAATCAGAGATGGCTGCTGAGGACCGGTTACCTGCCGACGAGTCCGGTAAAGCCCGGCTTGTTTACGTTCTTCGAGTTCAAGGCCAAAGTCCCGCACGATCGCACCTGGAAGTTAACTCAACGGCCCGGGCGAGGAGCGGGTAAGGCTCCCCGGGATTGTAGAGGGCCAAGGATGGCCCGAAACAAGCGCACATGGATGTGCCCGTAGCGTATCCCGGGGAGCCTTACCCGCTCCTCGCTTCCCCAGGGTCGAAAAAAGGTTCAGGCAGATTCCCGAGTAGCGTCATAGAACATATGGCGAGTCGCCTCATACTCCACCGCCTCGGCAATCGCCTCCTCTTCCTGTTCCTCGGAGGCACACTGCTGCCGCTGCTCCGGCCGGATTCCCAGACGCCTGAACAACAGCATATCGGCATCGGCTTCCGGGTTGGCAGTGGTCAACAGCTTCTCACCGTAGAAAATCGAATTGGCACCCGCCATAAAGCACAGCGCCTGCATCTGCTCATTCATATTCTCCCGGCCCGCCGACAGGCGTACGTGGGAAGCCGGCATCATGATCCGGGCCACCGCAATAATGCGAACGAACTCGAACGGATCCAGATCCTCCACATCCTCCATCGGCGTGCCCTTCACCTTCACCAGCATATTCACCGGCACACTTTCCGGATGGTGAGGCAGGTTCGCCAGCTGGACCAGCAGGCCGACGCGATCATCCTCATCCTCGCCCATACCCATAATGCCGCCGCAGCAAACCTTCATACCGGCTTTACGGACGTTATCCAGCGTATCCAGACGGTCCTGGTAGGTCCGGGTTGTGATGATGTGGCTGTAGTACTTCTCGGAAGTGTCCAGATTGTGGTTATAGTAATCCAGACCGGCCTCGGCCAGCTCTACCGCCTGCTCTTCCTTCAGCATGCCCAGGGTCATGCAGGTCTCCAGCCCGAGGGATTTCACCTGCCTGACCATATCCAGAACATAGGGCATGTCTTTCTTCGAAGGACTGCGCCAGGCCGCGCCCATACAGAACCGGGAGGCGCCCTTCTGCTTTGCCGCCTGAGCCTCGGCCACCACCTTCTCGATTTCCAGCAGCTTCTCTTTCTCGAGGCCAGTGTTGTAATGACCGCTCTGAGGGCAATATTTGCAGTCTTCCGGGCAGGCACCGGTCTTGATCGACAACAGCGTGCTCACCTGCACCTCGTTGGGATCAAAGTGCTCCCGGTGCGCACTCTGGGCACGAAACAGAAGATCGTTAAAGGGAAGCTCAAACAGCTCGCGGGCTTCCTGCAGTGTCCAGTCGTGACGGAGCTCTGTAGCGGTCATGTAAAAGTCCTGTTAACCTTTCCCGGTCTCGGGGTTTACGGATGAATCAGATGATAAAGGGACTGAACTGGCTGTCAACCTTCATTGAACGAAAGGTTAACAGCTTCAAGCAGGGCGGACGTTGCGTCGCCTGCCTTTCTTCCAACGCTTTCAGTGGCTTATGTCCGCCATGCCGGGAGGGCCTACCGGTTAACCGCTGGCACTGCCGCTGTTGCGCCCTGCCCCTGGCCTTCCCTTCTTCGGACCTGCTTTGCGGCGACTGTCTGAAATTCCCGCCTCCGTTCAAGACATCCTGCATTCCCTGGCGCTATCAGTATCCCCTGGATGGCATGATCGGCCGCTATAAATACAACGGGCAACGAAAGTTTGCGCGGCCGCTGCTCGCAGATTTTGCCAGCTTTCTTGAACAGGAACTGGGCAGCGGAACGATATCAAGACCGGACGTACTGGTGCCCGCCCCCATGGATTCGCGACGTCGGCGCCAGCGCGGCTTCAATCAGGCCCAGGATATTGCCGAGAATGCAGGGAGGCACCTTGGGATTACTGTGAATACCGGACTGGTGCAACGCGTTCGCCGGGTGCGGTCGCAACGGGAATTGAACCGGGAGGAGCGGCTGGCAAATCTTCGTGGGGTGTTTAAGGTGACGTCGGAGGTGCCTGAGCGGGTGGCGATTGTGGATGATGTGGTGACGACGGGGGCGACGGTTCGGGTTTTGGCGGGGGTTTTGCGGGAGGCGGGGGCGCGGGATATTCAGGTTTGGGCCTTGGCTCGGACCCCTGGCTAGTTTCTTTGTGGCTCCGTGCAAGTTGGCTCCGTGCAAGCGCCGTGCCGGCAGGCTCTCCCGGGATACGCTACAAGCTCATCCCTGAGCGCTTGATTCGGGCCATCCATGGCCCTCAACAATCCCGGGAGAGCCTGCCGGCACGGCGCCCAAACCCTGCGATACGTCGATCAAACCAGCTTTTTCTTAACCAAGTCTGCTATCGCCAAACATGAAGTCAGTCCAGGCGATTCAACCCCAAAGAGATTTACCAGCCCCGGTACGCCGTGATCTTCCGGGCCATCAATTCGAAAGTCCGCAAAACCGCCATCAGGTCCACACAGCTTTGGTCGGATGCCGGCATAGGCCGGTTGCAGACGGGATGGGTCCAGGGTTGGCCACCATTGGCGGATACCCCTGGCAAAGGTTTCGAGGCGGTTGGGGTTGACGGTGTAGTCTTCCTGTTCAATCCATTCCACGTCGGGACCGAAGCGGGCCTGGCCGGCCAGGTCAAGGGTCAGGTGAACACCCAGGCCGCCGGGTTCGGGGACGGGGTAGATCAGGGTGTTGAAGGGGTGGCGGCCGCTGTAGCTGAAGTAGACGCCGCGGGCGAACCATTGCTGCGGCTTGTGGTGGTCTGAAAGGCCTGCCCAGGTTTTGGCCAGGGGAACGGCGCCCAGGCCGGCAGCGTTGATGACCTGCGTCGCTTTTAGTGTCAGCGGATTGTCGCCTGCCACCCTGAGCAGGTGGTGGCCAGCAACGGACTCTGCCGCGACGACCGGTGACCGGAGGACGAGTTGGCCTCCGACACCCTGCAGTTCTCCGAGCAGCGAGAGCATGAGGCCATGGCTGTCGATGATGCCGGTCTCGGGTGACCAGAGGCCGGCGCAGGCGTTGATTTGAGGAACCTGACGGGTAACGGCATCCGCGTCATGCATGGCCAGTTTGACGCCATTGCGGGTGGCGGCTGCCTGGATATCCTCAAGTTTCCGGGCCTGCGAATCGCTGGCGGCAATAATCCATTTGCCACATTTCCGGTGGTTGATCTTGTGGCTCTGGCAGTAATCATAAAGGCGCTGACGGCCTTCCACACACAACCGGGCCTTCAGTGACTGCTCCGGGTAATAGATCCCGGCATGGATGACTTCGCTGTTTCGCGACGAAATACCTTCTCCGAAACGGTCTCCGCTTTCGAGAACGATCACATCGTGCCCGCTTTTTGCCAATGCGCGCGCAATGGCCAGGCCGACGACACCCGCTCCAATGACAACGGTTTCTGTTTCAAGGAGTTCTCCAGGCATCTCTTCCTGCTCCCGCTTAGCTGCCGATTACCGGAGCATACCCCATCCTCACACGCCAGCGGAAACCAGCCTCCGGGGTCTGAACACATTACTCAGGGACTCATACCGGTTATACTTGGCCCCGGAAATAAGTGCATGGAGCCCAGCGAGGATGTCTGACAGGAAGCAGTTTGTACTGGTAATGGTGGTGGCCGCCCTGTTTGCAGGCTGGCTCGGCTGGCGCGGTTTTGAGGTTGTCAGTCTTAATGAGCGCCTGAAAGCCGACGATGTGGTGTCCAGCTACCCCTACAAACATCGGGTACTGAGGGTGGAGGGTGATACCGCCATCATGAGCTCACTGCGCTCACACTCAACGTCTACCCGCCATGCACTGAGCGCTGTGTTCCCCAGCATGCGAAATCTCGGGGACAGTCACCGGGACTGGCAGCGCGCAGAGCGTGAACTGGCCCAGGTGCAGGCCCATGCAGGGGATGTTGTGCTTGGCGCTTCCGGCATATCCCGTATTCGCTGGGAGCTGGATGAAAACTGGTATCATCTGCAGTTCATGAAATCCAAATACGACACAAGGCTCTGACCTTCCACCATGACCCATGAACCCGCACTTGCAGCATCCACCCACCCCTATGATTCCCTGACCCCGGACACCATTCTGGACGCGATGGAAGACGCCGGGTTTGCAGTAAGTGGCCGGCTTTTTGCGCTGAACAGTTACGAGAACCGGGTCTATCAGGTGGGTTTGGACGAAGGCCCGCCGGTGATTACAAAATTCTATCGGCCCGGGCGATGGAGCGAAGCACAGATCCGGGAAGAACATGATTTCACTGGCGAACTGGCGCAGGCAGACATACCGGTCGTGGCGCCTATGCGGCAGGACTCCGGAGATACTCTCGGTCACCATGGCGAATTCCTGTTTGCCGTGTTCCAGCAGCGCGGGGGCCAGGCTCCGGACACCAGCGTGACAGACACCCTCTACAGGCTGGGTCAGTGGCTGGGCCAGATACACAACATCGGTGCCCGCAAGCCTTTTGCCCACCGGCCAGGCATTTCATTACTCGATGGCATTGAGTCCAGCAATCGGCTGTTAGTGGAAGGCGGCTGGATTCCAGCGGATCTCCGGCCCGCATGGGACAGCCTGATTCCGGATCTTCAGGCTCTGAGTGCTGCCCGTATTGATGAAGCGGGCCCCGTTGAGACCCTGCGCCTGCATGGCGACTGCCACGCGGGCAATATTCTCTGCCGGGAACAACAGATGCTGTTCGTGGATCTGGACGATTGCCGCTCCGGGCCGGCCATTCAGGATATGTGGCTGCTGCTTAATGGTGACGACTTCGAGCGCGGCGCCCAGCTCGGCGAACTGCTGGAAGGTTACGAGATGTTCCGTGATTTTAACCGCCGTGAACGCCACCTGATCGAGCCATTACGCTGCTACCGGCAAATCGCACACTGCGCCTGGCTGGCTAAACGCTGGGATGACCCCGCCTTTCCACGTTTTTTCCCCTGGTTTGCCCAACCCAGATTCTGGTCCGATCAGATTCTCTCGCTCCGGGAACAGCTCTCCGCCCTGCAGTCACCGGCAATTACGGTTCCAGGGCAGTACTGACCGCACATAAACACGCTAACACGCTTGAAATGAGGTAGGCATGAGCCAGAATGAGGCCCGTTACACCGTCCGAAGCCTGATCGTGACCGCGCTGGCTGCCATTATCGGCACTGTCCTGGTGCTTGAGATGACGGGCAGGATAAACCACACAAAGAACAAGGACAACGTCCCGGTTGGCGATTTCAAAGCCATTCATATCACCGGGGGTGAGACCTTCCGTATGTCTCCGAAAGCCTCGGAACTGCATGCCGTGTGCGAGAACGGCTACCTGGCCATTGCAGCGGATGTGGACCCGTCGTTCCGGGGCATCCTGGTCGATTACAAGAACCGCGGTGTGCGATGCAGACGCCCTTCACCAACCGGGCCGAAGGTTCCACGGCAGCCGGAGACACAAGACGGCAATGACTAGGCCCCGCAAACCTTCCGCCCCCCCCGAACAGGTGACGGACCGGCTGTTCGCCACCGAGCGCCGCCCGGAGGATTTCCGGTTTGATGCGTCGGTAGCACGGGTTTTCCCCGACATGATCCGCCGTTCGGTGCCCGGATACACCACCATCATTCCGATGATCGGGGTGATCACCGAGCAATACGCCCAGCCCGGCTCCCACTGCTACGACCTGGGCTGCTCGCTCGGTGCCTCGACCCTGGCAATGCGGCACGGAATCCCACATCGGGACTGTATCCTTGTGGGCGTGGACAACTCCAGGGCGATGATCGAGCGCTGCGAGCATTACATTGCCCTGGACGACAACAACCTCCCCGTTACCCTGCGTTGCGAGGACATTCTGGACACCGAACTGAGTAACGCCTCGGTCACAACGCTCAATTTCACCCTGCAGTTTGTCGACCCAGGGCAGCGGGCCGGCCTGCTTACCCGGATTGCCACGGCAACCCGGCCCGGGGGCGTGCTGATCCTGTCGGAAAAAATCCGGTTTGAAACCGAAAGCGAACAGGCAATACAGACCCGCCTGCACCACGAATTCAAGCGCGCCAATGGTTATTCAGATCTGGAAATCAGCCAGAAACGAACGGCCATTGAGCAGGTCCTGATTCCGGAAACAACCACCGCCCACAAGGCACGACTCCAGGCGGCAGGCTTCGATCAGGTTCTGGTCTGGTACCAGTGCTTTAACTTTGTTTCCATGCTCGCCATCAAGGCCAATACACCCGACACCGACTGACCATGGCAGAATTTGACTGGCAAACCCGATTCGGGCCGCTTCTTGATCAGCTTTCAGGTGACGATCTCGATGCCTGGGCTCAAACGCTCAGGCAGCAACTGATTCGCCGCTTTGACGACAATCCCCATGGCGATCTTGATCGCTGGCAAGCCGCCCTCGCCCGCCTGCCGGCTATGGCCGGTGTGGAGGCGCACCTGGACCGGTCCGCTGTAACCCTGACAGCGGCACATGCCCCGACACCGGAGCAGCAGGCGCACTTGCAGCAGGGGTTACGCGGGCTGATGCCCTGGCGGAAGGGTCCTTTTGAGCTCTTCGGCACCCGGATTGATACCGAATGGCGCTCCGACTGGAAGTGGGACAGAGTCTCCCCCTACCTTTCAGACCTGTCTGGCCGTCGTATTCTTGATGTCGGTTGTGGCTCCGGCTACCACTGTTGGCGGATGCTGGGTAATGGTGCTGGCCGGGTCATCGGCATCGATCCAGGCCTGTTGTTCATGTTCCAGTTCCTGAGCATCAAGGATTACCTGGGCCATGTGCCCGTGGACTTGCTGCCAGTCAGGATGGAGGATCTTCCGGAGGGTCTTGAAACCTTTGACACCACGTTTTCGATGGGCGTCCTCTACCATCGCAGGTCACCGCTGGACCATCTGCTCGAACTGAAGGGTACGCTCCGGAAAGGTGGCGAGCTGGTGCTGGAAACCCTGGTGGTTGAAGGCCCCGAGGGCTTCAGCCTGATGCCCGGGGATCGCTACGGGCAGATGCGCAATGTCTGGTTCCTGCCCACCTGCGACACCCTGCTGCGCTGGCTGGACCGCACCGGGTACCGCAATGCCAGAGTAGTTGATGTTACCGCCACGACAACCGAAGAACAGCGCAGCACCGACTGGATGCGATTCAATTCCCTGCAGGATTTTCTGGACCCGGACGATCCGTCGAAAACAGTTGAAGGCTATCCGGGGCCCCTTCGCGCAACGTTAATCGCCGAGAAACCCTGACACAAAAAAACCGCCGTGCCGTGTAGCAGGGCGGCTTTTCTTCCGTCAGTGTTTATTCACCAAACGGGTGACGGAGCGTGATGGTTTCAACCCGGTCCGGCCCGGTGGAGATTACGTCGATCGGCGCCTCAATCTGCTCCTCAAGGAAACGGATATAGGCCCTGGCGTTTTCGGGCAACTGGTCCAGGCTGGTCAGGCCGACAGTACTCTCGCTCCAGCCCGGCAGCTCGGCATACACCGGCTCGATGTCCCTGTAGGTGTCACAACCAATGGGTGGCCGGGTAATTTCGCCATTCGGCGTCTTGTAGCCGACACACACCTTAACCGTCTCCATCCCGTCCAGAACATCCAGTTTGGTGAGGCAGATGCCGGAAACGCTGTTGATCTGGATGGCGTGGCGCAGGGCAACCGCATCAAACCAGCCGCAGCGGCGGGAGCGGCCGGTGGTCGTCCCCACCTCATTACCCTTGACGGCCAGGTGCTGACCCATGTCGTCAAACAGCTCGGTGGGGAACGGGCCTGAACCAACGCGGGTGGTGTAGGCCTTGGTGATACCGAGCACATAGTCGAGAAACAGGGGACCGAAACCGGAACCGGTGGCGGTACCTCCGGCGGTGGTGTTGGAAGAGGTCACATACGGGTAGGTGCCAAGATCAATATCCAGCAGGGAGCCCTGAGCGCCCTCAAACAGGATGTTTTCACCACGCTTACGGAAATCATGGAGCATATCGGTAACATCCGCCGCCATCGGCAGGATTTCTTCGCCCATCTGTTTCAGCTCTTCAAGGGCCGCATCAATGTCTTCGGCCTCTTCCTTAAAGTACTCGGTCAGGATGAAGTTGTGGTACGACATGATCTCGCGCAGCTTCACCTCGAACTCCGCCGGGTTACACAGGTCGCCGAGGCGGAGGCCACGACGTGAAACCTTGTCTTCATAGGCCGGACCAATACCGCGGCCGGTCGTGCCAATCTTATCGACACCGCGGGCCCGTTCCCGGGCCTGGTCAATTCGGACATGGGTCCGCAGAATAAGGGGGCACGCCAGGCTGATCCGGAGACGGTCGCGAACAGCGACGCCATTGGCTTCCAGCTCACGCACTTCCTTGAGCAACGCCTCCGGCGACAGGACGACGCCGTTGCCAATCAGACAGTGAACATGCTGACGCAGGATACCGGAAGGGATCAGATGAAGCGCCGTTCTCCTGCCGTCAATCACCAGGGTATGGCCGGCATTGTGTCCGCCCTGGAAGCGAACAACGGCCGCGACCTTGTCGGTCAGCAGATCAACAATCTTACCCTTGCCTTCATCACCCCATTGGGTGCCCAGCACAACAACGTTTTTACCCATGATTCTCTCTCAATGCGGCTGCCCCGCAGGACAGGCGTTTCGCAAGTTTACCTGTAAGTGAAGTCACCGAAGCCCGGGGGCATCAGCCCAGCGCCTCTACGGCCCACCGGCCGCCCTGTTTAACCAGTTTCCGGTCACAACCTCTGGCGGCCGGATCCACACCGTTATCCTCGGGCAAGGCACGGACAACGGTTTCTGTCATTCTCAGGCCGGAAATCACGCCTTCCAGGGCCGGGTCATCATCCGCCGGCGCCCAGACTGCGCCGGACTTCCGTACCAGCCGCTCACCCAGGGAAACCAGTGCGCGGATATCGAGGCTGAACCCCGTCGCGGGCCGCGCCCGACCAAAATCACTGCCAATGGCGTCGTAGCGCCCGCCCTTGGCGACCGAGTCGCCATGGCCGGGAACGTAAGCCGCGAACACAAGGCCGGTGTGGTAGTTGTAGCCACGCAACTCGCAGAAGTCGAAGCCGAAACTGACTTCCGGGTAGTCCCGGCCCAGCAGGTCCGACACACGGCCCAACTGATCCAGTGCCGCATCCAGATTGTCGGATGCACCTTGCAGGACACGGCGCGCCCCGGCCAGCGCTTCCGGGCCGCCACTGACGCGGGCGAGCTCGCGCAGACGAGCACCGGCAGAGCCTGAGGCGCATTCGCCCAACAACCCGTCGAGCTCGGGCACCGACTTGCGAGCCATGGCATCAAAGATCGCAGCTTCGGTGTCGCGGTCAACATCCGCTTCGCCGATCAGGCTCTCGTAAATCGACACGTGCGCCAGATCCAGGTGAATACGCGGCAGCCCGGCAACCCGAAGGGTTTCCAGCATCAGGCTGATCACTTCCATATCCGCAGCTTCGGAGGCACTGCCAAAGAGCTCGCAGCCTGCCTGTATCGGCGTCCGTCCAGTCAGCATGTGGCGCGGGCGGGTATGCAGCACATGGCCTGCGTAGCAAAGGCGGGTTATGCCATCCTGGCCCAGGGTATGGGCATCGATACGGGCTGCCTGGGGCGTCATATCCGCCCGAACACCCATCATCCGCCCTGTCAGCTGATCGGTCAGCTTGAAGGTTTGCAGTTCCAGGTCGTGTCCGGTTCCGGTAAACAGGGATTCGAGGTATTCAATAAGCGGCGGGATTACCAGCTGATAACCCCAACGCTGGCAGGTATCCATTACATCCCGGCGAAGGGATTCGATCCGTCCGGCCAGCGGAGGCAGAATATCCTCTACCCCGTCCGGCAGTAACCAGCGATCAGATACTGTCATGAGATTCCGTTGTCCGTTATATCCGCACCGGCGCATTTGGCTGGGGGATCACACAGAATTTAAGGCGATACTCGGGCAGAAAACCCGACACAAAACCGCCAGAATTTTACACGGTTGGCAGGCACAAAAAAACCGGAATACGCCCGTATTCCGGTTTTTTTCAACACTCAGGCGGGTATCACTTCGCGCCCTGGGAGTCCTTAATGTACTTCATGAAATCGCCTTCGGAGTCGATCACCAGGATGTCGTCCTTGCTGGAGAACGCATTCTGGTATGCGGAAAGACTCCGATAGAAGCTGAAGAACTCACGGTCCTGGCTGTAGGCATCGGCGTAAATCTGCGCAGCCTCACCATCGCCCTGACCGCGAAGCTGCTCGGACTTGGAGAAGGCTTCCGCCAGGACCACCGTGCGCTGACGATCAGCATCCGCCCGAATCCCCTCGGCGGCTTCGCGACCGCGGGAGCGATACTCCTGAGCCAGCTTTTCCCGCTCGGTGGCCATACGGCGATACACGTTCGTGCGGACCTGCTCAGGTAATTCAATGGCCTTTATACGGATATCCAGCACCCGGATACCGAACTCTTTGAGCGCCGTTTCGTTGACCAGGTCCTTGAGTGAGGCCATCACATCATCACGTTCACCTGAGACCACCTCACGCATGGTACGGACACCAAACTCATTACGAAGGCCGTTATCCACCCGCGATAACAACAGATTCTGGGCCCTGAACTCGTCGCCACCGGTAGCGCGGTAGTAGGTATCCACGTCGGTAATCTGCCAGGCAATATAGGAGTCCACGTCCAGTGGCTTTTTCTCAATGGTGAGATACTGACGCGCCGGCAGGTCCATGGTAAGAACCCGAACATCAAACTTCCGCACTTCATCAATAACGGGGACTTTAAAGTGAATCCCTGCAGGAACGTTGGTCTCGATCAGTTCACCGAAACGCAGCAGAACGCCACGATGGGTTTCCGGAATAATGTAAACACTGGACGATACCAACAACAGAATGATGAGGGTACCAGCAAGACCGATAATGCTTTTGGGTCCCATGATTATCTCCCCGTTCTCGTGTTGGTGGACTGGCGATTGCGCAGTTCGCGAAGCACCTGATCCGTCAGGGACTGGATATCAGACTGGCCGGCCAGACCGCCGGCATCTGCGCTCTCGTTCCGGCCCGCCGCCAGGCTGGCGCCGCCCTGACGGGTCAGACGATCCAGCGGCAGGTACATCATATTACCGGCGGACTTGGTATCAACCAGCACTTTGCTGGAGCTGGCAAGCACGCTCTCCATGGCCTGCAGATACATGCGTTCGCGAGTGACATCAGGCGCCTTCTCGTACACGGCCAGCAGATCCTTGTACCGGGCGGTCTCACCAACCGCGCGCTCAACCACCTGGGCTTTGTATGCCGCCGCCTCCTCAACCATGCGCTGGGCCTGGCCGCGGGCTTCCGGCACAACCTTGTTGCGGTAGGTCTCTGCTTCTTCCTTGAGTTGCTGCTCGTCTTCACGGGCACGCTGCACTTCCCGGAAAGCATCCTGAACCGGGCCAGGCGGCTGGGTGCTTTCCACGTTGACCCGCACAATCTCAAGGCCAGCGCCGTACTGCTTCAGGAAACTCTGGATTCGCTGCTCGACGTTTACCGCAAGTTCAACCCGACCCTCAGTCAATACCGCATCCAGAGTGGCGCCGCCTGCTTCATGCCGAAGCGCACTGTCGGTGGCAAAGGCCAGGGCCTGGTTGGAGTCACGGACATTGAGCACGTAGTCACGGGCATTGCTGACCCGATACTGCACCTGCAGATCCACGCTGACCAGGTTCTCATCCTGAGTCAGCATCTGGCCCGTCGACTCGGCGGTACGGACGTTGGTTACCCGCACCTTGGTGACATCATCAATCAACGGCACCTTAAAGCGCAGGCCCGGGCTCTCTGTCCGGTCGTATTCCCCGAAACGCAGAACAACGGCCCGCTCCTGCTCGTCCACTGTGTAGAACGACTGGAAGATGACATAGCCCACGACAACAATGGCCGCCAGGGCGAGGATAGCGCCAAAACCAGCGCCGCCTCCGCCGGTACTGCCATCACCACTGCCGCCGGACTTGCCACCTTTGCCGCCCAACATCTTGTTGAGCTTGTCCAGCCCCTTCTTCAGTGCCTCATCGAGGTCTGGTGGACCCTGATCATTGCCGCGCCGACCACCACCGGTACCCCAGGGATCGTTGTCGTTACGGTTTCCACCCGGTTCATTCCAGGCCATAGTGCTCTCCATTACTGACTTATAAATAGAATGGCTGCAAATACTAGGGATTTATCTCCGCCCCGGCAATAGCCGTTCCGGTTTCAGGCATGGCCCAGCTCGAGCCTGACCGATTCTTCCTTCACTCCGGCCCGGCTCAGCAGCTGCAGCCAGTCCCGGTTCTGCAAACGAACTTCCAGCACCGTATCCCCCGTCTCGCGGTGCTCCTCGGTCAGCACCGACCCGGCCTCATGCAGCAACGCGCGCAGCTTGCCGTCGGCAGGCCCCAGCAAAACAAAATGATGCACAACGTCCTCTGCAAGTCTCTCCACAATGGCGTCGTAAAGACCGCCGAACCCTTCCCCGGTCACCGCGGACACCCAGACCCGCACCGGAACACCGTCTTCATTGCGCTCGATTCTCGGCGTGAAGTCTTCCAGCAGGTCAATCTTGTTGAACACCTGCAGTACGGGAATCTCATCTGCCCCGATCTCGGCCAGCACCTCTTCGACCTGCTCCATATTCTCGTCACGCCGGCTGTCGTGACTGTCAATAATGTGCAGCAAAATTGTCGCCTGTGTCGTTTCTTCCAGGGTTGCCCGGAATGCTTCGACCAGCTTGTGGGGAAGGTGGCGGATGAAGCCCACCGTGTCCGCCATTACGACCGGCCCGATATCCGGAAGTTCCAGGCGCCGCAGCGTCGGGTCCAGCGTTGCAAACAACTGGTCTGCAGCGTAGACGGAGGAAGTGGTAATCCGGTTGAACAAGGTTGATTTACCTGCGTTGGTATAGCCAACCAGAGACACGGCTGGAATGTCCGCACGCTGGCGGGCCCGTCGACCCTGGCGCCGCTGCCGGCGAACCTTTTCAAGACGCTTGTGGATCGATTTTATCCGTTCCCGGAGCAGGCGACGGTCGGTTTCAAGTTGGGTTTCGCCAGGGCCCCGAAGGCCGATGCCACCCTTCTGCCGCTCCAGGTGAGTCCAGCCACGCACCAGACGCGTTGACATATGCTCAAGCTGTGCCAGCTCTACCTGTAGCTTACCCTCGTGGGTACGGGCGCGCTGGGCAAAGATGTCGAGGATCACACCGGTGCGATCAAGCACCCGGCACTTGAGTTCATGCTCGATGTTTCTTTCCTGACGCGGGCTCAGCGCATGATTGAACAATACGACATCGGCTTCACTGGTGGTCACGGCGTCACGGATTTCTTCCAGCTTTCCCTCGCCAACGAAAAATCTCGGGCTGGGTTGCTTGCGGGAACCGGTCACAACACCCACCGGCTCAACGCCGGCGGACATCACCAGTTCCCGGAACTCGCCAGGGTCTTCCGTGCCGTCATGGGCAGTAAAATCGATGTGGACGAGTATCGCGCGCTCACCGACATCAGGACGTTCAAACAATTGGCATCAACTCCGGAACAGTGAAACTGTCAATATCATAAAAACAAACACCCGCGGCCATCAGACCCCAGAAAAGGGTCTTCCGGAACGCGGGTGCAATACCGGGGAAACGGATGGATCAGTCTTCAGACTCGCCCTCTCCTCCCGGAGCCTGCTGCGGAATGCGAACATTGCGGGCAGGAACCACCGTGGAAATAGCGTGCTTGTAGACCATCTGGCTGACAGTGTTTTTCAGCAAAATCACGAACTGGTCGAAAGACTCGATCTGGCCCTGGAGTTTGATACCATTAACCAGAAAGATGGAAACCGGAATGCGCTCCTTGCGCAAGGCGTTAAGGTAAGGGTCTTGTAACGAATGCCCTTTTGACATGTGTTTTCTCCTGTTTTAGTGGGTGCAGATGCTTCAGCAGGTGCAGATCGTCATTGGTCAGAGTTAAATGTGGTGCGAAGTCTGATTTTTTTCAAGGCTGCCTTGGCGATAAGTTTGTCTTCACTGTCCAGCCAGTCCACATCGGACCACTTACGCAACCAGGTCAACTGCCGCTTCGCCAACTGGCGTGTGGCGGCAATACCCTTGCTTACAAATGTGTCGTAGTCGTCCGCCCCGGACAAATAGCTCCAGGCCTGGCGATAGCCAACACAACGCATGGAAGGGAGGTCAGGGTGCAGGTCTTCCCTGAGCATCAGTGCCTGCACTTCGTCGATAAAACCCGAGTCCAGCATCTTCAGGAAGCGCTGGCGGATTCTCTCGTGAAGCACCCGCCGATCCGGTGGCATCATGGCAAGCTGCACGACAGTATACGGTAGCAAAGGTGTTTCGTCTGCCTGCCAGCGGGTGAAATAGGTGTAATCCTCAATATCGCTTCTGCTGGCAGGCTCAGGCACTCCCTCGTTTTTACCGGCAACCTCTGCCTGCCAGAACCCTGAAATCGGCCTGCCGGTCACTCGGAGGACTTCCAGGGCCCGCAGCAATCGCTGGCGATTGTTCGGATGTATCCGCTCCGCCGCAACAGGATCCCCACTGTGCAGCTCCCGGTGCAGCGCTTCCCAGCCCCGCACCTCAGCCTCCCGCTCCAACACCCTGCGCACGTCCGGGCTCGCCGCGGGCAAACCGGACATGCCATGCAGCAATGCCTTGAAGTACATCATGGTTCCACCCACCAACAGGGGTATCCGGCCCGCTGCCGTGATCCCGGCCATGGCAGCGAGGGCGTCGCGGCGAAAGTCCGCGGCCGAGTAGGTTTGTGCCGGATCGCAGATATCGATCAGGCGATGGGGGGCCCGGGCCAGTTCTTCCGCCGTCGGCTTGGCGGTGCCGATATCCATGCCACGGTATATCATGGCCGAGTCAACACTGATGATCTCGCAAGGTAGCTGCTCGCACAGGGACATGGCCAGGTCGGTTTTACCGGACGCCGTTGGCCCCATCAGAAAAATGGCCGGAGGCAGGGACACCTCAACGCCCCCGCAGGAACAGCTTGTCCAGCTCGGACAGGGTGACCAGTGTCCAGGTCGGCCGGCCGTGATTGCACTGGCCGCTTCGCTCGGTGGCTTCCATGTCCCTGAGCAGCGAGTTCATTTCCGGTATGGTGAGCTGACGGTTCGCCCTGACCGAGCCATGGCACGCCATGGTACCCAGCAGTTCGTGCGTCACCGCTTCCACCCGGTCGCTCTGACCATGCTCAATGAGGTCCGCCAGCACGTCACGCACCAGTTGCTCAGCGTCAGCGCCTCGCAAAAGCGCCGGCACCTGCCGGACAGCCAGGGTTTCCGGGCCGATCCGTTCTATCTGCAGGCCAAGCCTGTGCAGCTCATCGCCGTGGCTCTCGGTCAGGGCGGCCTCTTTCTGGCTGACCGCCAGAGACAGCGGAACCAGCAATGGCTGGCTTTTCAGGTCCTGTTCGGCAAGGGCCCGCTTCATCCGTTCATAGGTTATGCGCTCGTGAGCAGCATGCATATCTACCACGATCATCCCTGCCCGACCCTGGGCGAGAATATAGATCCCGTGCAGTTGGGCAATGGCATAGCCAAGTGGCGGCTCCTCATCACTGTCCACCGGCGGCGTCGGCATGGGTCTGGCAGAACCGTCACTGATCGGTGTCGACTGTGGGCTTGCGGTTCCACCACCGGCGTTCAGGGACTGATAGAACGCCATCTGATCGCTGGCGCGCCATTCCTGCCGAGGCTGTGAGGGGCCACCGAAACCGGCTGGTGCGCCGGAATGGCCGTAACTCGGCAGCGCTGGCTGGCCATTCCAGGAAGCGCCCCCAGAAGTAGTCATGGCCGGTGAACTTTCCGTCTGAGCCGACGCTTCACGACCAAAGGATTGGGCGACCGCACCTCGGAAATGATCATCCGGCCGAACATCGGCCAGGGCCTTATGCAGGGTTCTGAAGATAAAATCGTGAACCAATCGGCCGTCCCGGAAACGGACTTCGTGTTTTGTGGGGTGCACATTCACATCCACCGTGGCCGGGTCTACCTCCAGGTACAGCACAAAGGCCGGATGCCGGTTGTTATAGAGAACATCCCGGTAGGCCTGGCGCACGGCATGAGCCACCAGCCGGTCACGAATCACCCGGCCGTTGACAAAGAAATACTGCAGGTCCGACTGACTGCGGGAGAATGTCGGCAGCGCAACCCAGCCCCACAGACGAAGCCCCGTTGCTTGCGCATCGATAACCACCGCATTGTCGATGAATTGCTGCCCGCACAGGGCACCGATCCGCCGCTCCCGGTCAAGGGCTGAATCGGCAGGCCTCAGGCTTTGAACAACCCGCTGGTTATGACGGAGGGTGAAACCGGCATCAAACCGGCTCAGGGCCTGCCGGCGCAGGCACTCCTCCACGTGGTTGAATTCGGTTTTTTCGGTGCGCAGAAACTTGCGGCGGGCCGGGGTATTAAAGAACAGATCCCGCACTTCAACGGTAGTGCCCACCGGGTGTGCTGCGGGCGAGATCCTGGCGTCCATCTCCCGGCCTTCCACTTCCACCCGGGAGGCGGCTTCCTGTTCTGCTGTCCGGGAGGTCAGCGCCAGGCGGGAAACCGAACTGATACTGGCGAGCGCCTCGCCACGGAAGCCCAGGGAGGCAACGGCTTCCAGGTCATCAAGGCTGGCAATCTTGCTGGTAGCGTGGCGGCTCAGGGCCAGCGGCAAATCGTCCTCTTCAATACCGCTGCCGTCGTCCCGCACGCGGATCAGCTTGACGCCGCCCTGCTCCACCTCAACATCAACCCGGGTGGCACCGGCATCCAGGGCGTTTTCGACCAGTTCCTTGACGACAGATGCGGGGCGCTCCACCACTTCACCCGCGGCAATCTGGTTCGCGAGCCGTGGTGACAGCAATCGAATGGGGGGCATATTACGGGAAAACCTCTTGATCAGGACGCGGGAATACGAATGGTTTGCCCTACCATAACACGGTCATCCCGCAGGTCGTTATACTGCATCAGCTCACTGACCGTGGTCTGGTTTTGCCTGGCCACTCCGGAAAGCGTGTCACCATGCTGGATCCGGTAATGACTGACGCTGTTTCCACCTTGGCGATTCTGCTTCTGCCAGGCCAGCAAGGTGCCCGGCGGCGGGGTTTTCTGAAAGTAATCGTCAACGCCTTTCATAATAGCGCCGGCCAGCTTGTTGCGGTACCACTCAGTCGTCAGGTTTTTCTCTTCCTGGGGATTGGATATGAACCCGGCTTCCACGAGGATAGAGGGAATATCCGGAGACTTCAGCACCACAAACGACGCCTGTTCCACACTCGGCTTATGCAACTCCGCTACGCGTCCGAGCTTACCAAGAACCGAACTGCCAACACCGAGGCTGGCATTGATACTGGCGGTCATGGACAGATCCAGCAACACGCCTGCAAGCGTGTCATCACGGCCATCCAGGGACAATCCGCCAGCACCACCTATCAGGTCTGAACGATTTTCGCTGTTTGCCAGCCAGCGGGCGGTTTCACTGGTCGCCCCGCGCTGGGACAGGGCGAAGACCGACGCTCCCTTCGGCTGGGGCGTGCGGAAAGCATCTGCGTGTACGGATACGAACAGGTCGGCATTGTACTTTCTGGCCAGCAGCGTCCGGTTGCGAAGGCCAATGTAATAGTCGCCTGTCCGGGTCAGCTTGGCGGTGTATCCCGGCCGGTCATTGATCAGACCGGCAAGGGTATTCGCCATTTTCAGAACCACATCTTTCTCGCGCGTACCCCTGGGACCGATAGCGCCCGGATCCTCACCGCCATGGCCGGCATCAATCACCACGATAACATCCCGCTTGCCTGCCGAATCCTGGGTAACGGTTGGTTTGGCAGCCTTTTCCAGACGGCTGCCGCTCTCGTCAATCAGATCAACGACCAGCCGGTGGCCATATTGCTGGTTCGGCTCAAGCTGAAAGCTCCGGGGCTTGATGTCGGTTTCCAGATCCAGAACCACCCTCAGATCGTCTCCGTTGCGAGGCGCACTGCGAATCCGCTTGATCGGGCTGCCGGAAAGGTCCAGCCCTGAGAAATCCGCTTTCAGGCGGGTATTCTTGAGATCGATAACCAGGCGGGACGGCCCTGACAGGGAAAAGATGTTGTGCTCTACCTGCCCGGCGGTATCGAATACCAGACGGGTGTGGTCCGGCGCCGGCCATATCCGCGCACTTTCTACCTGTGTTCCGGCGAAAACGGGCAGCGCCAGAACCGCCAGTAACAGTGTCAGCGGCTGGACCAGTCTTGTTTTGAGTTCAGCGATTCTCATACAGCCTACCTGCCAGTTTCCATCAGGTTCCCGACCTAGTTGTGGCCCGGACCAATCAATTGCAGCTCATTGAGCACCGAGGCACCCCGCTCAGAACGGGCTCTGATAACGACGGAACGCCCCTCACCCTGCCGGTCCAGATGAATCTCCAGATCAGGGTCGGGCAGAATTCCTTTTCCCCGCTCGGGCCATTCGATCAGACACAGATTATCGCCGGCGAAGTAATCCCGGATGCCCATATATTCCAGCTCTTCCGCATCGCCGAGCCGGTAAAGATCGAAATGGTACGCCGGCGGCTCCAGGTCCTCATAGGGTTCCACCAGGGTATAGGTGGGACTTTTTACCGCGCCGGTGTGGCCAAGCCCACGCATGACACCCCGGCTGATGGTGGTTTTGCCCATACCCAGGTCGCCTTCCAGACAGATCACCAGGCCTCGGCCGGATTCGGCAACACGTCTCGCCAACTCCCGGCCAAGCTGTTCAGTTTCAGCCTCGCTTTCGAGAAACAGGCGGCGCTCATTCCCTGTCATGCTCATAAATCCCCCAGCACCCGACTGGGTTCAGACTCGCGGAATACCAGCGGCAGCGCATCAATCACATCGTTGGGTATCAACCCCATGAACCCCCGGGTCTCTGAGGCTTTGTCAGCCGCAGCCAGATGCACCGAAGCGCCGAGAACGGCCGCTTTGTCCGTCTCGCCAAGCTGGGCGTAAACGGCGCCAAGGATGCCTGACAGCACATCGCCCATACCACCGGTGGCCATTCCCGGGTTGCTGCCGCTGATAATATCGGCCGCTGCGTGTCCCGAGGCGACCACTGTGCCCGCCCCCTTCAGTAGCACAGTCCCGCCGTACATGGCCTGTAATCTATTGGCAGCGGCCACTCGGTCAGCTTCCACTTCCGGCACCAGACAGTTGAGCAATCTGGCGGCTTCGCCCGGATGAGGCGTTAAAATATGGTTATCCGCCGGTATGGCAACCCGACCAGACAACAGATTCAGCGCGTCGGCATCCAGAACCCGGGCCTTACCGCTGGAAATAACCTGTTCCAGCATCTGCTGGCCCCAGGCGCTGCGGCCTATCCCAGGGCCACAGACTATAACCGAGGCTGCTTCCAGCAACGGTGGCAATTCCGAGCCATGGATCAGGCCATGAGCCATCACAGAGGGGCACCTGGCCAGCGCGGCACTCACATGCTCGGGCCGGGTTGCCAGGGAAACAAGACCCGCCCCTGAGCGCGCTGCGGCCTCTGCCGCCAACAGGCCGGCCCCTCCAAACCCCCGGTCGCCGGCCACCACCAGTACATGCCCGAAACGGCCTTTATGGGCATTTGCCGGTCTTTCCGGCAACCAGGACATAACCGACGCCCAGTCACGACGGTGCGCAACCGGCTGCTGACCACTACCAGCAACCCCCTCAGCCGTGCCGAGGGGCTCAAACACAACCTCACCGGACACTGCGGCCCCCTGACCGGTAAACAGGCCAGCTTTAAGCCCGATAAACGTGACAGTCATTGTTGCCCTTACCACGTCACCCCCGGCTGCCCCCGTGGTCGCATTCAGCCCGGAGGGTAAATCCACCGAAAGCACCGGCGCTGACGCCTGGTTGCACCGCCTTATCAGCGCGGCAAAGGGTTCGCGGGGCGCCCCCGATGCGCCGGTACCCAGCATGGCATCAACAATCATTCCGGCACTGGCAAAACGCCCGTTGAGGCCAGATTCCGGAATACCCTCCAGTTCATCGACATCCACGCCGTCTGCCAGCGCCTTTTGCCAGGCCTTTCTCGCATCACCGGTGAGCTTTTTGGTTGGTGCGACGGCCACACAACGAACATCCATACCATGACGTTGAGCGTTGGCGGCAATCAGGTAGCCGTCGCCACCATTGTTTCCGGCACCACAGAGAACCAGCACCGGACCACCGTCCCGCCAGTGCCGGACCAGACAGCGAAACGCCGCCTGGGCGGCAGACTGCATCAGTTCAAAACCATCAACACCCTGCTGATCAATCACATAGCGATCAATCTGTCTGACCGCATCGGCGGAAAACAGCGCGTCTGGTAGACTGTGCGCAGCGGACGGCGGCATGAACCTTTGCTCCCGTTACAGAAACCGGTTTAAGAAAATTGGCCAGCTATCTGTAAAGCATAGCAAAACAGTTGAAAAGGTCATAACTTAATCAAATTAAATATCCGTACCCTCGTTCCCGGACGGATCTCATCACCGGCAGTTTCCATGAGCACCACGTCTACCTGTGACAAACCATCCCCGGAACTGGCTGATCTGCCAGCGCTAATCCGCCAGTGGGCAGCTGAGCTAGGCTTCTCCGATGTGGGCATCACAACGCCGGATACCGGTGAGCATGCAACTCATCTGCAAGACTGGCTTACCGAGGGATATCAGGGCGAAATGGATTACATGGCGCACCATGGCGACAAGCGTTATACGCCCACCTCGCTGGTGCCAGGCACCACCCGGGTCATCTCCGTGAGAATGGATTATCTCCCGGCGCCGGACAGCCCCCAAGATGCGCTCACTCACCGGGACAGAGCCTACGTTACCCGCTACGCACTGGGGCGTGATTACCACAAACTGATCCGCAAACGCCTGGCCCGGCTGGCAGGACGAATTGATGAGGCGCTGAACGGATACGACTACCGGGCCTTCGTGGACAGCGCGCCAGTGCTCGAGCGTGCCCTGGCCCAGAGAGCCGGCCTTGGCTGGATCGGCAAGAACAACATGCTGATTCACCCGAAAGCAGGCTCTTTCTTTTTCCTGGGAGAAATTTTTACCAGCGCTCCGCTGCCTGTTGACGCACCATTCGAGAAAGACCATTGCGGGAGCTGTTCAGCGTGCCTGGACGTGTGTCCCACCGATGCGTTTGTAGCTGCGCACAAGCTGGATGCGAGGCGCTGCATCAGCTATCTGACCATTGAGCTCAAAGGCAGCATTCCGGAAGAGCTGCGGGCCCTGATGGGCAACCGGGTTTTCGGATGTGATGACTGTCAGTTGGTCTGCCCGTGGCAGAAGTTCAGCAAACCAACGAAAGAGCGGGATTTCCAGCCCAGGCACGGGCTGGATAACACCGACCTGGCCGAGCTGTTCCTCTGGACCGAGGAACAGTTTTTGAAACGAACAGAAGGCTCTGCCATTCGCAGAACCGGCTATGAGGGCTGGCTTCGCAACCTGGCCGTTGGGCTGGGCAACGCACCCTCAACCATTCCGGTTATTGAAGCCCTGAAACAGCGCGCGGACCACCCTTCCGAAATGGTCCGTGAGCATGTCCAGTGGGCCCTGCGGCAGCACGACCTATAGCTTGAAGAAGTGTTCCCGGTAATGGCGCAGTTCGTTAATGGAGTCCCGGATGTCGTCCAAAGCGAGATGACTGCCTTTCTTTTTGACGCCGGCCAGCACATCTGGCCGCCAGCGGCGGGCTAACTCTTTAACGGTAGACACGTCCAGATTCCGGTAGTGGAAGAAGGCTTCCAGCTCTGGCATGTACTTGACCAGGAAACGTCGATCCTGGCCGATGCTGTTGCCGCACAGCGGTGACTGCCCCGCCTCAACGTGTTTTTTCAGAAACTCGATGGTCTGCTGCTCGGCTTCTGATTCGGAGATATCGCTTTCCTGAACACGCTTGGTAAGACCGCTTTCACCGTGCGTTCTGGTGCACCACTCATCCATGGCATCCAGAAAAGCATCTGGCTGATGGACAGCAATGACCGGACCTTCCGCTACTGTGTTCAGTTCCGAATCGGTGATAATTGTTGCCATTTCAATGATCCGCTCTTTTTCGGGGTCCAGGCCTGTCATTTCCAGATCGATCCAAACCAGGCGATCGCTATCTGCCATTATTTTCCCAGCCTTCTAGATTTAGGGGAGGCGGGGCTGGCATCGGCTTTCCGGAAACCGCTACAAGCACATCCATGTGCGCTTGACTCCGGCCATCCATGGCCTCCGACATTTCCGAAAAGCCGATGCCAGCCCCGCTCCGAAATTTGGAGATATGTCTTTATCGTCTTGGCAACGTCCAAGCCGAATAGGCACGATTCCAGTATGATGGCACACCACAGGCAAAACTTTCATCTGGTTATCCGGGACGTAAATGGCAAAACGGCGACTGAACAAACAGCAGCAATTCCGCATCAAGAGGGTCCAGGAAGAGCGAGCGGCCCGCGCGGCGCGCAAGGAAAGGAAGGTTCAGGAGCAGGCCGACGCTGGTGAGCTTGGGCCGGAGCAGGAAGGGTTAGTCATTGCTCACTATGGGCAACAGCTGGACGTGGAAGCACTGGAAGGTGAGCAAACCGGTGATGTAGTCCGGTGCTTTGTTCGAACCAACATTGACAGCCTGGTGACCGGTGACAAGGTTGTCTGGCGGCCGGGGAAAAATGAAACCGGCGTTATTGTTGCCCGCTGTGAGCGGCAGAATCTGCTGCAGCGGCCGGATAATTTTGGTGCCCTGAAGCCGGTGGCCGCAAACATTGATCATATTATTCTGGTGATAGCACCGGAGCCGGAGCCCCACGACAACCTGATTGACCGGTACCTGGTGGCCGCGGAAATCACAGATATTCCGGCGGTGATTCTGCTTAACAAGACGGATCTGCTTACCAACAGAAACCGGCAAAGCATTGATGCCCTGCTCCGGCGCTATGAAGCGCTGGGTTATGAGGTTGTGCGTACATCTGCAGCCGAATCTGGCGATCAGCCGTCATCGGAGGTTGAGGCCCTGGTCAAGGATCAGACCAGCGTGTTCGTCGGGCAGTCCGGCGTGGGCAAGTCGTCGATTATCCAGACGTTTATGCCGGGTGAGGCAATTCGCGTGGGCGCCGTATCGGAGAGTACTGGCAAGGGTGTGCACACGACCACAACGGCCAAGCTGTTCCATCTGCCGATGGGAGGGGATCTGATCGATTCGCCGGGTATCCGTGAGTTCGGCTTGTGGCACATGACACCGCAGGAGATCGAGCACGGGTTCCGGGAGATCCGGGACGTAATCGGTAACTGCAAATTCCGCAACTGCCGGCACATGGGGGATCCCGGCTGTGCGATTGACGCGGCGGCGGATCAGGGCAAGATCAGCCCGCAGCGGCTGAAAAGTTTCCACCGGATTCTTCAGGATATGTCGGAACAGCAGGCCCGCGGGCTGAAAGTGGACTAACGGATCCTGCCCTACCAGTTCAGCTCGCCCGGTGCCGGCTGTTCTTTTTCCTTGCGCCATTCCCCACTTTCAAGCCGCTCTCGGGCGGCTTCCTGCTCTGCTTCTGACGGGCGGGTAAGATCGATCAGGGGCTCATCGGTACGGCCCGCGCTGCTCTGGATGTTGTCTACGGTTTTCTTGTTCAGAACGATAATGGAAATGCGGCGGTTCACCGGCGCGGTCGGGTCTTCCTGATCGAACAGCACGGAGTCGCTCAGCCCTACCACCCGGGCAATCTGTTCCCCCCGAACCCCGCCAGCAACGAGCGCCCGGCGGGCTGTATTGGCGCGGTCAGCCGACAGCTCCCAGTTGGTGTAGCCCGGCCGGCCACTGAACGGTGCCGAATCGGTATGCCCTGTAATACTGAGTTTGTTATCGACGGAACCCAGCGTCTTGGCCAGTTCAAACAGGATATCCTGAGAGTAATATTTAAGCTCGGCGCGGCCGCTGTCGAACATGGGGCGGCCTGACCGGTCGACGATCTGGATGCGCAGGCCTTCATCGGTAATGTCGATCAACAGCTGGTCCTTGAATTCCTGCAGGGTTTCGTTCTGCTCGATGCGTTCTTTCAGCTCCTGGAATAACTCCTCCATACGACGCTGTTCGAGGGTTTCCGAGAGTTCGTCCACAACCTGGTCTTCGATCTGAATCTGGCTTGATTCGATATCGGGACTCGCCTCGTTTATGACCGAAGCGCTGCCTTCAAGGTCCACCGGGTTCGGTGAGCCACCCTCGGTAAATCCTACCGGATCACGAAAATAACCTTCCACGGCCAGCTTTTGTTCAGGAGACGCCGTCGCGGTCAGCCAGAGCACCAGGAAAAACGCCATCATTGCGGTAGCGAAATCGGCAAACGCAACTTTCCAGGAACCACCGTGGTGCCCGGCTGCGACAACCTTTTTGCGTTTGATGATGATCGGCTGTTCTTCCACGATTCGGCTCCGGAGATCAGTTGCAGGCGGTATTACTTGGAACGAACGTGATCGTTCAGTTCCTGAAACCCGGGACGCTTGTCCGTCGGCAATGCCTTGCGACCGAATTCAATCGCCATCTGGGGCGCCTGCCCGGACACTGTGGCTACGATGGCCGACCTTACGCATTCGTAGGCCTTGAGTTCGTATTTGGCGGCGTGTTCCATGGCAATGGACGTGGGGCCGACGAAGCCATAACCCATGAAGATACCGAGAAAGGTACCAACAAGCGCCGCGGCAACACTCAGGCCGATCTTCTCAGGCCCCTCGCTCATGAAGTTCATGGTGATGACAATGCCAAGAACCGCGGCAACAATCCCGAGGCCGGGCAGCGCGTCCGCAATCTTGTTGACGGCGTGCGCAGACTCTTCGATTTCGTGCTGGCGACTGTCGATCTCGTTTTCCATCATGCCTTCCAGCTCATGGGCCGCCATGTTGCCAGAGCTGATAATACGCAGGTAATCGGTAATAAATGCCTGCAATTCTTTTGACTTCATGATGGCAGGGTAACGACTGAAGATCTGGCTGGACTCGGGATTATCGATGTCTTCTTCTATTGCCATAACGCCCTGCTTCCGGGACTTGTCAAAAATCTCGTAAAGCAGGCTGAGAAGATCCATGTAGAACGATTTATTGTAGGGCGAACCGGTAAGCAGCTGAAAGCCGCGGCTAAACGTTTCCTTCAGGGTATGCATGGGGTTGGCAATAATGAATGACCCCAGAGCCGCGCCAAAAATGATCAGCACTTCTGTTGGCTGCCACAGCACCATGAGGTTGCCGCCATGGAGAACAAAGCCAGTAAATACACTGGCAATAACAATAACCGCACCGATGATCAGTAACATGGTAACTAAGCACGCCTTATGTTCTTGGTTATCGGCCGGAGCCGGAAGTCTTCACGCAAAAGGTGCCCTGATAATAGCAAGCCCCCCACAGAACCGCGAAGCCACGAAACAATTTCTATACAGGTCGCAGTCTTTGTTAAACTTCGCGCCTTTGAGCGCAAAGGATCACTATTCATGTTCGACAAGCTTTTTGTTCTGAGCCAGTACATCGCCCCGCAACGGGCGATTTCCCACCTGGCCGGTCGTCTGGCCGACGATGACCGTTCCCCCGCGCTCAAGAACCGGGTGATCCATTGGTTTATCGGCCGCTACGGGGTAGACATGAGCGAAGCCGCCGAGCCGGATCCGGAAGCCTACCCGAGCTTCAACGCTTTCTTCACCCGGGCACTGAAACCGGGTATCCGACCACTGGCCGAAGGTGAAGAAACGCTGGTCAGCCCTGTTGATGGCGTGATCAGCCAGCTCGGCCAGGTAACTGGCGACCGGATATTCCAGGCCAAGGGCCAGTCCTTCAGCCTGAGCGAGCTGCTCGGCGGAATTGAGAAAACCACCGCGCCGTTTGCCGGGGGCGAATTTTCGACCATCTACCTCTCGCCCAAGGATTACCACCGGATCCACATGCCCATGGCCGGCACCCTTCGGGCGATGATCCACATTCCGGGCAAGCTGTTCTCGGTAAACCCCGTGACCGCTGAAAACGTTCCCAACCTGTTTGCCCGCAATGAGCGCGTTGCCTGCATCTTCGACACTGACGCAGGCCCCATGGCCCTGGTACTTGTGGGCGCCATGATTGTCGGCAGCGTGGAAACCCGCTGGGCTGGCGTGGTGGTACCGAGCAGCAAAGAGGTTACCGCAACCCGTTATGAAGGCGACCAGGCCCTGACGTTTGCCAAGGGTGAGGAAATGGGCCGCTTCCGGTTGGGCTCGACCGTGATCATGGTAATACCCAAGGGTGCAGTCAGTTGGAACAGTGATCAGATCGCCGGCAAGACCGTGCGCATGGGCGAGGCCTTTGGCACACTATCCCGGACACACTCTCCCGTGTAGGAGAACGGCTTTCCGAATCATGCCCGCTCAAACGGAAATGCCAGCACCTCACGTATGTCCCCGGCGCCCAACTTGATCATCAGCAGGCGATCCAGCCCGAGCGCCACCCCGGAACACTCGGGCAGCCCCAGCCCGAGGGCTGCAAGAAAAGCCTCATCCAGCGCCATTTCCGGCTTCCCGGACCTTCGGCGCTGCTCATTATCCGCTTCAAAGCGGCGACGCTGTTCCCGTGGATCCGTCAGCTCCCAGTAGCCGTTGCAAAGCTCAAGGCCATTTATGTAAAGCTCGAACCGGTGCGCGGTTTCATGGCCTTCCGACACGGAGACACGAGCCAGGGAGGCCTGAGCGGCCGGATAGCCAGTTATGAATACCGGCCGTTGCGTACCAAGGTTCGGTTCAACCGCAAAACTCATCAGCAGGTCCAGGCAGCCATCGCGCCCCAGGTCCGCCAGCTGTTCCGGTTCCAGCCACTGCTCGCAGCGACGCATCAGCTCGCGGTCCGTGGCCTCAAAGGGGTCGATATTTGCCCACCATCCCATCGCGTCCCTGTAACGGATGACCTCCGGCGGCCGGCAACCAAGCCAGCCACATACAAGGTCTGAAACCTCGGCCATCAATGCCACGTCGTCAAACCCTTCGCGATACCATTCCAGCATGGAGAACTCAGGGTTATGGCGTCGCCCCAGCTCGCCATTACGGAACACCCGGGAAACCTGATAAACCGAGCCGTAGCCCGCAGCCAGCAGGCGCTTCATGTGGTATTCAGGGGAGGTCTGTAGCCAGCCGCCAGTTCGGGCGCCGGCGGATACGTGCGCCTGAATGCCGTCCAGATTCGGATCGGTGACACCATGCTGCCCGAGAATCGGTGTTTCAACCTCCAACACCCCTCTTTGCGCAAAAAAGCCGCGCACAAACCCCAGTTGTTGTGCACGGCTTTTCAGGGCAGCCTGCGAGGCAGAGGGCTGCCAGACAGGTTCTTTGGTCATGTCAGGATTAACTGCTCTTGACCCGGTTGACGTACTCTCCGGAGCGCGTATCAACCTTGAGTACTTCACCGGTGGTGATAAACAGCGGCACATTGACCACGGCACCGGTTGAGAGGGTTGCCGGCTTGGAGCCACCCTGTGCCGTGTCGCCCTTCATGCCCGGATCGGTATCGACCACTTCGAGCTCAACGAAATTGGGTGGCGTAACCGACAGCGGCGCACCGTTATACAGGGTCACTGTGTAGACATCCTGCTCTTTCAGCCACTTCAGGGTGTCACCAACGGCCTTGGCATCAGCCGGGTACTGCTCGAAGGAGCCATCAGTAAGCATGAAATGCCAGAATTCCCCGTCGGTGTAGAGGTATTCCATATCCTGATCAATCACATCTGCCGCTTCCAGGCTTTCACCGGATTTGAAGGTGCGTTCCCAGACACGATTGGTCATGAGGTTACGCAGCTTGACGCGGTTAAAGGCCTGCCCCTTTCCGGGTTTTACGAACTCGTTCTCGAGCATGATGCAGGGGTCGCCATCAAGCAAAACCTTGAGACCACTGCGAAATTCGTTGGTAGAATATGAAGCCATGAAATGTCCACCTGACAAAATGCTGTTTAAAATTCAAAGGTCGCTATGATACAGCGAACCCCCGCCCATATAGAAGCCCACCTTTCTGACCAGGAGCAACGCAGCTGGCAGCAACTGCTCTCGGAGTCGGTCACATCGCCTGAAGAGCTGCTCCGGCGCCTGGGACTTCCTGACGAGCCGTGGCTTTCCGGCGCACGGCGGGGCCACCGGCTGTTTCCGATCCGGGTGCCGGAACCGTTCCTGGCCCGAATGGAAAAAGGCAACCCGGCCGACCCGCTGCTCAGGCAGGTGCTGCCACTTGAGGAGGAAACCGGCCATGTGCCGGGCTTTGTCAGCGATCCTCTGCAGGAGGCGGGCGCCATTCCGACCACCGGGCTGATCCGCAAATACCGCAGCCGGGCGTTGCTCATGGTCACCGGCCAGTGCGCGATCAACTGCCGGTACTGCTTTCGGCGGCACTTCCCCTATAACGAACAGCGTCTGAACCCGGAAGACCGACAACGTGTTATCGACACCCTGGCGGCCAGCCCTGAGGTGAACGAGGTCATTTTCAGTGGTGGCGATCCGCTGGCGGTCAATGACCGGCTCCTCGCCCAGTGGGCATCAGCGATCAGTGGCATACCTCACATTCGCCGCCTGCGTCTGCATACCCGCCTGCCCGTGGTGATTCCCCAGAGGGTTTGCGATGAGTTGCTGAAGTGGCTGTCAACAACGCCCCTGCAGGTGATTATTGTCCTGCACATCAACCACCCGGCGGAAATTGATCCCCCAACCCGCCGGGCATTGGGCTATCTGAGGGCAGCCGGTGCCACGTTGTTGAACCAGAGCGTTATCCTCCGGGGCGTGAATGATGACGCTTCTGTCCTTGAAGCCCTGAGCGAGGCCCTGTTCAATGCAGGTGTGCTACCCTATTATCTCCACGCCTTCGACCCGGTGGCCGGTGCGCACCATTACAATGTGCCCGATCAGGAGGCGAAGGAGCTAATGCATGAACTGCTGGGAAGGCTGCCCGGGTTCCTGGTGCCAAAGCTTGTACGTGAAGAGCCAGGAAAGGATAGCAAGACCCCGATCAACCTGTTTCCGTGACACGGTTCGCAAAAAAGGCCTCAAAATCACTTGTCAAAGATTGTCAACTCGTGATCTTCTCGCTTTTTGAAACTGGCTTGCTACTTTAAAGTCCAGTAACGTTTAACAATAAAACATGTATTTACGGCGTTTTCCTGGCAGGCCGGCGGACAACGACCAACCGCCAGCCGAGCAGGCCCAACCCCGGAATACCACCTGTGCTCCCGATAGTGGCATGAACTCATGGAAGGTATGACCCTGAAACCCGATCTCCGCGTTCCCGAACAGAAAACGGCCAGCCTGTCGTTCTGTGACACAACGCCCAAAGCATTCCGGGTCTGGACGGACCAACTGCCGATGGCCAATATCGGCGAGGTATCGCGGCAGCTCTACCATGCCATCATTGAACTGAATCATCTGTTCCTGGCGCCGCAACCACGGATGCAGTTTCTGGAAGTTATCCGTGAGAAAATACACTTCGTCTGCAACGAACTCTCGCGACACTATCTGGGTCTTGCCGTCGCGCTTCCCGAAAAACAACGGAAAATCGCCAACCTGTCACAGGCACTGCAGTTACATCTGGCGGGTGGGTACAAGCTGTGCGTTCTCGAGTTCATTGACAACGGCGGGCTGGAAAAAAATCGCAGGCAGATTGCCAACGCCACTCACAGAGCCATTTACGAACTGGCAGCAACCATTCTGAGATCGCACCAGCTTTACTGCCCCAGCCCGGCCCGGAGCTGGCTCGAATGCCACCGCCTGTTCCGCTTCGCCTACCGCAACAAACTGTCCGTCATGCAGGTTGAAGACGACACCCTGCAACACCGCCGCACCAGTTCCGTTGCCGACAGCTATAAACGCATTCTGCTGCTCGGCTGTGCCCGGCCAAACCAACTCAGGCAGTCAGAGCTTCTCCAGGTGTACGAGTTATTCGAGTCCTGGACAGATCACACACGTTGCGGGCCGGACATCGGCGATGACAGCCTGTTCGTCGTCAATATGGAAACGGATAATCCGCCGTTCTATCGCAGCCTGCTTGACAGGAACCCGGGCGATGACAGCTTCGGTTTCGACACCCGCGAGTTATCGTCCATGCTTTCGGACACACTGCATGCCCGCCGGGAACACAAAGAAACCGACCATGAGCTGACGGTTCCGGCGAAAGTCAGCGATACCCTGCTTACGCATCTCAGCCAGGCGCTGGGCATTCTGGCGAAAAGAAACTTCAACCGTATTGCCAGCCAGGGATCCCTGGAAGTCTGCGTGGGCCTGACGGCCGCGCACTATTTTATTGCCGGCGAGAAAACCTTCACCGAATTCGTGAACGGCAATGACAGTAGTCATCAAGACGAGGAGAACCCGTTCATCCGTGCCTCGCGACAGAAGCAGGACGCCTGGTCGGGCGCCCATGATGCCGAGCCAGGCGACGACAGACTGCTTTCGGCCGACACCCCGATTAACTTCCGCGGCAGGTACGGCAACGCTCAGGGTCCTGGTATTGACAAAAACCGCCCAAAATCGCACCACTCTTTTCTGATAAACACGAGCCCGGGCGGTTACTGCGTCGCCTGGGAGAGCAACGTGCCCCCCTCGCTTCAGGCCGGCGAGGTGCTCGGAGTCCGGGAGCAGAAAAGCCACCCCTGGAGCGTCGCGGTTGTTCGCTGGATTCGCCAGATCAAAAACCACGGCACTCAGGTGGGCATAGAGCTTCTTGCGCCCAGCGCTTCGCCCTGCGGCGTTCGCCTGATCCAGAAAGTAGGCAACAGCAGCGAATATCTCCGGGGCCTGCTATTGCCAGAAATCAGCGTGGTGAATCAGTCGGCTACTCTGATTACACCAAGGTTGCCGTTCCAGTCAGGCAGCCGGATTTCATTACTCCACGACGGTCGGGAGGACCAGGGGCAGCTGTCGCGCAAAGTATCTTCCACAGGCAGCATTAGCCAGTTTGAACTCAAGTTACAGAATGCCTCAGCACTGGCCACCGGCACACCGGTGGCATCATCCCGAGCCAGTGAGGATGAGTTCGACTCCCTCTGGCCATCGTTATAATGTTGCTAAACTGAGACGCCGGACCCCGGAGAGGGTTGTTATTGAACCGCAACCCCTGCATCATTCAGCGATAGTGAATGACCGGCCTTGCGACACCCGCAAACCGTTGACTGCAAGTTACTGTATTCAAACAGATCGCAGACTGCTGACGGTGGCCGCCTCCGCCAATGTGTATCACGAGACGTCTTACGAATGCAGAAAAAGAACGCGACCGTACACCTGCTGATTCTTGACCCATCTCAAAACGATGCCGAATCGCTGGTCAGCCTGCTCCGTAACTCAGGCAAGGCCACCAGGGCCCATCGCATCACTTCCGAGGAAGACCTCGAAGAAACCCTGAAAGCGGGTAACTGGGACCTGCTCCTGGCCCGTGATCTGGACCAGGAATTTTCGGCCGACGATGCGCTGGCGATGATCCGCCGGATGGACAAGGACATTCCGTTTATTCTGCTGACCGAGCAGGAAAGTCGCGAACGTACGGTAGCGATGATGAAGGCCGGCGCACAGGACACCGTACCGTTTGAGTACACGGATCTCCTGGTGCTGGTGGTTAACCGCGAACTGGCAGCCCTTGGTGAACGTCGCCGGCGCCGGGTGCTGGAATCCCACCTCAGGGAGGCGGAACAGCGCTGCCAGTTACTGCTCGAGAGCTCCAAGGACGCGATCGCCTACATTAATGATGGCATGCACATCTATGCCAATCAGTCCTATATGGAGTTTCTTGGCTACGACGATATCGATGACCTTATCTGCATCCCGGTACTGGACACCCTTACCCCGGAAAGTCAGGACAAGTACAAGGAGTTCATGAAGTCCTTCGCTGAAAAGGGCGAAGATGGCATGACCATGAACTGCACGGCATGCCGCAGTGACGACCACGAACTGAACGTCACCATGTCGGTTTCCGCGGCAACTTATGATGGTGAGGCCTGCACCCAGATTGTGCTGCAACCGGAGCACAGCGATGCGGAACTCGAAGAAAAACTGCGCCAGATCAGCAGCCAGGATCTGCTGACCGGTCTTTATAACCGTCAGTACCTGATGGATGCACTCGCCGAAGCGATTTCCAATGCCGGCAAGAACAACGAAACCGGTGCGCTTGCCTATATCGCCCTGGACAACTTCATGAACATGAAGAGCCAGGTGGGCATATCCGGCGCGGACCTGCTACTTGGCGATCTGGCTAACCTGCTCAAGGAGCAGGCCGGAGACGACCTGGCCCTCGCCAGACTGAGTGACGATGCCTTCAGCCTCCTGTGCCAGCCCTGCGATGAAAAAGCCATGACTGATCACGCCGAGCGTATCCGCAAGGCAGTTGAAGACCACCTGTTTGATATCAATGGCCGCACCGTTCAACTCACCGTGAGTATCGGGGTTGCCGCGATTACCGAGAACTCGCCAAAGGCCGAGGAGTTGATGGCCCGGGCCCACATGGCGTCCGCTGAAGTCCGCAAACTGGAAGGCCATGCCCAGGGCAACGGTGTCGTAGCCTATAACCCGGCGGACTTTGAAACACTGGATGAGAGCAATTCGGTGGAGGCCATTCAGAAAGCCCTGGAAGAGAACCGCTTCCGCCTTCTGTTCCAGCCTATCATTAACCTGCGTGGAGAAGGCGAGGAGCATTACGAAGCTTTCGTGCGGATGCTCGACAAGGACGATAAGGAAGTCTCACCCTATGATTTCCTGCCGCCGATGGGACCGAGCGACACCGCCATCAAGATCGACCGCTGGGTAATCCTTCAAACTATCAGGCAGCTTTCCAGCCACCGCTCCCGGGGTCACGATACCCGCCTGTTCCTGAACGTAACCGCGGAAACACTGCAGGACCAAACCTTCACCCCCTGGCTCAGCGTCGCCCTGAAGGCAGCGCGGTTGCCGGGTGATTCACTGATTTTCCAGATCCGCGAAGGCGATGCCAACAACTACATGAAACAGGCCAGGGACTTCACCAAAGCCGTTCATGAACTCCACTGCAAGGTTTCCATCGGCCAGTTTGGCTGTGCCCTCAACCCGTTCAACACGCTCAAACATATCGATACAGACTATGTGAAGATTGATGGCTCCTTTACGGAGGAAATCCAGAAGAGCGATGAAGCCAGGGAACGGGTGAAGGAGATGGTCAAAAGCCTGCAGAATAACGGAAAGCTGACGATCATACCGCTGGTGGAAAATGCGGGTGTTCTCGCCACTCTCTGGCAGGCAGGTGTTAACTACATCCAGGGCTACTACCTGCAGGCCCCGGTTCCGGAAATGAACTACGACTTCGGCGACAACTGAGCCGGAACGGCTCAGAAGTCTGCCTGATCGAGCCCCTGATTGGTTTCGCTTTCCCGGAAACCAATCAGGTAGAGGATCGCATCCAGCCCGAGTGTCGAGATGGAGTGACGGGCCGATTCCTTAACCAGGGGCTTGGCCCGGAACGCAACACCCAGCCCGGCCTGGCTCAGCATCGGAAGGTCGTTGGCGCCATCGCCCACCGCAATAACCTGCTCCCTGGAGATGTGCTCTTTTTCGGCAATTTCCAGCAGCAGTTCGGCTTTGCGCTTGCCATCGACAATCTGCCCGGCGACCCGGCCGGTCACCTTACCGTTCTCGATTTCCAGCTCGTTGGCATAGATGTAGTCGATCCCCAGCTTGCGCTGCAGATGGCGGGCGAAATAGCTAAACCCGCCAGACAGAATCGCGGTCCGATAACCCAGGGCCTTGAGGCTGAGAATGAGGTGCTCCGCCCCTTCGGTCATGCGCAAACGATTGGCAATACCTTCCAGTACTGATTCATCCAGTCCCTTGAGCAGCGCCAGGCGCTCGGCAAAGCTCTGGCTGAAATCCAGCTCGCCCTGCATGGCCCTTTCGGTAATTTCCGCCACCTGCGCCCCCACTCCCGCTTCCATGGCCAGCTCATCGATCACCTCGGCTTCGATCAGGGTGGAATCCATATCGAAGACCACCAGACGGCGGTTGCGCCGGAAAATCGAATCCTCCTGGAAGGCGATATCCACATTCATTTCACCGGCAATATGGAGGAAGTCCGCGCGCAATTGCTCAAGGTCCGAAGGCGTGCCACGAACCGAGAACTCCACGCAGGCGATCCGGTTATCGGAGGCGTTCAGTGATGGCCTCGCAGAAAGCCTGGAGATGTTGTCGATGTTCAGCCCATGGCGAGCTGTAATGGCGGATACCCGGGCGATCTGCTCGGCCTTGATGTCCCGGGAAAGCAGGGTCACGATGTAACAGGCGCGATTCCGGGCCGCAGCCCAGGACTGGTATTCCTCAACGGTGATCGGCGCAAACCGGACTTGCAGATCAAGGGCGTGGAGCCGGAACAGCAGGTCCCGGATGACCGGTGAGGATTTGGATTCATCCGGAATATCGATCAGGATGCCCCAGGTGAGATGATCGTGAATCACCGCCTGGCCGATATCGAGAATCCGCACATCATAGCGCCCCATGATGCCGGTGATTTCCGATGTGAGGCCGGGCTTGTCCCGCCCGGAAACATTGATCAGTACCAGTTCACTCACGTTCGGCCCCCTCACTTTCGGAACTCGCCTCTTCCTGAGCCCGGGCGGCGGAAGGAATCACCTCAATGGCGTCGACCCGCTGCAGGCCCCGGGGCAGTTTGTGGCCACGACGCCCACGCTCACCGAGATAATGCTCGAGGTCGCTGAATTGCAGCCCCATCTTGCGTTTTCCGGCCCGGATCTCGAGCTGGTCATCCTCGGCGAATACCGCAATCGAGACCACGTATTCTTCCCGGTTCTGAACCCGTGCAGACGGTATACTGATGATCTTGTTACCCTTGCCCTTGGCCAGTTCCGGCAACTCGCTCAGCGGGAACACCAGCATTCGCCCCTCGTTAGACACAGCCCCCAGATACAGCGTTTTTCCGGTGGCCGGTATGACAACAGGAGGCAGGATCTTCGCGCCCCTGGGGACACTCACCACCGCTTTGCCGTTGCGGTTTTTGCTGATCATGTCGTTCAGTGACGTCACGAAACCATAGCCGCCGTCAGTGACCAACAAGGTCTTGCGAGACGGATCTCCCATCAATAGTCCCGAGAACGTGGCACCAGAAGGCGGATTGATCCGGCCGGTTAAAGGCTCGCCTTGCCCCCTGGCCGACGGCAGGCTATGGGCCATCAGCGAATAGGCGCGTCCGGTGGAATCCAGGAAGATCGCCTGCTGGTTGGTTCGCCCTCTGGCCGCCAGCGCAAATCGGTCGCCGGCCTTGTAACTCAGGCCTTCGGGCTCGATGTCGTGGCCCTTTGCGGCGCGAACCCAGCCTTTATCAGACAGCACCACTGTGACCGGGTCATTCGAGATCAGATCCACTTCACTGAAGGCGCGGGCTTCCTCTCGCTCGACAATCGGAGAGCGACGGTCGTCACCAAAGTTTTCGGCGTCCGCCTTCAATTCGTTCTTGATCAGTTCCCGCAGACGATCTTCGGAGCCAAGAATCGACTGAAGTTCATCCCGCTCCGCTGACAGCTCATCCTGCTCACCGCGGATTTTCATCTCCTCAAGCTTGGCCAAATGACGAAGCTTCAGTTCGAGGATGGCCTCGGCCTGGTCTGCAGACAACCCGAAGCGGGCCATCAACTCGGCCTTGGGCTTATCTTCGTTGCGGATGATCTCAATAACCTCATCAATATTGAGATAGGCAATCAGCAGGCCTTCGAGGAGGTGCAGACGCGCCAGGACTTTCTCAAGACGATGCTCGAGACGACGGATAACGGTGGCCCTGCGGAATGTCAGCCATTCCGTCAGAATCTGATGCAGGCCCTTAACGCCCGGCCTGCCATCATTGCCGATCACATTGATGTTCACCCGATAGGTCTTCTCAAGATCCGTGCTGGCAAACAGGTGTGCCATCAGGCCATCGAGATCTACCCGGTTGGAGCGGGGCACAACGACCAGACGGGTCGGATTTTCGTGGTCCGATTCATCGCGGAGGTCTGCCACCATCGGCAGTTTTTTGGTCTGCATCTGATGGGCAATCTGCTCCAGTACCCGGGCGCCGGACACCTGATGCGGCAGATCCGTCACCACAATTTCGCCGCTTTCACGAATCCAGCGGGCACGCATGCGAAGCGAACCGCGGCCGGTTTCGTACATCTGCCGGATATCCTTGCGTGGGGTAATAATTTCTGCATAGGTGGGGAAATCCGGCCCCTTGATGTGTTCGCAGAGCTCATCAACGGTTGCATCGGGCTGATCCAGCAAACGGATGCAGGCGGCGGTGACTTCCCGCACGTTGTGGGGCGGAATATCGGTGGCCATACCAACGGCAATGCCGGTAGTGCCGTTCAGGAGCACGTGAGGGAGCCTGGCAGGCAGCACCGAGGGCTCATCCATGGTGCCATCGAAATTGGGCACCCAGTCCACCGTGCCCTGGGCAAGCTCGCCCAGCAGCGCTTCGGCAAAAGGCGCCAGACGGGATTCGGTGTAACGCATGGCGGCAAACGATTTGGGATCATCCGGCGAACCCCAGTTGCCCTGCCCGTCTACCAGTGGATAACGATAGGAGAACGGCTGCGCCATCAGCACCATGGCTTCATAACAGGCGCTGTCACCATGGGGGTGGAACTTGCCCAACACGTCACCCACAGTTCGGGCAGACTTCTTGTACTTGGACGTGGATTTCAGCCCCAGCTCGGACATCGCGTAGACAATCCGACGCTGTACCGGTTTCAGCCCGTCACCAACATTGGGAAGCGCCCGGTCAAGAATGACGTACATGGAATAGTCGAGATAGGCCTTTTCCGTGTAATCCCGGAGCGATACCCGCTCAAAGCCTTCATCCGTTGTCTGAAACTCTGGCATGGATGCCTCTTTTGCCTGTATTGCCTGATTTGAATAACGCCAGTGATGCTACTCCCTGCGCCTGAAATAATCACCGGCGCGAGGGAGGCCACATTATATGGAGCGCAGCGCCGATACACCAACAACCTGCGGATTTATTGGCCAAAACCGGCGATTTGTCGCAGCGGGAACTGATTCCAATAGCGGAATTCCCGCATGGAGAGTCTGTAACGTGCACCGTATGCTCGCCAACAGTGAATAGAAGACCGTTTTACTCATCTGACAAGCGGAACACTATGAAACCCAATATCAAAGCCTGCGGGCAAGCCATGGCCACGGCTCTGGTCAATGCGGTTCTGGCAGTGGCGCTGATGCTCCTCGTGGAGTTTGCGATCAGTGGCAGCTTCCAGGTCCCCAAGCCCTATCTTTGGGCGGGCTTGCTGATCTGGCTGGTCATCTTTGCGGGACAGTTCTGGCGCCAGCGCCACCTCTGCAAGTCGCATGAACCGACGCGCGAATCGCACGGCCCGTCACACGGTAAGTCTACGCTTTGAATCATTCCCCTTACTCAGAAATAAACGGGGACTCGGGAAGGAAATGAAAGCCTGGCAAAGCAGGTTCCGGGTATAAACCCGGAACCTGCTTTGCCAGGGTGAGCCAGGCCTACTGCCGGATACCTTCGACAGAAATGATCATCTCAACAGTCTCGGAGACCTTTCCAAGATCCATCGGGATTCCGAAATCTTCCAGACGAAGCTCGGTTTCGGCTTCAAAGCCCATGCGGTAACCACCCCAGGGGTCTGCACCGTGGCCGACCATTTCAGCATTCAGCGTCACTTCTCTGGTAACGCCACGCAGAGTCAGGTCGCCAATGATGTCGGCGTCACCTTCACCATCAACCACCACCCGCTTGCTCTTGAATGTGGCCTGCGGGAACTCAGCAACGTAAAGGAAGTCTTCGCTGCGCAGATGCTTGTCACGCTCGGCGTGGTTTGAATCAACGCTGCCGGTGTCGATGGTGACATTAACAGAGCTGTTTTCCGGGTTTTCCGCGTCGTACACGAACTGGCCATCAAAATCATTGAATCGGCCATAGAGCCAACTGTAGCCGAGGTGTGAAATCCTGAAGGTAATGAATTGATGGGTGCCCTTGGTGTCAAACGCATAGGTGCCGCTGTGTTCATCGGCATGAGCTACGCCCGCAAGTGCCATCGATACAGCGGAAGCAAGCAGAGCTTTTTTCATGGTTATCTCCCTTATTTCATTGATGCCCAACGCCCGGGCGTTACACGAATTCAGGTTCGGATGGCGCGACCCTTACTTCCCCAGCATACGAAGTAGCGTGTTATCGCGATCAATAAGGTGGTGTTTGAGAGCGCCAGCCGCATGCACCAGGGCCAGGCCGACAATCGTCCAGGTCGTCCAGTAATGGACAGTTCCGGCAACATCCTCCATGCCTTTTATCTGACCGGTCACCGAAGGTACCTCAAACCATCCAAACACACTGATCGAGGAGCCGTCGGCTGTTGAGATCAGATAACCGCTGACCATGGCCACAAAAATGAGCAGATAAATGAGTGCGTGGACCAGATAAGCGCTTCGGACTTCCCAGGGCTTGTGGCCAGGCGGCGATACCGGCGACACGCTCAAAACTTTCCAGATAATCCGGAAGACCATCACCGCCAAAAGCAGAATGCCGACACTGCGGTGAATGTCCGGAGCCCTTTTGTACCATTCATGGTAATAGGACAGATCCACCATCCAGTATCCCAGCCCGAAAAGGCCAAAAATTGCCAGGGCAACAAGCCAGTGAATGGCGATCGCCACCAAACCGTAGCTGGATGCTGTATTCCGGATTTGCATGATGAAAATTCGCCTCGGCCCCTGGTCCAGATTTCGTTGTTGAAGTGTAGAAATGTGGCTTCACGAAAAAAATCAAAATCTTTTGCCGTCTTACATCAGAATTTCTGACCAACCTCTCATAATCTTTGCCTTTGTAACCTTTGCCTTTGGTCGCATACGGGTATTACGGATTGCCCGAAATTATAGCAGCGCTAAACTTTAAGCATATTTCAATGCCCCGTCCGGGGGCCTCATTGACCGAGAGGACAAGACATGGAACTTGAATTCGACGAAAGCGTGGTTGTACCCAGCAACAACTGATTTCCTGGCGGTCCTCCCGGGCCGCTGGGTTTAATTCTCCGCACTCTGACTGACCGCAATCCGCACTACCTCGCCGCAAAAGATACAAACCGTTTCCAGTTTCTACATGAAACAGTGGTAATAAACGCGTTTTTTTGGCAGTCTTCCTTCCAACTATCAGTAACTTCAGGATTTTTCAGTAATATCTGTACTGATAAAAGACAGTTCAGGCGTCTGATTCGGGCGACTGATGCATTCGTTTAATTAACCAGAATCGTCTATGTCGAAACGCCTCCCTGAAAAGCTGACGGCTCCGGAAGTGGAACTGTTATCCCCTATGCTGAAAAGGGAAGGTGACCGATGGACCGCTGATTTCCGGGGGCTTACGCTCAGAACGGCGCTTCAGCCCATCTACAGCATTTCCCACAAGCGGATCGTCGGCTACGAAGCGCTTATCCGCGCCTTTGATAACGACAACTCGGCCGTTCTCCCGCTGCACCTGTTTCAGCTTCCCGATTCCACCGCGGAGAATCTGCTGCTGGACCGTCTCTGCCGGTATCTTCATATACGCAACTACAGTGGCATCAGCGACCAACTGAACTGGCTGTTTCTGAACGTATCGCCGCAGGTGGTCACCAGCGGCAGCCAGGCAGATTCTTTTTTTGGTCAGCTACTCGCCAAAACCGGCCTTCCTTCGCACCGAATTGTGATGGAGATCGTGGAGCAACCAACGGATGACGCGGAGAGACTTCGGGAAACAGTCGCCTATTACAAAAAACTGGGTTGCCTCACCGCCATCGACGACTTTGGCGCCGGCCATTCCAACTTTGAGCGGATCTGGAATCTGTCGCCGGATATCGTGAAGCTGGACCGGAAACTGCTGACCCGGGCAACAGAAGATCACAAGGCCCGACAGATTCTCAACGGGATTGTGTCACTTCTGCATCAGTCCGGCTGCCTGGTACTGCTGGAAGGCGTCGAAACCCGTGACCAGGCGATGATCGCCATTGATGCGGGTGTCGACTTTGTTCAGGGTTTCTATTTCCGCAAGCCAAGCACGGACCTGGACCAGCTTTCCCACGCGCCTGCGGATTTCGACCAACTGCTGCAGGAATACAAGATTCGTAATCAGGTCACCCTGGACCCGACGAGACAACTGGTCGATTTTTTCAGCGGTTTCTTCGATCATGCCATCACGAAGCTGCGTAACGGCCAGGGTATGCAGGAATCCTGCCTGGAACTGCTGAACCACCCGGCGGTTTCGAGGTGCTATCTGGTGGATGACATGGGCGTACAGATTGATGACACGCTGGTATCCGACACCGGCACCCGCTGCCTGGACCCGCGCTTCAAACCCCTGGAGAGCACCAGCAGCGCTGACTGGTTCCGCCAGCAGTATCTGCGCCAGGCACTGGCTCAGCCAGAAAACCTGCACGTAACGGCACCGTACCTCTGCGTTACCGGCGCCTACATGTGCGTTACCCTTTCGCTCGGCTACTACCAGAATGGAAAGCTGCGGGTCCTGTGCTGCGACATTCTCGCCAACCCCGCAACGCCACCCTTATAGCCCCGGGTTTATGCCGTAGACCATGGCAATAACCGCAACCGTTACCAGGCCGACAAACACATTCATTGGCACGCCGACACGAACAAAATCACTGAACCTGTAACCGCCGGGACCGAACACCATCATGTTGGTCTGGTACCCCAAAGGCGTGGCAAAGCTCGCCGACGCGGCCATCATTACGGCGATCACAAACGGCTCTGACGCTACCCCCATACTGCTGGTCATGGAAAGTACAACCGGAAGAATCAGCACCGCTGCGGCGTTATTGGTGATCACTTCCGTCAGCACCGACACGGCAAAATAAACCAGAAAGACCGTAAGTAACACATGCCCCTGGCTGAGTTCCAGGATGCCCTCGGCGACAAAGCCTGCGGCACCGGTCTGTTCCAGCGCCGCCCCCATCGCAAAAGACGCAGCGATGGTCAGAATCACAGGCACATCCACCGATTTCTGGGCCTGACCGACCGAACAGCAGCCAGACAGAATCATCAGCGCCGCGCCCAGCAAGGCGGCGTTCAGCAGGCTCAGGATGCCGCAGGCTGCCAGGCCAACCAGAACCAACAGGATCCCCCAGGACAGCCAGGCGCGATCGTGCCGGGGGGTCTCTGTTTCCAGGTCGTTGATCAGCAGAAAATCCTTATTGTAACGCTGGCGACTGACAAACGCTGGCCGGGCTTCCAGCAACAGCACGTCACCTGGCTTCAGGCGAATGTTGCCCAAATTGCCGGATACCCGCTCTCCTCCCCTGGCAACGGCCAGTACCACCGCACCATAACGGTCCCGGAAACGGGCATCCCGGATGGTCAGCCCAAGCACATCAGACTGGGGCGACAAGGCCGCCTCGACCAGGCGCCGCTCTGCCCTGTCTTTGCTCAGGCTCGGCTCGTCTTCATGGACGGAGGGTACGATGCCGTTGATACGAAGCAGATCCGAAATGGCCTGGGTATCACCTGCGAACACGAGGCGATCACCACCTCTGAGCCGCTCTTCGGACGGCACCGCCGTTACCACGCTGCCATCACGCTCAATTTCAACCAGATAAAGCCGTTCCAGCTCCCGAAGTCCCGCTTCGCCAACGCTTTTGCCCACCAGCGGACCGTCGAACGATACCGCCACTTCCAGAGTGAACTCCCGCATGCTGCCGAACTTCTGCTGATCCTTACGGTCAGGAAGCGCTCTGGGCATAAATATCAACAACGCAGACACGCCGATAATTGCGACCGGCAGCCCCACGGCGGTAATGGAGAAAATGGAGAAGCCCGGCCCGCCGGTCAGCTGCTGGTACTGACCATTGACCACCAGGTTTGTGCTGGTGCCGATCAGAGTGAGGGTACCCCCGAGAATTGCTGAATAGCTCAGGGGAATCATTAACTTGGAGGGGGAAATGCCAATTTTCCGGGACCAGGCGTGGACCGCCGGAATCATGGTAGCCACAACGGGGGTGTTATTCAGGAAGCCGCTTAAAAGAGACACCGGAAGCGCAATTCGCACCTGGGCCGAACGGACTGTTTTGGGATTGCGAAGCAGGTGGTGTACCAGCAGATCCACGCCGCCGGAATGATGGATGCCCGCCGCCACCACGAACATGGCGACAACGGTGATAAGACCACTGTTACTGAAACCGGCAAGGGCCTGATCGGCAGAGACAATACCGCTGACACTGAGCACCACGAGCACACCCATCATAACCAGATGGGGCGCAAATCGCCCGGAACTCATCAGTACCAGCGCAGTGCCTGCGAGGCCCAGCGCAAACCAGCCTTGCCAGTCCATCAACGGTTCTTCCCGATCAGAAAACTGGCAGGATAACGAGTTTGAAGAATACTTAGAAAGAATAAAGGATGCTTTTTATAGCGCGAACGGGAATATCAGACTGCGATATCCGCCATGTTGCCGTAGGCTTCCAGCCATGCCCTGCGATCGGATGCGCGCTTCTTGCCGAGCAGCATATCCATGCGGCTGTCGGTATCGTCACCGTCTTCAATGGTCAGCATCACCAGACGCCGGGTATCCGGTGCCATGGTGGTTTCACGAAGCTGCAGCGGATTCATTTCACCGAGACCCTTGAAGCGGGTAACTGAAATCCTGCCCTTGCGCTTCTCCGCCGCAATGCGGTCAATAATGCCCTGCTTTTCGTGCTCATCGAGGGCATAGAAGGTTTCCTTGCCCAGATCCACCCGGTACAGGGGCGGCATGGCAACGAAAACGTGGCCGGCGGCAACCACCGGACGGAAGTGTTTTACGAACAGCGCACACAAGAGTGTGGCGATGTGCAGGCCGTCGGAATCGGCATCCGCGAGGATGCAAACCTTGTTGTAACGGAGGCCGTCCAGCTGATCTGAACCAGGATCCACGCCAATGGCCACGGCGATATCGTGCACCTCCTGGGACGCCAGGATCTCGCCCGAGTCCACTTCCCAGGTGTTCAGAATCTTGCCCCGCAGTGGCATCACCGCCTGAAATTCACGATCCCTGGCCTGTTTTGCGGAGCCACCGGCGGAGTCACCCTCCACCAGAAACAGCTCCGAACGGGCGGTATCACTACCGGAGCAGTCCGCCAGCTTGCCGGGCAGGGCCGGGCCGGATGTCACCCTTTTACGTGCCACCTTCTTGCTGGCCCTGAGACGACGCTGGGCATTATTGATAAACAGCTCCGCCAACGCTTCCGCCACGTCGGTGTGCTGGTTCAGCCAGAGACTGAAGGCGTCCTTGACCACGCCGGAGATAAAGGCCGCCGCTTCCCTGGAGGAAAGGCGCTCCTTGGTCTGCCCGGAAAACTGCGGTTCCTGCATCTTGAAGGAGAGTACATACGCCGCCCGCTCCCAGATATCCTCCGGGGAGAGTTTCACGCCACGGGGCAACAGGTTGCGGAATTCACAGAACTCACGCATGGCTTCGAGCAGGCCGGTGCGCAGACCGTTCACATGGGTTCCACCCTGAGCGGTCGGAATCAGGTTGACGTAGCTTTCCATGACCGCTTCACCGCCTTCCGGCAGCCATTGAATCGCCCAGTCCACGGCTTCCTTGTTACCCGAAAAGCTGCCGGTGAACGGCTCCAGTGGCACGGCTTCAATGTCGGCCAGCGCAGTGAGCAGGTAATCCCGCAAACCGCCCTCATAACACCATTCATCTTTTTCGCCGGTTTTTTCCTGCAGGAAAGTCACCGTCAGGCCCGGGCACAAAACGGCCTTGGCACGCAGGTTATGGCGAAGCCGGCTGACGGAAAAACTGGGGCTGTCAAAGTATGTCAGGTCGGGCGTGAACTTCAGGCGGGTACCGGTGTTGCGCTTGCCCACCGTATCGATCACTTCCAGCTCGGAGGCCTTCTCGCCATTGGCAAAGGTCATCCGGTGCAGTTGGCCGTCCCGCTTGATGGTGATTTCCAGGTGCTTGGACAGGGCGTTCACAACGGAAACACCCACACCGTGCAAGCCACCGGAGAAGTTGTAGTTGCCCTGGGAGAACTTGCCACCGGCGTGGAGGCGGGTCAGGATCAGCTCAACCCCCGACAGGCCCTCTTCCTTATGCAGGTCCACCGGCATGCCCCGGCCATCGTCCTCGACACTCAGAGAGCCATCACTGTAAAGCACCACGTCAATACGCCGGGCGTGGCCCGCCAGTGCCTCATCCACACTGTTATCAATCACTTCCTGTGCCAGGTGATTGGGCCGACTGGTATCTGTGTACATCCCGGGGCGCTTGCGCACCGGATCCAGGCCACTCAGTACTTCAATAGCATCGGCGTTATATTGTTGCTGGCTCATGGGCAGGAACTGACTCCGCGATTGATATGAAAAACTGAGCCATAGCTTAGGGATTCGTGAAGAAAGATCAACGGTTGTTTTCGGCGCGGGTGATCCGGATATCGTTCCAGCCTTCGGCGGCTACTGCGATAACCGCGCAGGGGGTGGTCAGGGCCTGGGTGACCATTGTGCCGGGTGCCGGTTCGGCAACCCTTATGGTGAGCTGCAGGGTTCCATCAGCAACTTCCGAGCTCTCCAGTGTCACTCCGAAGCCTCCTGTTGGCTTTTGCCCGATGGAGGCAAGCACAACATGTTCTCGCTGATAATCAATATCCCTGAGCGCCTGAAGTGAAAAGGTGCGCGCCGGCAGCGCTTCAAGACGCGCCAAGTCCTCCAGGCTGCCGATATGGAGATATCCGGGCGCAGTCAGACCGCAATGGGCCGACTGGGCAACCTGCCTGGCGAAAGGCGCGCCGGCATCGGTCTCGGTCTGACTGACAGCACAGCCGGCACTCAGGATCCCCGCCGCTATCAGACTGCTACGAATCAGTGGTTTCACGTTCATGGAATCCGGGTCGCCTTAACGCGGGTGGACTGACTGCCAGTCTGCTCCGGGAGTAACCGGTAACCGGTGAAATCCGGCCTGGGCAGAAGCTCTGGCGAATTTACAGACAGGGCGGCCGGTCTGGAATAGCTCGTGGTCATGCGAAGCCCGGTCACCGGCTGATTCTCGCGCACTTCGACCACCTGCCGCAAACCGGCAACCGGGTACTCGGCACAGGCCTCGCCGGCATGACATATAAAGCCATCGTTATCGAGATCGGTTCCGGCAACCAGGAAATACTCGCCGGGCGGCACTTCATTCTGCAGCTCCGGGGCCTGACCGTCGTCCGGAAGGAACTCGAACTGATATCGGCCTTCGTTTACCGTTGCGACCGCCTGGCCCACGGTCACAAAAGTATTCGTTTGAGGATCGGGTTCCGGTTCCACCAGCAAAACGAAATGCCGGCCAGCGTCCCGGGCCTGTTGATCGGTGACCTGTCGGCCAATCACGGGTACCGTCAGAATAGCCTGAGATTCGGTGCCGGAATCGTAGGTGATTTCAAGAACACCCCGGGAGGACACCCCGGGCTTGAGCTTCGCCGGGTCCAGGACCAGAGCTAGCTGGGCAGGCGAGTTGCCCGAATTCATCTCAAACGGAAGCGTTCCGGATGCCAATGAAGCGGTAAACCAGTCATCTGAAGCAGAAATCCCGATAATCGTGACCGCATAATTGCCCAGCGGTGACAGTTCAATGCTCTCACTCGATGATAATCCAGTCTCCGAGGAGAGGTTCACAACCGCCGGTGATGCCGTCAGTAACTCCGGCGGATTTCCGGAAAGCACAGCCTGAACGGCTTTGCCCGCATCCACAACACCATAGCCCAGTTGATCGGTTCGGCTGCAGCCCGGTTCACAGGGTGGCGCAGTCAGATCTCCATTCCTGAGATAGCCTTCGATGGCGGCAGAATTCAGTACCGGGCTGGCTTCTTTCATAAGCGCCAAGACGCCCGACACATGGGGCGCCGCCATGGACGTTCCCTGTAACCCGCGATAGACCGGCTGCAGTCGATCATTCACGAAAGCGGCGCTGGTGCTACTGACCAGGTCGCCCTGGCCATCGCCGTTTCCATCGCGACTTGCATCGCCCCCGGGAGCGGCCAGATCAATCGTGCCACCAGAATTGGAATAGGATGACAGGTTGCCGGCGCCGTCCACGGCGCCGACCGAGAATACCTTTTCCAGGGCCGCCGGACAGGAAGGTTCACTGGTGGCCGAATTGCCAGCAGCCGCGACATAGACAATACCGGCGGCGACACCTGCATTGATAAATTCCTGGAGACTCATGAAGTTGTCATCAGGATTGATCGAGGAAATAGCGGGATCACCGCAAGGCAATCCACCCAGACTAAGATTAACGATGTCTGCGGACCGCCTCGACTGATCACCAAGCACCCACTGCATGCCCTCAAGCAGATCAGCGAGCGTGCCAGAGCCACCCTCGCCCAATACCCGCACCGGCATCAGGTTGGAGCCAAAGGCAACACCGGCGCCACCACTGCCATTAACGGCTGCCGCCACCGTGCCAGCAACATGGGTCCCGTGGTAGACGCTGCCGCCCACAGCATTCCCGGGATCGGCGGGAAAACCATCGCCGTCTACGGCGTCGAAGCCGGCGACGACATTGGCCGTCAGGTCCGGGTGCCACTGCCCGCCATCCCGGAACAAGCCAGTATCCAGAACCGCCACGTTCACACCTACTCCGCCGCCGGGGGCGAGCTGCCAGGCCACCGGGCCATTGATCAGGCTGTAATGCCACTGCTGCCCCAGCACCCGGCTGGCGTAAAAAGGCTCATCCACCGGCGTGGCCAGCGCGCGGGTCTTATAGTTTGGGGATGCGTGCCCGATGACCGGGTCGGCTCTCAGGCTCCGGATCCAGGCAAGGGTCTGTTCTGCCGGGCTACCCTGCTTCAACGCCGCCACCGCAGCGGGGCGCCGGACCATCCAGAGTCCGGGGGCGATCTGGCGCCCTGGTGCCATCAGTGCACTGGCTGGAAGCCCGCTGCTTCGGACACCGGGGTCGCGCAGGGAAACAATCGCCTCATCCTGAACAAATTGGTGATTTGGCCAGTCATAGGCAGTAGCGTTGATGGTTTCTGTTCTCGATGAGGACAGGATATACAGCATAGGCGACTCGCCAAGCGCTTTAACAGAGACTGTGTAGTCACCCACCTGTTCACTGTTAAGGACGATGCTTACGGACGCCCCGTTACCGGGTGCAATTGCCTGCCCGACATTCGTGCCGTCGGGCGCTTCCACGCTCAGCAGCAAATCAGACGCCGTTCCAAGCCTCGTGATAAAGCTCTGCAGGGTGAGTTCCAAACCGGCCTGCAACGATGCCACGTACCGATCCTCTTGATCGGGAAAGTACTGGAAGGCGTCAAACTGCCCGGGCAATAGGCGGTAGTCCCTGGCCTGCAACGTATCGCTCACATAGCCCGCAAGAACAAACTCAGGCGGTAAGAGCTGCACCGTGGTCAGCGGGGCACGCCCAAGCAACGCATCCGCGTTATCAGCATCGACCCGGGTGCCCGCCTCGATGTCGATAGTTCCGGCGAGAGCAACCTGAGCTGATGGCTTTCCGCCCCCGGAGCCTCCACCGCACCCGACCACAACCAGGGCAAGTGCCACAGGCATGAATGTTTTACCAACGTTGCCGGGAACCGACGCCAGCGCCATAAACAACACTCCCCACCTTTTCCATCAGCATAACCCATCCCAGCCGGCGTGTTATTTACTGAGTGTTAACCGATACGTGGACTGATGCCCCTGGATGATCGAGTAGGAGGGGGAGTTACCTCCCCCGTCCTCTCACACCACCGTACGTACGGTTCCGTATACGGCGGTTCATGGCTGGCTCTGAAGCCGAGTCATCGTATCCAACAAGCTTACCAGAGACAGGCGGTTAAAGACCTGCTTGGGGAGTGCGGCATTCATATGCGATGCCCCGCTATTCCACCAAGGCCCGCGCCCGTTTGTCGCGCTTTTCCAAGCCCGTTCCTCCACCAGTCCAAGCCGCATCAGGTTGCGAGCTCGAGTGTGAACTCGCTTCCATTG
>NZ_JBSXNZ010000065.1:0-135616 GCF_056857895.1 Marinobacter sp. B-21
TACCTCCGCGGATTTTTGGTTTTTCTTTTGTTTCAATGGCTTGCGACAAAGAATACCATTTTCCGCTGGAGGTTTCTCTCTTTGTTTCCTGATTTTCCTGTTTAATATCAGTCCTTTATGTTTATGGATAGAAACTAGCTAGAGTCGCCTCAGCGCGGGTTGGAAGGGTTAGCATTGGCCAGCACGATATGCGTGAAAGGTCAGCGAAGCTGATTACTCGGGAAGACGTCACCTTGACAGACCAAGAGCTCATTGAATTTGCCGCGGAGTTTAAGAAGCAGGACGGCTTTCTTGTTATCGATTCCCATTCGGTAACTATTGAGAGTTTTGGTTTCAGGGTGACCCCCTTTTCTAAAGACATGCTCAGTCGCCTGGGGCCGGACATTATCGTCTGCCTCTACGCAGATGCTCTGACGCTGGAGTCCCGAATCAAGGCAAAGTCTGGCGGGCGGCCGTTGCCACCAAGGTCAGAGCTCAATCGGCACGTCGACCTCCAGTGCCAAGTAGCATCGATTTATGCAATTGAAACAGGCGCGCACCTGTATTTTTTGGACGCATCCGTTCCGAGCCCAGAACTGCTAAGCAACTTTATGCGAGTGACAAAAATTAGTGAAAATTTAGAGCGCTGAAGCCACTACTTTATCGCTCCAGAAAAGGTCCGAAGTATACGGTGCGCGAGTTTCAGGACTTTGCGTCCCTCGCAGTCGGCGAACAAGGTGCCGCCAGTCCTCAACACTTCCTCTCAAGGAAATTTCTTCGATATCTTGTACATCCTGGTGGCTAAGCAGTTCCGCACCGGAAAGCTGAACCGAATATGGCGCTTCCATATTTGCCATGAAGCTCACTGTATATGGTTTAGCAACATTTCCGTCAGTGGAGTATTTTGCATTCCGGACGACTGCAGTTACCTGTGACGCTCCTAGTGATTTGTTACTTGAAAAATTCCGCAGAAACGCTGCAGTGACTTGGAAGCCAGAATCTACCGATAGCGTGTCGACTGAGTTGCATATGAGAGCATAATGATTTGTTTTTCTCCGTCCAGAGGGCAGATCGGCACGGCTGGTAACTAGCACATGATTAGGCAGCGGCTGCTCATTACCCCGATTGTCGAGCCAACTATTCCAGATCAAGAGATTACCCGGGGTGACGTCGATATCCTTTGCCTTACTTGGCATGGGAGAGAAAAGAACCTTCATTTCCTCATCAATTGAGTTGGCAGCATTGCGCGCATTTTCACCAAGCGACTGCCCTATGCCCCAGAAAAACAGCCCCCCTCCTAGCTGACGCTCCCATTCTTTGCGACGAATGATCAAATCGAGGCTTTGACCTGATTCGATGCCCATTTTTGTCCAGCAGAAGGTATTAGGAATCATTGTTGGAGCTCCAGCGCAGATTGACGCCCAGAAGTGTAACTAAAAATCTATTCACTTAAAAGCCGAATAGATCTAAAATGAATAACATGAATAGCACCAGTGTACAGCATGCTCACCTATTGGAAGCCCTAAACCGTGATTCCCGAAGCGATGCTGAGATCGCGAGGAATAGTGGTGTATCCCAGCCAACAGTGTGGCGATTACGCAGGGGAGTTGGCGCAAGGCTTAGGTCTAGCAGGCAATTCAATAAGCTGTGTGAATTTTACGGCGTTAATGAATTGACTACTTCTGCCTCTCCGGTCTCATTGGAGGGTGAGCTCAAGGGTGCAATAATGGCAGTATGGGATGGTTCAGATAACCACGCGCGCGCACTGATTAAGGTAATCCACAGTTTGAAGGGCCTCGGCAACCATAGCCAGCCGGAGCATTTGGGCAGAGAGAAACGCTGAAGGAGGTCGCAATGACGACCACACAAATTGACCGAATTTTCGGGGCTCTGGAAAGTGCTGGTTACCCTAGGGAATTCCAGCATTCCCTCCTTCCTGAGTGGGTAACTGCCGAGGTTCTTCATGATGAGGGGGCCACGCTTGAGGTTGCCTCTATACTGGCAAAGCGTCTTGGACTTCGAGTTGGCCCGCTGTTCTCAGACAGTCCCGGCCTTGAGGATTTGCGACGGCGTGATACTAAGTATAAAAGGTCCATCCCAAACCGATCGAAGAATCTCAGCGCAGCTACTTCGCTGGCGATGTTTGCCGCTGAGTCTGTGAGCTATGCGACACCATTTCCCTACACTCCTTTTCCTCAAGACCCCTTGGAGTTGAGGGCTGAAATCTTTAGAAATGAGGGGGGTAAATGGCTTGGCTTACGGAACTTGTTGCTTGCGTGCTGGCGTCATGGCGTTCCAGTGATCTACCTTGATCAGGTTGGAAGTGGGCTTCCAAAAATGGACGGAATGGTCACGCAGGTAGAAGGACGACCGGTAATTGTTCTCTCAAAGAGAAGTACCGCCTGGGCGTGGCAGTCCTTCATCATTGCCCATGAAGTTGCTCATTGTGCTCTGGGTCACGTCGAGCCTGATGAAATTTTAGTTGATGAGAATTTGGGGAATCAGTCCTACGCCTTAGACGACGCAGATGAGGATGAGCAAGCTGCAGATCATTTTGCGATTACACTGCTGAACGGCAGGGAAAATGCCTCGTATGGATCTGAAGAAAAACATATTACCGCTCGGGGACTTGTGGATTCTGCTTTCAAGTATGGGGCAGCAAACCAGATTGATCCTGGGCACATTGTGCTCAACTTTGCGAAGCATAACGATGCCTGGCCTATAGGTATGGCGGCTATCAACATACTGCAGGAGAAACTTCCCTCTGCCGGCTCCACTGTTAATGAGTTGTTATGGCGTTGCATTGAGAAGAGCTTGCTGCCAGATGACACAGTTGCATTGTTGCGTCGCGTAGCCCCAGCTCAGTAGGGAAGCGTATGGCGCTCAAACTCTTCATTGATAACGATGTAATGTTGAAGCTGGCCCGATACGGGTTTCTAGAGAATCTACTGGAGCTATTCACAGCTCAAACAGAGCCCGTGGAGGTGATAGTTCTAGACTCAGCACGTTACAAACTGCTACCCCGGCGGAATCGCCATCAGCTCTGTGGAACTGAAGAGGTGGCGTGTCAGATTGAGTGTTTTCTGAAGAAGGCAACGGTTCTGTCGTTTGATCTGGTAGATACAGAGTTAGTGGAGATTCTGAATGCGTCACCTGGTATCGACGCCGGCGAAGCACTGCTTTTCGCGGGAGCGGCAAGATTTGAGCATGCCAGAGTGCTGACTGGGGATAAGCGTGCTTTAGATGGACTCGCGGCCCAGGGAGGTCCGGAAGTCACTGAATCTTTAGGCGGCAAGGTCATCGTGATGGAGGCTCTGATGCAAGGGTTCGCCAAGTTGGACCATAACCAGGTCCAGAATGCGGTGCGTGCCAATCCTGGAGTGGATAAAGCGCTGACGAACATTTTTGGTGTTTCTTCGCCGGCCTCGTTAGACAGTGTCCACGCCGGACTTGAGTCCTATAAAGGGCTAATTCGAAAAACCATCGGAGCACTAATCAACGACGGACCACCGTTTTAGTTAAGTAGAGAGGATTTGCACGAGTATGTGGTCAGCAGTGGTAGAGGGTCTGTTTTTCAGTCTCTTTATCTATCTTTGGGGGCTGCAATCATCAACCGGCGATATTATTTAATTAGCTGCAAACTAGGCTTGGGTTTATGAGAAAGATTGCCTTTTGAGTTACCACTCAAAGCATTCAACATTAGGCCAAATGTAAGCTCATCCAGTTCTTCCGGTTGAATCAAAAGCTCCTTAGCAACATCACTTTTCGAGATGCCATCCTCGCGAAGGCTGGCAAAAACTTTCTTGAGCACTTGCGATGCTTCAAATGGCGATGGTTCAGGTTCATGATCCCGACCTAATTTGGCCAAATCAATACAGAGAGTTCGGTAGCTCCAATCCGATGTTAGATTCAGCGAATGAAGCCGGTAATTCAGGGCTGCGGCAGAGACGTTCCAGTATTTTTTATGAGAGATAAGGCTTGTTAACGTTGCTGTTCTTGGGGCATGGGCCAGCACACTTCTTCTAGGCATTAAAAAAGCCGAGGCGAAAGCGTTAGCTTCTTTCTCTGCTTCCTGTCCTTGTGGTGCACCGTGCCGGTGCATAACCAGGTGGCCCAATTCGTGCGCCGCATCAAACCGGCATCGTTCCGCAGTTTTCTTTGTATTGAGAAATACAAAAGGAATATCGCTGTACCACATGGAGAAAGCATCGACTTCCCTGGCATCAAGAGATAGAGAAAATACACGCACGCCCTTGGATTCAAGTAAGGCGATCATGCTTTTAATAGGAAGCTCGCCCAAATCCCAGTATCGGCGAAGCATTTCGGCCGCGGCTTCAGGATCATTTTGCTTGCCGACACCTGGATATTGGTCACCCTCAGTCGATCGTAGGCCGGTGTCAGTTTTTGAATTCACATTCGACGCTATTCTGTAATCTTCAGGAAAGTCAGGTGAAGGCAAATCAAACTTGCCCTCAATCCAGCGGTTCAAGAGAAGTGCTACAGCACCCGCTGATAGAGCGATGTCTCTTTTAGCGGCTGTCATTTTTGTGAGCGCGCGAAAGCTTGCTACCTCGACGGGGAGCTCTTCTACGTCATCAGCAAAGAAAAAGTCGAACGGAAAACTGAGTGCATTCGCGATTTTTTCCACTGTGTGGCTTTCAGGCACGGTCTGCCCGCTCTCATAAGCAGTGATTGACCGGTCTGTCACGCCAACTTCCTTCGCCAATGCCCGTTTTGTAAGCCCTCTGCGCTTTCTCGCAAGGGCAAAACGAGTACTGTTGAACATGTTATGCCTTCTTCTTAATTGGTACTTCTATGTCCGGCAAGTCAGGAAGTTCGATTTCGACAGAATCACTATCTAACGGCATGCTCGGCAGAATAATCCGCTCCTTCCAACCATTGATTTTTCCGCTGGAAATATTGGACGGAAGGGAAAACTCGCAACGTACTTCATTTGCAGCCAAGTGCATCAAAAGTACCCATGTAGTCAGCCCCTGGATTTCCTCTATTGCAGGCAACAGTTCACTGAACATATCGAACTGATTGTTGGCTTCAACTGCTTCCGTCGTATTGACGCCCTTTGGACACTTATTTGTAGGTGTCGCCCCTGCCATGCCAGTTGCGTCATCGCCAGTGGTGACGACGATAGCCAAACTCTCTTTCTCGTTCACCGCAAGCTCATAGTTGCCTTTATCGGATTTAATCCACCCCTGAGGTCTCAGCTGTTCTCGTAAAACGGCAACAGTTTCTGCCCACATAATTATCCCCCGGGCGGTTCTCGGGTGATTGGCCGTGGTGCGCGATCTAGCAAGATACCCCTGCCAAACGGATTCTGTAAGGACAGATAACGAGATCCCAAGTTGGGATAGTCGATCTACTGCATTTTCTTCAGTGTGTAACAGGTTTTGCATGAGGCGGCCCCTTGGCGAAACTCTAGTCTTCCTGTTTTTATACCTCAAATGAGGCCTAAAAACAAGAAGAGCCATGAGCTTTTTCTAATCAACTGTACGGTGCTGCTGGCAGATATAAAGAATTCTTAGGGTGAGATAAGGCGAGCTTATATTTCTGTGTGAAGCATCAGAGTCAGACGATCTAGAAAACTGTCAATTTTGGATGCTTGTAGACAGGCTTTTTACTGCGGGTTTTGTGTCCGAGTCGGGAATTTACGTTATCAGTGCAAGGGTCACAATTTATTGGCTGAGAAAAATGCCCAAAATCCGTGGACACACCGTGGACACAATTTGGACACAGGCGACAATTCGTGTGCCAAATAGTAAAATTTTCGGAACAGCGCAAAGGTCATTGCCTGTCTTCTGAATAAGTCGACTGGGAGCTTTTGGGGAGTAGAATGGATAAGGATGTCGGAGGTATAACTTATTGATTATTAGTCAATAATGGCCCGCCCGAGAGGATTCGAACCTCTGACCTCCGCCTCCGGAGGGCGGCGCTCTATCCAGCTGAGCTACGGGCGGGTGTCGTCATTAACGCCTTCGCGTCAATTTCGAGTGCGCAATCTTACGTGTGATGGAGTGCTCTGTCTAGTCCTGTTGGCGCCGGTTTGGCCAGTTATAACGTTCAGGCGGAATCGGCCTCCGCTCTGGGGTTTCTTGGGTAGTAGCGTTCGGGCAGGCGTTCGATGTGGGGGAAGAAGCGGGTGTCCTTGTAGGGCATTTTCATGAAGCCGGAGACGCCTAGCCCGGTGATCTGGTCCACGGCGGAGAGGATCTCGTCGAGCAGGCGGGAAAACTCACCCTCCCGGTCCGGGGCCAGCAGCCGGTAGTGGCTGTGGATCTTGAGGTGGCGGGGCAGGGCTTCGAAGATGATCATGCCGGTGTGGTGGATATCGTTCAGGGACTCCAGCGCGGTGATGATGGTTTGCGGCAGCACCAGGAATTCCTCCGGGTCGGGGCCGTCCTCGAAATAGGAATGCACCCGTGATTCGTCTTCAACTTCCGGTGCCGCACTGACCTCGTAGCGCAGTTGCATGCCGGGTTCGGTCAGGAACGGCTGGTCCGGTTCGGCACGGTCGATGTGCAGGGTGTTGCGGGCGTTGAACAGGCAGCTTTTGAAGATACCCTGGCGATAAATGGCCTGGGCCAGGTAGACCATATTGTTGACGGCCCTGATGAAGGCGGTCTTGAGGTTGGGGTCGTGCAGGTTCAGCGAGGTATCGATGTAGACACCGTCGGTCTCCCAGCGCACGGCCAGCCCCCCCTCGACAGGGTATCGCCCCAGACGGCTGACGGCGGCCAGGAATGCCTTTTCCGTTTCCCCCATGCCCTGCATGAAGTTCTTGTAGTAGCGGTCAAGCTGTACGTCGTTAACATCGCTGAGGGTTTCCGGGGCGCCTTCCTGCCGAAGGAAGGATTTGCGGGAACTGTACACCACGGTGTCGATCTCGTGGTCCGAGGGCCGTGTCCAGACCGGTACCAGTGGGTTTGCCGGGGGCTCCGGCAGGTCAACCATCACCGTGCGCGCCATTCTTGGCATTTCATTCAGATAGTAATCGCCGGCCCGCAGGCGAGTCTTCGGATCTGGGGCCAGCATGCCGTCGAGCATGCGGGCGAACTCCATGGGAAGCCCCAGGGAGGTGGCGGGAATCGCCTGGTGCCCGAACCGGCACGACTGGCCGGAAGCCAGCGCGTAGAGTGTTCCTGCGGCACCCTGTTCATCGAAACGGGGAGACGACAGGCCGCCGTTAAGCTGTTCCTCGCCTATGAAGTAGACATCCCCCAGTCGTGCGTTGGTCTGCTGCAGGTTGTCGGACATCAGCTCCATGACATTGGTGGCGAGGAACTGCTGGTTGGCGTCGAGCTGGGCGAACACCGAGGAGCCCCAGTCGATCAGGGCGATGTTCTCTGTGCTGGCGTCGAATACCAGGTTCGATGGTTTGATGTCGCCGTGCACGATGGGCCGTCCGGCGGGGCCGTTCTCCCGGCGCAGGTTGCGCAGGATGTCCGCAAGCTGGTCGGCAATCCGCATCACCACCCGTGGTTTGAGGCAGCCCTCGCGCAGGGAGACTTCCTCCAGGTTAAGGCCGGCCGCCCGTTCCATCACCAGGATGGGCTGGTTGTGCGCCCTTTGGTAGGCGATCAGCCGGGGTACCCTCGGGTGGCGTACCTGCTCGAGTATGTAGGCTTCATCCTCCAGACGGTCCTGCAGGTGTTGGGGCAGATTGATGCGGGTAAACTTGAAAACGTGCTCCGGGCCGGTCTCGCCCTGGCGTGGCAGGCGGCCTGCGAATACGAAGCCGTAGGCGCCCTTGCCGATAAGTTCGATGTCCTGGTAACCCAATTGGCGGAGCTGGGTGGCGCAAAGCGCCACCCAGTCTTTGAGCTTTTTCGCATCGTCATGGCTGAGCAGGTAGATCGACTGCTCTTCAGGTATGTAGAACTGCTGCAGTTGCGTCTTCTGCGCCATGATGCCCCGTTAGCCCAGATGCAACAGCATCGATTGCGGCGATTCCAGGTAGCCTTTCCAGCGATTGCAGAAGCGCGCAATGGTGCCGCCATCGATGATGCGATGGTCCCCCGCCCAGCTTACGGTCATGATGGCCCGCTCCACGACCTGGCCGTTGGCGTCGAAGCGGGGCAGTTTCTGGGTCCGGCCCAGGGCCACAATCGCCACTTCCGGTGCGTTGATGATGGGCGAGGCATAGGTGCCACCCAATGCGCCAATGTTGGAGATGGTGATGGTGCCGCCCTTGAGGTCGTCCTGACTGACCCGGCCCGAACGGGCGGCCTCAGTCAGGCGGGCCACTTCGTTGGCAATGCCCAGCAGTGTGAGGCTTTCGACGCCCTTGACGTTGGGGACCATCAGTCCCGCTTTGCCGTCTACGGCCATGCCGATATTGCAGTTGGGCAGGTAGTGAATCTCCGTAACATCGTCGTTGACACGGCTGTTGAGTACCGGGAATTCCTGAGCCGCCAGGGCCATGGCCTTCATGAAGAAGGGCATCAGGGTCAGCCGCGCGCCCCTGGCTTCGGCTTGGGGTTTGAGTTGTTCCCGCAGTTTCAGCAGGTCGGTAACATCAATGTCCTCACTGTAGATAAAGTGAGGGATGGTGGTTGCCGACGCCACCATGCTGCGGGCCATCGCCGCTTTCATGCCCCTTATTGGCTCGATCCGTAGTTCCTGCTCACGATCCGGCGCCCTGCGTTCACGGCCTGAACTTGCGGGCTGCGAGTCGCCTGCGCGTGCCTGCCTTTGGGCCGACGCGGCGGGCTTGTCGAGGTGGGCCAGTATATCGGCCTTCAGTACCCGTCCGTCCTTGCCGGAACCGGCGATGTCCGTGAGCTCCAGGTTGTGCTCCCGCACCAGGCGGCGCACGGCAGGGCTGGCGGGAATCCGCTGCCGGTTTCCCGTTGCGACCGGTTTTGCCGTTGCCGGTGTGGGTTCCGGTGCCGGCCTTGGTTGTGCTTTTGTCTCGGCGGGCTCGTCACGGTCGCGGGGAATAAACGCGAACAGCGGGGAATGCACCCGGGCCATGGCCTGCTGCTGATGGTATAGCTTGGTGACGCGGCCAGCCTTGGGCGCGGTAATCTCGACCATGGCCTTGTCGGTCATGACATCAACCACCGGCTGGTCTTCTTCGATCTCGTCACCTTCGGCCACGCGCCATTCCACCACTTCACATTCAACGATGCCTTCGCCAATATCCGGCAGGATAAAGTCCTCGGTCACATCGTCACTGGCCGTGGTGTTGCCAGGGGGTTCCTGCGCAGCTTTAGCTTCGCTGGTGGTAATCCCGGCTTCGGCGGGTGTTGTCTGAGACTCCGCAGTTTGTTCACCGTCGCCACCTTCCTCCACCAGTTCGAACAGCGGGGTGTGAACCTTCGCGATGTCGCCTTCCTTGTAGTACAGGCGGGTCACCCGGCCCTTGTATGGCGCCGGAATTTCCACCAGAGCCTTGTCGGTCATCACCTCGGCGACCGGCTGGTCTTCTTCGATGATGTCCCCTTCGCTGACCAGCCATTTGACCAGTTCGCACTCCACGATACCTTCGCCGATATCGGGCAGTATAAAATCACTCATGATTGCTCTCCTGTCCTGATATCAACCTAGAATTCCACGCTCGACCTGATGGCCTCACAGACCTTCAGGTGATTGGGTAGGTGCTCTTTTTCCAGCACCAGCGGGAAAGGGGTGTCCATCCCGGTCACCCGGGCGATCGGGGACTCCAGGTACAGGAAGCAACGCTCCTGTATGGTCGCAGCAATTTCGCCGGCGAAACCGCCGGTCAGCGGGGCTTCGTGGGTAACCACCAGGCGCCCGGTTTTGAACACCGAGTTGGCGACGGTTTCCACATCCCACGGCAGGATGGTTCTCAGGTCGATGACTTCACAGGAAATACCTTCTTTCTCCGCCTTCTCGACGGCCTGTTCAATCACTTCCATCTGTGCGCCCCAGCCCAGCACGGTGACATCCGTACCTTCCTTGAGAACCTCGGCTTCGCCCAGCGGCAGCCGGTAATCTTCTTCCGGCACGTCGCCCACGGAGGCGCGGTAGAGTCTTTTGGGCTCGAAGAACAGGGTTGGGTTGGGGTCGTGGATCGCCCCCAGCAGCAGGCCCTTGGCTTGATGGGGGTTGCGCGGCACCACAATTTTCAGGCCTGGTGTGTGGGCGAAATACGCTTCCGGCGACTGCGAGTGATAGAGCCCGCCGGCAATCCCGCCGCCGTAGGGTGCGCGAATGGTCAGCCCGCCCACGTTGAACAGGTTGCCGGAGCGGTACCGGAACTTGGCCGACTCGTTAACGATCTGGTCAAAGGCCGGGAAGATGTAGTCGGCAAACTGTATCTCGGCTACCGGCACGGAACCCTGCGCCGCCAGACCATTGGCGAAGCCGATGATGCCTTGCTCCACCAGCGGCGTGTTGAAGCAGCGGGCCTTGCCGTATTTCTGTTGCAGGTTGCTGGTGGCCCGGAAAACCCCACCGAAGACGCCCACATCCTCACCGAAGCACAGTACCCGCTCGTCGGCGGCCATGGCAGTGTCGAGGGCGTTGTTGATGGCCTGGAGCATGTTCATCTTGGTCATCTCAGGCCTCCCTCTTTACGTGTTCGGCACTCTTCGGATACTCGTCCGGATACCGGCGGATGTGCGCCTTGAGCTTGTCGAACTGTTCAGCCAGGGCAGGCGGCACTTCGTCGTAGACATCGCTCACCAGGGTATCAAGCGCCGGGGGTGGCCGTTTCTGCGCGCGCTTCATGGTTTCGAGAACCTCGCGGCGCATGCTCTCCTGAAGCTGTTTCTCGTCGTTTTCGCTCCACCATTTCCTGCCCTCGAGCCAGAGACGCATCCGCAGGATCGGGTCTTTGTCACGCCATACGGCTTCCTCGTCCTTGCTGCGGTAGCCGGACGGGTCATCGGAAGACGAGTGCGCGGCCAGGCGATAGGTCATGGCTTCGATCAACACCGGGCGGTTGTGCTCCACCGCCAGGCGGCGTGCCGCTTTGGTGGCCTCGTGGACGGCCAGGATGTCATTGCCGTCGACACGGATTACATCCATCTTGTAGCCATAGGCCCGGGGTGCCACACCGTCGGCGGCGAACTGCTCGGTGGACGGGGTGGAAATGGCGTAGCCGTTGTTGCGGCACAGGAAGATCACCGGGACGCGATGAACGGTGGCCATGTTCAGGGCGGCGTGGAAGTCGCCTTCCGACGCGGCACCTTCGCCGAAATACGTGATGGTGCAGTGGCCGTCGCCCGCCAGTTTCTGGCCGTAGGCATAACCGGTGGCCTGGGGAATCTGCGTGGCCAGGGGCGATGAGATGGTCATGTAGTTCAGCTTGCTGGAACCATAGTGAACGGGCATCTGGCGACCTTTGCCATAGTCCAGTTCGTTGCCGAACAGCTGGTTCATGAATTCATCGATGGAAAAGCCACGATAAGTCAGGGCGCCCTGTTCCCGATACTGCGCCATGATCATGTCGGCGTCGTCCAGTGCCGCGGCGCTGCCGATCACGGCGGCTTCCTCGCCGGTGCACTGCATGTAGAAACTCAGTCGCCCCTGGCGTTGGGCGGCGAGCATGCGCTCATCGAGAATTCGGGTGGTGACCATCGCACGATAAATGCGCAGGGCCTTTTCTTTATCCAGATCAGGTGCTTTGGCGCCCTTATAAAGGGAGCCGTCCTGCTTCAGTAACTTGAAGGTGGGAATACGGAATTCCGCACCGTCGGTAAAGACCGGGGAGTAAACAACTTTGGCTTTTGTTGTTGTCATAATCCTCTTCCTGGGGTGGTGGCCTGAGGAACAAAACACCCCTTGTGAGGGTGTCGTTGGTTTTAGTATAGCCAAGCTGAGCGGGCCTGGTGTGGCCCACGTCACTGTCGGCTAGAGTTTACCTTAACGTAAACTGCGATTCTCTGGTAGGTCCGGAGCGCAGATTTTTTAATCGGGGTGCAGTGGTTCAGGTGTCAGGCTGACAAGGGTTTCCTCGTTGCCGATATTCACGGTTCCGTCCTGGATGGTGCACTGCAGATTCATACCGCGTGCCGCCAGGCCGGCAAGTGGCTCGGTGCCTTCCGGTGGCAGGTTGATGATGGTGAGGTTGTTGAAGCGGGTCAGTTTGCCCTGATTTTTCTCCCACCACAGAGGCACTGCGCGGCTGCCGTAGGTGTACAGAATAACCCGGTCGGCCCGGTTGCAGGCTTTGCGCAGGCGGCTTTCGTCCGGCAGGCCCAGTTCGACCCAGAGTTCGATTTCACCGCTCAGGCTCTTTTGCCAGAGCTCCGGCTCGTCGTCGGTGCTGAGGCCTCGTGAGAATTCGAGATGTTCGCTGGCATTCAGGACAAATGCGAGCAGCCGGATCATCATCCGCTCATCGGTTTCCGACGGGTGCCGGGCGATGGTCAGGTGGTGGTCGGCATAATAGTGCCGGTCCATATCGGCGATGTTGAGAGTTGCCTTGAAGATGGTTGCTTTGAGCGCCATGAGCTTCCTGCATTGGTATCGGGGTGTCGGTTTGGGCTAGTGTAGTGCAATTCTTCCGTGGCTGAGTGGGAACGCATGTCGATGTTGCGTGGTTTTCTGGTCCTGGTGCTGTTCTTCATTCTTGGCGAGTCCATACGGGTGCTCTTCGCTTTGCCGGTCAGTGGCGGTGTTCTGGGTATGGTCGTCATCACCTTCACCTTGATGGTGAAAGGCAGTGTAAGCGATGAACTGGCCTCGGCCAGTCAGGGGTTGATCTCGGTACTGGTGCTGCTGATCATGCCGGGTGTTGTCGGCGTGTTCTTCATGGCGGATCAGTTCTCCGGGCAGTGGCTGGCAGTTGCGGCAGCTTTGCTTGTTGGCACCTTCCTGAGTGTTCTCACTACGTTACTGTTGATGAAACTGGTGACGGCCGGCGGGGATGGCGATCGTGAGTGAATTCTTCGCCCGATTCCAGGCGCTGCCGGATATCCTCGCAGCCACGCCGATTCTCGCCATTGGTTTAACCCTGGGCGCTTTCTTTGCCGGCAACTGGCTGTTTGCTCGCATGGGCAGGCCTTTATGGCTGCCTCCTGTGGTGTTATCAGCATTTCTACTGTCCGGTGTGATCGCTGTTCTGGCGGTGGGTTACCAGAACTATCAGCAGGGTGCTCGTTGGCTCACCGTGCTGCTTGGCCCCGCCACCGTGGCCCTGGGTATTCCCCTGTATCAGCAGATGCACCATATCCGTGCCATGTGGCGCCCCATCCTGGTGACGCTGCCAATTGCCGCCACTCTGGCGGCGGTTTATGCGGTGGTGATTGGCTGGGCCCTGGGTGCCACGCCGGAGGTGCTGGCGTCGCTGGCGCCCAAGTCGGTCACGGCACCGATTGCCATCGGTATCACCGAACAGCTGGGTGGTTCTGTTCCCCTGATGATGGGTGGCCTGCTGATTACCGGCGTGGTCGCAACCCTCTTTGTTGACCTTCTCGCCCGCCTGTTGCCGGTAAAGGACGAACGAATCCTGGGCTTCGCCCTGGGTCTGAACGGCCATGCCGTCGGTACGGCCCGGGCGTTTGAGATCAGCCATACTGCCGGTGCCTTTGCCTCGCTGGGCATGGGCCTCACTGGCGTGTTCACCGCGCTGATCCTGCCGCTGGTTTTCCGCCTGTAGGGCTGCGCCAAATCAGGCCATTCCCCTGGCGCATGCCTCCATATCGCAGTTTCGATTGCCGTAGGTGTTTTCCGGGGCAACAAACCATTGCACAAAATTAAGCCAATGGGGTTGCAATTTGTGATGCTAATGACAATAATTATCACTAACCTTTATTGTCATTGGTGAGTCACTGCTATGTACGTATGCCTTTGTCACAGCGTAACCGACCGGGAAATTCGCGAAGCTGCCGATAACGGTGTTTCTTCCATGCGCCAGCTTGGCAAGGAACTGGGTGTTGGTACCCAGTGCGGGCGCTGCGCCTGCACCGCCCGTGAAATACTGCGGGAGAGCCGTTCACCTGATTACCTGGCAATGGCCAATATGCTCGCCCAGCCGGCCTGACCTTCCTGATTGTCTGACTCTATTTTTCTCCTGTCCGATAAGGGGCTATCCTAAAAGGCTGATACACCCGGCCATCAGGGAGCCACATTATGAAAGGCGACAAGAAAGTCATTCAGTATCTCAATAAGGTCCTCGCCAACGAGCTGACCGCCATCAACCAGTATTTTCTCCATTCCCGCATGTACAAGGATTGGGGCATCACCAAGCTGGCCGCCAAGGAATACGAAGAATCCATCGACGAAATGAAGCACGCGGACCAGCTCATCGAGCGGATCCTGTTTCTCGAAGGATTGCCCAACCTCCAGGACCTTAACAAACTGCTGGTCGGCGAGAACGTCGAGGAAATGATCTCCTGCGACCTCAAGCTGGAGCAGATCGCCCATACCGACCTGAAAGAAGCCATTCTCTATTGTGAGCAGGTTCAGGACTTCACCAGCCGTGAGCTCTTCCGCAGCATTCTGGACAGCGAAGAAGATCACATCGACTGGCTGGAAACCCAGTTGGAAATGATTTCCCAGATGGGTATACAGAACTACATCCAGCTTCAGTCATCCGCCTCGGAGTAAAATCAGACAATGGATCTGTCCTGTTTTAAAGCTTACGACCTGCGCGGCCGAGTGCCGGATCAACTGAATCCGGCGCTGGCCGAGAAAATCGGGCACGCCTACGTGGACATTACTGGCGCAAAAAAAGTGATCGTCGGCTACGACATCCGCCTGTCCAGCCCGGACATCGCCGAGGCCCTGAGCTCTGGCCTGATGGCTGCCGGTGCGGATGTGTTTGATATTGGCCTGTGCGGCACCGAACAAGTGTATTTTGCCACCAGCCACTACAAGATGGACGGCGGTATTATGGTCACCGCCAGCCATAACCCCAAAAACCACAACGGCATGAAAATGGTCGGCCCCGAATCCCGGCCCATCAGCTCCGACAACGGCCTGAACGACATCCGTGACCGGGTACTGGAGCCCTTTGCGGATGCACCGCAGCAGGGCCGCTACGAACCGCTGGAAGTGATGAGCGCCTACATCGATCACCTGCTGGGTTACGTCGATGCCGCCTCCCTCAGCCCCATGACCATCGTGGTCAACGCCGGCAACGGCGGCGCCGGCCTGGTGATCGACGAACTCGAACAGCATCTTCCGTTCGAATTCGTAAAAGTGCATCACGAACCGGATGGCCATTTCCCGAACGGCGTGCCCAACCCGATCCTCCCGGAAAACCGCGCAGTCACCGCCGATGCCGTTATCGAACAGGGCGCCGCCATGGGCATTGCCTGGGACGGCGACTACGACCGCTGCTTCTTCTTCGACGAAAACGGCCGCTTTATCGAGGGCTACTACATCGTCGGATTACTGGCCGACCAGTTCCTGCGCAAAACCGGCGGCGGCAAAGTCATCCACGACCCCCGCCTCACCTGGAATACCCTGGATCTGGTCAAAGCCGCCGGCGGTGAAGCCGTCGAAAGCAAAACCGGCCACGCCTTCATCAAACAGAGAATGCGCGACGAAGACGCCGTCTACGGCGGCGAAATGAGCGCCCACCACTATTTCCGGGACTTCGCCTACTGCGACAGCGGCATGATCCCCTGGCTGTTGATCGCCGAACGCCTCTGCCAGTCCGGCCAGCTTTTCTCTTCCCTGATCGACGCCCGAATCGAAACCTACCCGGCCAGCGGTGAAATCAACCGCACCATCGACGATCCCCCCAAAGTCATCGCCGCGATTGAAGCCAAATACAGTGTCGGCGCCAAAAACGTCAGCCATGTGGACGGCGTAAGCATCGAATTCGACGACTGGCGCTTCAACCTCCGGATGTCCAACACCGAACCGGTTGTGCGCCTGAACGTGGAATCGAGGGCGAATATCCCGCTGATGGAAGAAAAAACAGAGGAATTACTGGCTGAAATGCGAAGGCTGAATGAAAAGGGCTAGCCTGACGGCACGGGGCCGATCGGCGCGGCTCCCTCTCCTGAAACTGTGCGGAGCCATGGATGGCGGAGCCCAAGCGCCACAGGGATGTGCCGCAAGGAGCGTGTTTCAGGAGAGGGAGCCGCGACGAGCGGTCTTGCACCGAATTATCAGAGCGCGGTTAGAGCCAGTCGTTCAGCATAATCCCGATACCAAACCTCTGAATCCGGTGGTTATAGTCAATCAGACTCTCCCCATACCCGTTGTAGTACTGGAAAAACCCCTTAACCGTATCCCCCATCGGAAAACTGTACCCAAACTCCACCGACGTCTTGTTGTCATCCGACCGCAGATTATTCATCAGCCGCAGTGAAAACGTACGATCCGCCGTCAGCTTGTAAACCGCCTGATAGTTGGCATGGCCCAGATACCGCTCAATGTCCGCATTATCATCGTCGCCGTTCTCCGGAATCCGGTACCAGGGCTGCACCATGAAAAGCCAACGACCATAGCTGTAGGCTGCATTGGCCATAATCCGGTTCCAGCTCCGTGACCGCGGCTCAGACTGCCCGTTTGACTGGTGATTGAAGCCGAGTGTCACTCCATTTAACCTGCCAGGGCCGATGTCCCAATCGGCCTGATAACGCACAAAGATCTCCGGCTCGTAGTTGGTTTCCCGGAAAGGCGCAGAATCGTCCTGGTTATAGACCTGCCAGTAGGACTGCTGGGTGTAGCCAAACCACATTGTGGTGCGATTATCCAGAAGTCCCGTCAGCAGGGGAACTTTGAAACTGATCTGATACTTTGCTTCTTCCCGCGCCAGCTCGTAATCGTATCCGACGGCACCCAGTCGTGGGCTGGACGGTGTCGAGTTCGGTTTCGCCACCCAGGTCACCGGCAGGATATAAGTGGGCCTGTGCCCGACAAAACTGCCGGAAAATGAAAATATCGCTTTTTCGGCAGCGACATATCGATCCACGAGCGCAGACATTACGCCGGTGTCCGAATCGTCTTCCAGGGCATTTCCTGCGACGTCGTCGAGGTCTTCCTCGTCCGGCGCCAGTTTCCCCACGCTGGCCTCCGCCTGCTGTTTTTCTTCTTCCGAGGCCTGCGCCTGCCGTTCCTCCGGTTTGTAGAGGCTGTCGAAGCAGGCGAGCCTCTGGATACCGTCCGCAATCAGCGCACATTGCTCGGGTGAGTTGATCGAAGTCATCAGTGGTGCAGTATCGGTCTGGGCTTCGGCAGGGCCCGCTGCCAGCGTGCAAAGCACAATGAACCGGGGTGAGGCAGGCAACACACGTGAGGGTGTCATGGTCGGGGTGTCTCCTAACTGGCGTTCAGGCTGAACCAGGTATTCGCTATGCCATAGACCCAGACGCCGATCAGGGTAACCGCCAGAAGCGAGAAAATGACCTTGTGGCGAAACCGGTTGGCGCTGTCGGCGGATGCCACCCAGCGCAGGTACATCAGCCCGATGAAACTCAGGAAGACGGCCAGGCTTGCCAGAGCGGGGATCAGCAGCCAGGCCGCACTGATGGCCTGGCCGTCGCCGGTCTGGCTGGAGAACCACCCCATGGAAGTCAGCAAAACGGCCAGTGCTGTAAATTCAGTAATCAGCAGCGGTTTGCGCAACGGGTGGGGTGAAGTTGGTTCCGTAGTGGTCATGGAAACAGGTCCTGAAAGGTTAAACATCGGCGAACACCATGGTAACCGGATTGTCCGTAAAACACCCTCCGACTTACGAAATCGCAATTAAAATGGTTGAAATCAATTAATGATTTTGCTGTTTGGTTTTTTTGCCTGGTTTCAGTCGCTATAATGCGGCGACCGAAGATTATAACGCTCAAATGCGAGGTGCATTGTGAAGATGAAGAGAGTCCTGGTTGCTGTACTGGTCGTTCTTGGCCTGACAGCCGGCGCCGTAATGGCAAGTGTTGAAGATGAAATTCGTGCACGTATTCAGCCCGTTGGCGAAGTATGTCTGCAGGGTGAAGCGTGTGGTAGCGCAGCTGCTCCGACCGAGACAGCCAGCTCCGGTCCTCGCTCGGGCAGCGAAGTGTACGATGCCGTGTGCATGGCCTGTCATACCACCGGTGCTGCCGGCGCCCCGGTCAAGGGTAATACCGATGCCTGGGCTCCCCGGATCGACAAGGGACTGGAAACCCTGGTCAGCCACGCGATCAACGGCTTCAATGCCATGCCTGCAAAAGGTGGCTGCGCAAACTGCCCCGACGAGGAAATTCAGGCGGCCGTTGAGTATATTGTTGAGCAAAGCCAGTAACCGGGGAAATTCTGCCTGTTACCTTTAAAGCCCCCTTGCGGGGCTTTTTGCCTTCCTGGCGCAGCTAAAGGCCAAGGTCTCCCAGCAGGGCACTGAGGGTTGCCTTGCCTTTTTTCTGGTTGGCTTCCACATCAAGATCGCCCAGGCCTTCCCACTTCAGGTCTTCTTCAGGCAGTTCATCCAGGAACCGGCTGGGGATGGTTTCCAGCTTTTCGCCGTACTGTTTCCGGGCCGCCGCGTAGGTCAGGGTCAGCGTTTCACGGGCCCGGGTGATGCCCACGTACATCAGTCGCCGTTCTTCCTCGATGTTGCCTTCTTCAATGCTGCTCCGGTGGGGAAGAATCTCCTCCTCCAGGCCCATAATAAATACATGGGGAAACTCCAGGCCCTTGGAGGCGTGGAGAGTCAGCAACTGAACCTTGTCACTGTCGTCCTCTTCCTCACGCTGCTCCATCATGTCCCGGAGGATCAGCCTGGTGATGGCATCCTCAATACCCAGTTCGTCAGCGGTGCCCTTGCCATCATCCAGCATGCGCTGAATGGACTCCACCAGATACCAGATGTTCTCCATCCTGCGCTCGGCCTGTTTCGGGGTGCCGGAGTGCTGGTGCAGCCATTCTTCATATTCGATGTCGGTAAAAAGCTGCTTGATCACGGGGACCGGATTTTCGCTGTGCAAGCGCTCGCAAGTGGCATCTACCCAGTGGGCAAAACGTCGCAGGCGATCCAGGCCCTTCTCGGTCACATGGGTTTCCGCTCCCATGTCGCCCAGGGCCTTGAACAGGCTGACGTTCCGGGAGCGGGAATAGTGGCTCAGTTGTTCAAGGGTACGGGGCCCGATCTCCCGGCGGGGTACGTTCACGACCCGCAGGAAAGCGGCGTCGTCATCGGGATTGATCAGCAGGCGCAGGTACGACATTGCATCCTTGATCTCGTTCTTGGAGAAGAACGACTGGCCACCGGAGATGCGGTAGGGAATCTGGTAGCCCTGGAGCTTCATCTCCAGCAGGCGGGCCTGGTGATTACCCCGGTAAAGCACGGCAAAGTCCCGGAAATCCAGGCCTTTTTTCAGCTTCTGGTCGAGGATCTCGGTGGCAACCCGCTCGGTTTCCGCGTCCTCGTTGCGGCACCGGACAACCCGGATCTCCTCGCCAATGGTGTGGTCACTCCAGAGCGCCTTTTCAAACACATGGGGGTTGTTGGCAATCACCATGTTTGCGCTGCGCAGGATCCGGGCTGTGGAGCGGTAATTCTGCTCCAGCTTGACAATCTTCAGGCTGGGAAAGTCTTCCTTGAGCTGCTCCAGATTCTCCGGTCGGGCACCGCGCCAGGCGTAGATTGACTGGTCATCATCCCCGACCACGGTGAATGCGGCCCGTTCGGCCACCAGAAGCTTGACCAGTTCGTACTGGCACACGTTGGTGTCCTGGTACTCGTCCACCAGCATGTAGCGGATTTTCCGGCGCCATTTCGCGAGCACGTCCGGGTGCGAGCGAAACAGCATCACCGGCAGCAGGATCAGGTCATCGAAATCCACGGCGTTGTAAGCCTTGAGGTATTCGTTGTACTTGTTGTAAATGATGGCGATGCGCTGTTCCCGCTCATCCGCCGCCTTGCTCAGGGCCTCGGCCGGCCCGCGCATGGCGTTTTTCCAGGACGAGATGGTCATCTGGACATCGCTGAGTTCGTCCCCGGCCTCGGCACTGGCCTCCCGGAGCATCAGATCCTGTAACAGGGCCTTGGCATCCTCGGCGTCGAAAATCGAAAAGCCCGGGTGGTAGCCCAGATGAGCGTGCTCTTCCCGGATCATATTGAGGCCAAGGTTATGAAAAGTGGATACAATCAGTCCCCGGGTCAGCTTTCGGTCAACGATCCGGCCAACCCGCTCCTTCATTTCCCGGGCGGCCTTGTTGGTGAAGGTCACTGCGGCAATATGGCGCCCCGGAATACCGAGGTGCTCGATCAGGTAGGCAATCTTGCGGGTAATCACGCTGGTTTTGCCGCTGCCGGCACCAGCAAGTACCAGCAGGGGACCGTCTGAATAGCGGACTGCCTCGCTTTGTCTCGGGTTGAGTTTGTTCACAAATAAGTTGCCAGAATGGAACGAAATGGGGGAAACAGGCGTGAGGCTATTCTACACCAATCAGCGTTCCTGTACCTTGACGATCTATCGGCTATGATTGATAAAACGGACTCGGTTGTTCACGCATAAATGGATTCTGCTTAATGACTCTGCCACTGGAAACCATGAGGCCCGGACAGTTACGCCTCCTGGTTCTGACACCGGATTATGCTGATTTTCTCTGGCTGAATGATCTTCTGGCGGGTGACGTCGAAATCAGTGCGGACGCTACCTGGTGCCCGGATCTGGTGGATTGTGACGACCTGATCCGCAACGCCAGTTTCGATGTCATTGTCTGGGACTGTATTTTCCATGGCGGTTCTGAGGCCTCCTTTCTTCAATACCTGGCGGTTGGCAGCAATGAGAAGCCTGTCCTTGCCCTCAGTGCGGAGTTGCCGGAACTGCGGGCTCCCGAACTGCTCGCCGCCGGCGCCGCCGATTATCTCTGCCGCCAGAATCTCGACCAATGGAATTTCCGCCGGGCTGTGAAGTGCCTCTGGTACCGGGAACAGTTGTCCGAGTCGGCCTACGGCCAGCTGGGGCGGGAGGTCGCCACCGGTTTTATAAACCGGGATCTGTTCTTTGATCGTCTCCAGCAGGCGCTGCTGCGGGCTGAGCGGGCCAGCCACCGGCTGGCACTTCTGCACCTCAATGTCGACGATTTCCGCAGTATCAATGAATCCTTCGGTTACCAGAAAAGCGATCAGTTGATGATGAAACTGGCGGAGCGTCTCCGGCACTCCCTGAGGCGGGTGGATTCCCTGATGCGCATTGGCGGCGATGAGCTGGCCATCATCATCGAGAAGGTCGAAGACTCCCTCGACATCACCCAGATCATCCGCAAGGTGGTCAATGCGTTGGATGAGCCGGTCGCGATCGACGGCCAGAATGTGGTGGTCAGCGTCAGCCTCGGCGTTGCCACTTACCCGGAAGCCGGTGACAGTGCCGAAAATCTGTTGCGCCGGGCCAACCGGGCCATGTTCGAGGCCAAGCGGGATCCTGGCACCAGTTATCGCTTCTACGACCGGCAGTTGCATATCTCTGCCGGCTATCAGCTTCGGCTCGAGGCCGACCTGCGCAATGCCCTGAGGGGCAAGGAACTGGAGCTTTACTATCAGCCCCGGATTGATCTGGCCACTGAAGAAGTTCGTGGTGTCGAGTGCCTGTTGCGCTGGAACCACCCGGAGCGGGGGCTGGTGGGGCCGGACGAATTCATTCCGGTCGCCGAGCGCAGCGGCCTGATCGTGCCGATCGGGTACTGGGTTATCGAACAGGCCTGTAAACGCCTGCAGGAGTCTGCCGAGCTCGGATTTCCGGGGCTGGTGTTCGCCGTCAACCTGTCGTTCCGGCAGTTCCACGATCGCAAGATGACCGAAACCATTTTCCGGATTATTTTCAACGCCAATGTGGATACCAGTCTGCTGGAGCTGGAGCTTACGGAAAGTGCCATGATGCACGACCCCGAGTATGCCCAGCGTTGCCTGCGAGAGCTGAACCAACTGGGTATCAGCTTTGCCCTTGATGACTTCGGGACCGGTTTCTCCTCCCTGAGCAATCTGCAGCATCTGCCCATTTCCCTGGTCAAGATCGACAAGTCCTTCGTGCAGGAGCTCGGCCACTCGGCCGACGCGGAGCACATCATCCGGGCCATTATCAGCCTGGCCCACAGTCTGCAGATCAGCGTGGTCGCCGAAGGCGTGGAAACCGAAGGGCAACTGGAGTTCCTGCGTCAGCAGCATTGCGATGAAATCCAGGGTTACTATTACGCCCGCCCCATGCCCTGGGCCGATCTTGTGCAATTCCTGAACAAGCGTGGCCAGGCCGCTTGCCTGCAACAGTAAGCCGCTGTACCTTTGCTGCTTTATTGGCAAAGCATGAGACAGAGGTTGCATGAACAGTATCTCCAGGCGCATCGCCGACGAGCTCGGTGTCCGCGAGCAACAGGTTAATGCCACCGTCGCCCTGCTCGACGAGGGTTCCACCGTTCCGTTTATCGCACGTTACCGGAAAGAGGTGACCGGTTCGCTGGACGACAGCCAGCTGAGGAACCTGGAGGAGCGTCTGCGCTATCTGCGGGAACTGGAAGACCGTCGCGCCACCATCCTCAAGAGTATTGAGGAGCAGGGCAAACTGACCGATGAGCTCAAGGCCAGCATTAACGAGGCGGATGCCAAGAACCGCCTGGAAGATCTCTACCTGCCGTATAAGCCCAAGCGCCGGACCAAGGCCCAGATTGCCCGGGAAGCCGGCCTGGAGGCCCTGGCGGATGCCTTGTATGACGACCCGACACAGGATCCGGAAATTACCGCGCAGTCCTACCTGAACAAAGAGGCAGGTGTGGAAGACACCAAGGCCGCCCTGGATGGAGCCCGTTACATTCTGATGGAGCGCTTTGCCGAGGACGCCGAGTTGCTGGGCAGCCTGCGGGATTTGATCTGGCAGGAAGGCCAGTTGAAAGTGACCGTGGTGGAAGGCAAGGAAAACGAAGGGGCCAAGTTCCGGGACTATTTTGATCATGTCGAGCCGTTGAAAAAGGTGCCGTCCCACCGTGCTCTGGCCATCCTGCGTGGCCGCAACGAAGGCATCCTGGCCTACAGTATCGTGGTTGGCGATGCTGATGCTGATCGCCGCACGCCCCATCCGGCGGAGCAGCGGATTGCTGCCCGCTGGAACATCCGGGATAACGACCGTGCCGCTGACAAGTGGCTGTCGGAAGTGGTGCGCTGGACCTGGCGGGTCAAGCTCTCAACCCAGATTGAAACCGATCTCATGGCCCAGGTGCGTGAAGCCGCCGAGACCGAAGCCATTAATGTTTTCGCCGCCAACCTCAAAGATCTTCTGCTGCTAGCCCCGGCCGGCCCGCGCCCGACACTAGGGCTGGACCCGGGGCTGCGTACCGGTGTGAAGGTGGCCGTTATCGACGGTACCGGGCAGGTGGTGGGCCACGGAGCCATATACCCCCACGCACCCAAGAACCAGTGGGACCGCTCCATCGAGCAGCTGGCGGCCTGGTGTCGGGAGTATAAGATCGAGCTGGTGGCTATCGGCAACGGTACTGCGTCCCGGGAAACCGAGAAGCTGGTGGGCGACCTGAGCAAACGTTATCCGGAACTCAAACTGGCCCGAATCGTGGTTAGCGAATCCGGTGCTTCCATATATTCGGCCTCCGAATTTGCCTCCAAAGAGCTGCCGGATCTGGATGTGACCATTCGTGGTGCCGTGTCCATTGCCCGCCGCCTGCAGGATCCGCTGGCGGAACTGGTGAAGATCGAGCCGAAATCCATCGGGGTGGGGCAGTACCAGCACGATGTGTCCCAGGTGCAGTTATCCCGCAGCCTGGATGCGGTGGTGGAAGACTGTGTAAACGGCGTGGGCGTGGATCTGAACACCGCTTCGGCGCCTCTGCTGGCACGGGTGTCTGGTCTGAATCAGACCATCGCCCAGAACATCATTGAATTCCGCAACCAGAACGGCATGTTCCGTAACCGCAAGCAACTGCTGAAGGTCACCCGGCTCGGGGACCGGACGTTTGAGCAGGCGGCGGGCTTTCTGCGGATCGCCGGTGGCGAGAATCCGCTGGACCGGTCTTCTGTTCACCCGGAAGCCTATGGGGTGGTGGAGGCTATCGCCGCGCGCAACAACCGCAAGGTCGACGATATTGTCGGGGATTCTGCATTTTTACGTGGTCTGAACCCCCAGGATTACGTAACTGAACGGTTCGGATTGCCCACCATCAAGGACATCATCTCCGAGCTGGAGAAGCCGGGCAGGGATCCGCGCCCGGAATTCCGTTTTGCCAGCTTCGAGGAGGGCGTTGAAACCCTCAATGACCTGAAGCCGGGCATGGTACTGGAGGGTTCCGTCACCAACGTGACCAACTTCGGCGCCTTTGTGGACATCGGCGTCCATCAGGATGGGCTGGTGCATATTTCGGCGCTGTCCCACACGTTTGTCAAGGACCCGCGGGAAGTGGTCAAAGCCGGGGATATCGTTAAGGTGAAGGTGCTGGAGGTGGACATCCCGCGCAAACGGATCGCCCTGACCATGCGCATGGACGATCAGCCTGGCGAGAAAAATGAGGGCAAACCGACGGGTGGAAACCGCGCCGGTGCCAGCCAGAAAGCCGGTCATCGAAACAGCCGTAGCTCTGGCTCCGGCGAGAAATCCCGGCAGGGTGCCATGGCGGGCGCACTTGCCCAGGCACTGGCTTCGGCCCGCAAGGACAGCCGTTAACAGGCTTTTAATCTTTTCACCGGTCGGTCCCGCTCACGAGGAGGGACCGGTCGCAGCAGGAGTCGACCATGGCTGAATCCCGCCATTCCGTATTTCGCCAGTTCGCAGCCAGCGACTGGCACGGTTTCCTCAAGGGTGTCGAGAAAGAAGGGCTGCGGGTGGACCGCAACGGGTTCATCGCCCAGACGCCGCATCCGGAAGCCCTGGGTTCAGCGCTGACCCATCCGCGAATTACCACCGATTATTCCGAAGCCCTGCTGGAGCTGATCACGCCTGTGTTTGACAGCACTGGCGGGATGCTCAACTCCCTGAGGGATACTCATACGTTTGTTCAGGAGAATCTCGGCGACGAAGTGTTCTGGGCAGCCAGCATGCCCTGTGAGCTGGATGGAGATCCGAGTATTCCCATTGCAGAATACGGCAGCTCCAACATTGGCCGTCTCAAGCACGTTTACCGCCAGGGGCTGGCGGTTCGCTATGGCCGGATGATGCAGAGCATCGCCGGCGCTCACTACAACCTGTCATTGCCGGACAGTTTCTGGCGGAAATGGCAGGAGGCTCTGGGTGATCAGCAAAGCCTGAAGGACTTCAAATCGGACCAGTATTTCTGGCTGATCCGGAATTTCCGGCGCCGGAGCTGGCTGCTGATGCTGCTGTTTGGTGCTTCTCCGGCACTGGATGCGAGCTTTGTTGCCGATGTCAGCCATGATCTGAGTCGGTTTGATGAGCGCACCTGGTACGGCGAATACGCCACTTCCCTGCGTATGGGTGATCTGGGTTACCACAACAATGCCCAGGCTTCCCTGAACATCTGTTTCAATGAGCTCAGCACCTACACCGGGACCCTGGACCGGGCCATCCATACTGCCTGGCCGGCTTACGAGGAGATCGGTACCCGCCGGGGCGACCAATTCATTCAGATCAACACCAGTGTCCTGCAGATTGAAAACGAGTATTACAGTGCCGTGCGGCCCAAGCGAACCACAGAACGGGAAGAAAAACCCATTCAGGCCCTTGAAGCCCGGGGTGTGGAATATATTGAGGTGCGTTGCCTGGATCTGGATCCGTTCTCTCCGGTCGGCGTGAACGAAGCCCAGATCGATTTCCTGGATCTGTTTCTTTTGGATTGCCTGCTGTCAGCCTCTCCCCGTATTGGCGACGCCGAGTGCGAGCGGCTGGACGATAACTACAAGGATGTGGTGGCCCGTGGACGCTATCGGGAACTGACCCTTTGCCGTGGAGGGCAGCGCACGCCGGTACCAGAGGCCGCGACTGGTCTGCTTGAGCAACTGGAACCCCTGGCGGAGCTGCTGGATGGCTGGCAAGGGGGCGATACCTACCGCAAGGCCCTGGCCGCCCAGCGAGAGGTGATGTGTGGCGAGGGGGCCGCGCCCTCGGCCCGGGTGCTTGACGCCATGCGTTCGTCTGGCCTGGGGCACCGGGAGTGGGGTATGGAAATGGCGCGCCAGCATCAGCAAACCCTGAGGCAGGAAGGCCTGGATGCCGACGTACGCAAAGCCTTTGAAACCATGACCGCGGACTCCCTGTCGGACCAGCAGCAAATGGAGCGGGCCGATACCCTGGCGTTTGGCGAGTTTCTGGAGCACTACCTGCGCTCCTGAACCGGTGGCCAGGTCCGCCTTCTCATTTGTCTGCGGACCTGACGCACAGAAACTGAACAAAGATTTGTCACCCTCCGGTCAGCCTGTTAATTTTTGTAACATCAGGATCGGAGGAGTCGGCATGGCAAGGGATATCAAACTTGGCTGGGATGTGGAAGCTCTGAACAAGGCTTACCGCCAGGGTTACATGGCGGCCACGATGAATATGGACAAGACACGCTGCCCCTACCGGGGCGATGTCGTCATCGCGGCCTGGGAGGCCGGATGGGATGATGCCGATCTGGTTGCCTGTGAAAACCGGGACAAAGGCGACGACCTGTTTTCACAAATCGCCTGAGTCCTCGCCTCTGGCCGCGTCTCGCACTATTTCTGCACGACGAATTCCGTAAACAGTACGCCGGCGATGCTTTCGCCGGTCTGTTGCTCTTCCAGTACGGCATTTATCCGTTGTTTTGCTTCCTCACGGAGCGCCTGCTGACCTTCCATGGAAGTCAGGCGTTCGATATCCGTTTGCTCGCCAAAAAGCATCACCAGCTCATGTCGCAATCGCGGCATGTGAGCCTCCAGAGCCGGCCGGGTGCTCGCGCTCCGGGCCCGGAGACTGACCGCTGCCTTCAGATAGGTCGGCTTGTTGTCTGCAGCGCCCACGTGGGTGACAAACGCCGGATCCATGCTGATGTAGTCGGTGAAGCCACTGTCTTCCTGCACTACCTCCTCTTCTGAGGTTTCCTCATCTTGGGAAACCGCCGGCAGGGAGACCAGTGAAAGCAGCAGGAAGATCATAGTGAGAACAGGTTTTGGCTGGTGTGTCATAGGCTTGAAGTTGATCGTGGTTTAGGGTTTAGTGACGAGTCGGAGGCGATATCGCCGGTAGCACCGAGAATAGCAGGCCCGGTGCGAGGTTGCAGTTTCAATTCACGAATCGAGGTGTTCTTTTGACCAGCAGATGGGTTTTCGGGCTTATTTTCCTTGTGTGTGCCGCACTTCTGGGCGTCGCGTTTTATATGGAACATGTGATGGGGCTTGAGCCCTGCCCGCTATGCTGGCTGCAGCGTTTCGGATTCATGGGGGCTGGCCTGGTCAGCTTTCTGGCCCTGCTGCAGGGGCCTACCGGATTCGGGGTTCGTATTTATGGCTTCCTGCTGGTACTGACCGCCGGTGCCGGGCTTGGCGTGGCCAGCCGGCAGTTGTGGCTGCAGAGCCTGCCGGCGGATCAGGTGCCCGCCTGTGGCCCTTCGGTCGACTATATGCTGGAGGTGCTGCCCTGGTTTGAGGTGCTCTCCACCGCCCTGAGAGGCACCGGGGATTGCGCCCAGGTAGTGTGGCGGTTCCTGGGGCTGAGTATTCCCGGCTGGACAGCGGTGTTCTTTTCACTGCTGGTGATTATCGGGCTGATTCTGGTGTTTCGCCGGCGAAAGTCCGGGGAGTGGATTCGGAGCTGAAACGGTTGCGGGGGACCGCTGGCATGGGGTAACTTGACCGAAACCTGAGAAACATCAAAACCGAAACAGAAGTGCCGGAATACCAAGCGGAGAACAGGCGTCATGTTGGAAAATTGCCGAAATGCCAGGGAGCGTTGGGGTGGCGTCAGCGAACTGATTGATCGCTGGCTCAAGGAACGTCAGGAGCTGTTGGTTCATTACTGTGATCTGTCCGGAGAGAGCGACTTTTCACAGACAGAAGCGCTGAGAGAGAAATTCGTGCGCCTGTGCGAAGTGCTTGTGGATTATGTCTCCACGGGCCATTTCGAAATCTATGAGCAACTGGTCAGCGAGGCCCGTGAATTTAACGATGGTGGCCTGGAACTGGCTGCGAAGGTTTATCCCCGGATTGAGCAGACGACAGAGGTCGCCCTTAACTTCAATGACCGCCTGGACGACAGGGAGCTGTCTGAGGAGGACGTGAAAGCGCTGTTTGGCGAACTGTCGAAGCTCGGCGAAACCCTCGAGACCCGGTTCGAGATGGAAGATTTCCTGATTGAGCACCTTCACAATGCCCATGCGGGTAAAGTAGCGCCTGCCTGAGAAATGTCTGATATAAAAAAAGCCCCGGTTCGGTGTTGCCGACCGGGGCTTTTTTATGGCCGCAATTTCACAAACTGCGGCCTGATCTGATCGGTACTTTACTCTCCGGATTCCGGATTGACGTCCAGAAGCTCGACATCGAATACCAGGGTCTCGTTCGGGCCGATGGCACGGTTGCCGCCCGGGCCGTAGGCCAGGTCAGATGGAATATAGAGCTTGTAGCGGGCGCCCTCGCTCATCAGCTGCAGACCTTCGGTCCAGCCCGGGATAACCTGGTTCAGGGCAAAGGTTACTGGCTCGCCACGCTCGCGGGAGCTGTCAAAGACTTCGCCGGACAGGAGTTCGCCAGTGTAGTGTACCTGGACGGTATCGGTTTCCGCAGGCTTTTCGCCGTCGCCTTTCTCCAGCACTTCGTATTGCAGGCCGGATTCAGTGGTCTTTACACCGTCGCGTTCGGCATTCTCCGCCAGGAAAGCCTTGCCAGCCTCAAGATTCTTGCTGGCCAGCTCTTCCGTCTGCTTGGTCTGCTCTTCCTGAAGCTGCTGCTGATAGGCCATCAGGGCCTGCTGGATTTCCTCACGGCTCATGCGCCTGGCTTCTTCATCGCCGGCCTGGCCATGCTGAATGCCCTGAAGGAACTGGTCCATCTGCAGATTCGGCAGATCGTTGCTCATGCGCTCACCGAGAACCAGACCCATGCCATAGCTGACCTTCTGGTCGGTTGACTCCAGTTTGGGTTGTTCCGGAGCCTCGGGTGGTGTTGAGCAGCCAGCGACGAGGCCGGTCACTGCCAGTGCGAGGAGCGTCTTTTTCATTGCTTCATCCTTTATAACGTCTGTGCATGGGGCTGAGCCCCGTGTTGTGTTTGTCAGAACGGAGAAGGTAACGGGTTCCGGCGCGAGATGCCACTGAACATGTGTTAAGAATCCGGACGGGTCAGATCAACTGTCGTTGTTGTCGGCTGCTGAAGGGCCCAGAGAAAATGGCGCGGTGTAGGGGGACTGCCAGTCGGGCTCCGATTCCGGAGTGCGGTTGAGTGGCGAAGCCTTGTCCCGCCGCTCGATGGCCAGCGTGTACCAGGGCCCCTGTTTCGGGGGCTGGTCTGCATAATGCCAACTGCCGTCCGTGTCCTTCCATTTGAACACAATTTCCGGACCCTCGGTTGGAATCGGGGACGGTACCAGGCCTTCAAAGGCCGGGATTTCCGGCTGTTCCTCGTCTGCAACCGGTTCGGATACCTGCTCCGGATCGTTGAGTCCGAAGATAATCAGCAACAACAGTAACCCGAGGGCGGGAAACGAGAGCCTTATGAGCCATTTCATTATCATGGCTGGTGGTCTCCCTTTGGGAAGTTGGCCAGGGCTGTGCCCAGTGCATTCAGCAGGGGCCCGGCACGGTCATCGATTCGCGATGCCGGTGCAGCCGCGGCAAGGTTGGTTCTGATCAGCGTATCGAGTCCTTGCATGTCAGATTGTTCCGGGTTGTTGGTCATTAGCGTCCGCCAGGCCAGGGCCAGCTCTATCTGTTCGGCTTCGAGTTCCAGGCCGGCGATGCCGGTGCGAAGCTGGTGATACCTGCCGGCCATGCCCGGCAGGGATTTTCTCGCGCTACGCAGCGCACCGGTTACACGGTCGCGCCACTCTGTTACCGTAGCGTCCTCGACCCCGGCGAAGGCCCTGTCAGACAGTGCGAGCCAGGCTGCAGTCAGAATCCGCGTCACGCTCCAGCCCTGGTTCTGAAGCGCCAGGCAGCTGTCCTGAACGTCCGGAAGCTTCCAGAACGCCAGTGCAAAACACCAGAGTGGATTCTCCGGTTCCAGATCTGCCGGCAATTCCAACGGCGGTGTCGATAAATCCGGGATGGTTGCCGAGCGGAGCGACATAGGCGCTGTGCCTTCCCTGAACACTTTACGTTGATAAAATGAAAACATGTTAACGATAACCGATCTCAGTTTACAACGGGGCGGCGTCTGGTTGCTAGAATCCGTCAGCCTCACGGTCCAGCCCGGCCAGCGAGTGGCCATCGTCGGCGCCAACGGTGCCGGCAAATCCAGCCTTTTCCAGCTGTTGCTGGGCCAGTTGTCACCGGAACAGGGCGCGGTTTCGCTGCCCGGGGGCTGCCGCATTGCCCACATGGCCCAGGAAGTCGAAGCCTCAGGGCGCAGCGCCCGGGATTTTGTTCTTGATGGCGATCTCGATCTGCGCCGCCTGGAGCGGGAGCTGGCTCAGGCTGAAGCCGCCGGTGATGACCATGCCATTGCCCGCATACACGGTGAGCTGGACGTGCACGAGGCCTGGTCCGCGGCCCGTCGCGCCGAGGCGCTGATAAGGGGGCTGGGTTTCTCGGACGAGGACGCGGACCGGCCGGTATCGGCGTTTTCCGGTGGCTGGCGGATCCGCCTGAACCTGGCCCAGGCCCTGATGCGACCGTCAGACCTGCTGCTGCTCGATGAACCCACCAACCATCTGGATCTGGATGCCTGTCTGTGGCTGGAAAACTGGCTGCGCCGGTATCAGGGTACCTTGCTGTTCATTTCCCACGACCGTGATTTCATGGATCGGGTCGCCACCCATGTGGTGCATTTCGACCGCCGGAAGCTGGAGCTTTATACGGGTAATTACTCTGCCTTTGAAGGCCAGCGCAGCGAACGTCTGGCCCAGCAGCAGGCTGGGTTCGAGCGCCAGCAGGCCAGGATTGCCGAGATTCAGCGCTTCATCGACCGCTTCAAGGCGCAGGCTACCAAGGCCCGTCAGGCCCAGAGCCGGGTGAAGGCCCTGGAACGTATGGAGCGCATTGCACCGGCCCATATTGATTCGCCCTTCAGCTTTGAATTTCCGGTGGCTGAAAAGGTCTCCAACCCCCTGTTGTCGATACGCAATGGCAGGGCCGGACACGGCAATACCACAATCCTCGACGGTATTAACCTGACCCTGTTACCCGGCAGCCGGATTGGTCTGCTGGGCCCCAACGGTGCGGGTAAATCCACCCTGATGGATACGCTGAGGGGCGAAGGCACCCTGTTGTCCGGAGAACGTACCTGTGGCGAGCATCTGGCCATTGGCTATTTTGCCCAGCATCAGCTGGAATCCCTGGACCTGGATGCCAGCCCGTTCCTGCATCTGCAGCGGCTGGCACCAAAGGCCTCGGAACAGGGTATCCGGAACTTCCTCGGCGGCTTTGATTTTCATGGTGATGAGGCCCTGAGCCCTGTCCGTTCGTTCTCCGGTGGCGAAAAGGCCAGGGTGGCACTGGCGGTGATCGCCTGGCAGAAACCGAACCTGCTCCTTCTGGACGAGCCGACCAACCACCTGGATCTGGAAATGCGCCAGGCCCTGACCATGGCCCTGCAAAACTTTGAGGGTGCCATTGTGGTGGTTTCCCACGACCGGCACTTGCTGAGAAACACCGTGGACGAATTCTGGCTGGTGAACGATGGCCGGGTTGTTGAGTATCAGGGTGACCTTGAAGACTACGAGCGCTGGCTGGCAGACCGTCGCAAGGACGAAACCGAAGCACCAAAGCGATTGCAGACTGGCCAGCAAGACCCGGTGGAACCCGCGGTTGGAACCGGCGAAAGCGCCGATGACCGAAAGGCCCGCAAGCGCGCGGAGGCAGCCCTCCGGCAAAAGCTCAGCCCCTATCGCAAGCAGCAGACCTCCCTGGAAAAGGAAATGGAGCAGTTGCACCGGAGACTGTCGGTGCTGGAGGAAGAGCTCGCGGACCCGGGGCTGTATGAAGAAAGCCATAAGGTCCGGATGAAAGAGTTGCTCGGCGAGCAGGCCATTTCAAAAAGCCGCCTCGAAGAGGTTGAGGCGCAGTGGCTGGAAGTCAGTGAAGCTGTGGAATCGCTGGAGGCGGAGCTGGCGGATTGACTGCCCTCAGCCTCCGTTCAACTCCAGGGTGAAATCCTGTCTGGCGAGGTAATCACGTTCGTTATCGAGATCGGCCAGGGTCAGCGGCCGATCATCCAGCCAGCCGGATGGAAACGTCAGTACCAGCTTGTCCTTGCGGGCATTCAGGGTGAACTCCGGCGGTGGCTCCATGTTGCGGGGGTGCTGAAGCAGGACGGCCAGACGCACCAGGACGCAGAGATAGCGAAGCCGGATGGTATCATCCGGGTCCAGCCCCTCGAAGATGGCCGGGGAGAACTTGCGCCGGTGCCCGCGAACCAGCGTGGCGAGGTCCCGCTGGAATTGCTGGCTGAAGCCGGGAAGGTCCGAGTACCGCAGCAGGTAGGCTCCGTGTTTATGATACTGGCTGTGGGAAATGGTCAGGCCGATTTCATGCAGACGGCAGGCCCAGCGCAGCACTTCTTCGTCGACCGCGGTATGCAGCCCCCAGGCATCCGCCACCTGTTCCCAGGCTGCAACGGCGGTCGCTTCGACTGCCGCACCGTGCTCCGGATCAACATGATAACGCTCCTGCAGGGCGGAAATTGTCCGCTCCCGCACATCCTCGTGCCGGATCCGCCCGACGATGTCGTAGAGCAGGCCTTCCCGAAGGGCGCCGTCGGCAAACGACATTTCAGTGATACCGAGGGACTGGAACGCTCCCATCAGAATGGCAAAGCCGGCAGGGAAAATACTCTGACGGTCCGAGCGCACACCCAGATCAGCCAGCTTTTCCGTTTTACCCATACCCACCAGGCGCTTGCGCAGCTCCTGCATGGCGGGGAGGGTAATGGTGCCATCGGTAATCTTCAGGGATGACAAGACACTGGCAATCGCTTTGATCGAGCCGGATGAACCGACGGCACTCTGCCACCCCACGGAGCGGTAATGCTGGCGGATATTCAGCAGTTCCTGTTCGGCGTGGGTCACTGCCTTGTCCATCTGCCGCCGGGTAATCTTTCCGTCCGGGAAGTACCGGTTCCGGAAGGAAACACAGCCCATGTGCAGGCTTTCCAGCTCCTGGGGCTCAAAACGCTGGCCGATAATGAACTCGGTACTGCCGCCACCGATATCGATCACCAGCCGGCGCCCGATATCGTCAGAAAGGGTATGGGAGACGCCCAGATAAATCAGGCGCGCTTCCTCGCGCCCGGCAATGATCTCCACCGGATAGCCGAGAACCTCCTCCGCGCGGGCCATGAACTGATGGGCGTTACGAGCCACTCTGAGGGCGTTGGTGCCGACAATCTGTACAGCCTCCGGTGGCATCCCCTGAAGGCGCTGAGCAAACCGGCCCAGGCAGCTCAGGGCGCGCTCCTGGGTCTCTTCAGTCAGCCGGTTGTACTGATCCAGACCTGCGCCTAGCTGGACTTTTTCCCCCATCTTCTCGAGGGTCCGGATTTCCCCGTGCACGAGTCGGGCAACCACCATGTGGAAGCTGTTCGAGCCCATGTCGATGGCTGCAAGCACCCCTGGCGAGGAGGCAGCGTTTTCGGCGGTGGAGGCGGCCGTCACGTGGTCGAAATCCTTTTGGTATGAACTTGCGGGGTACTATAAGCGAAATCCCTCAGGCCTGTCAGTAACCGGCAGACGCGGCATTTGACCGGGGTCAGCCCCGGATCGATTGATAGAGGTGGATCTACTGCTTCACATCCGGCTGATCAATCGCGTAAAGTATGACATACCGTGATGAGGGTGAAGGGTTGCCTTGCAAGCCACGGCAGCCTTCAGCGACAGTCAACAGCACCTGTGACGGTACCGGATCCTTTTTCGAAACCCCGTACCGGCGATTAGCAGTCGTGCATGAATCAGGAAAATGTAATGAGCGGAAATATCGTAAATGTAACTGACGCGTCTTTTGAGCAGGATGTACTGCAGTCCGACGTCCCCGTGCTGGTGGACTACTGGGCGGAATGGTGCGGCCCGTGCAAGATGATCGCGCCGGTGCTTGAAGAGATTGCCGACGAATACGACGGCAAACTGAAGGTCTGCAAGCTTAACATTGACGAAAACGAGCAGACCCCGCCGAAGTTCAACATCCGTGGTATCCCGACCCTGATGCTGTTCAAGAACGGCAACGTGGACGCCACCAAAGTCGGCGCACTCTCCAAATCCCAACTGGCGGCCTTTCTGGACAGCAATCTCTGATTGCAGCCAGGCCGCTAAAAACCGCCCCTGAGCACAGGTTCACGGGCGGTTTTCTATTGCCATTCACTCCCAGCCCTGAGACCGCTCCAGATCCGAATCCTTCTGTTCCACCCAGTGCTCACCGCCTGAGGTGATCTCCTTCTTCCAGAACGGTGCCGAGGTCTTCAAGGCGTCCATAATGAACTCGCAGGCCGCAAACGCATCTCCCCGATGGGCACTGCACACCCCCACAAACACAATCTGATCCTGCAGCGCCAGCCGCCCCACCCGATGAATCACCCGGGCCTTGCGCACATCCCAGCGTTTTGAGGCCTCATCAACCAGCTCCTGAATCACCTGCTGCGTCATCCCCGGATAGTGCTCCAGGTAAAGTCCCGTGACCCCCTGCAAATCGCCGCTGTCCCGGACCAGACCGGTAAACGTGGCAATGGCGCCGGTCCCGGCACCACTGGCCCGTAACGCGGCATATTCGGCGGCAGCATCAAAATCTCCGGGCTGAATCGAAATCATCTCAACCTCCGGTTACCGGGGGGAAGAATGCCAGCTCATCGCCGGCCTCCACTGCAGAGCCGGGCTTCGCCATGGCCTGATTGACCGCAATCATCACTGGCTGGTCTCCCTGTAGCTGGCCCCAGGGCCCGCCCTGGCTTGCCAGGTCCGCCAGCACATCGCCGGCGGTAAGCCCCGGCCTGGCCTCGATGACCAGCTGTTCCGTATCCAGCTCTTCTCGCAGACGGGCAAAGAAACGCACCGTAATCGTGTTATCACTCATGGTTAGCTCAACAATTCCGCAAACGAATAATAGGTTAGCAGGTCGCCGGGGCTGACCGTGGTGTTCTCCGGAATCACCGCCAAACCATTTGCCCAGCAGGCAGAGCTCAGGATACCGGAACTCTGGTTGGGAAAGGCGGTAACCACAAGCTCCGATCCCCGGGGTTCTTTCCGTGCCCTGACAAACTCCCTCCGCAGCGACGTCGAAGCTACGGAAAAGTCTGCCGGTATCCGCTCTCCGGCGGGATCTTCATGGTTCCGCCCCTGGCATTTTCGGATATAGGGCATGCCCACCACCAGAAAAGTGACCAGCACAGACCCCGGGTTACCGGGCAATCCCAGCACCGGTGTGCCGCCGATGGCGCCAAAGGCCACAGGCTTTCCGGGTTTGATGGCCATGCGCCAGAGCGACAGACTGCCGGATTCCTCCAACACCGCACGCACGTGGTCCTCTTCACCCACGGAAACACCGCCGCTGGTGATGATCAGATCCGACGACTCCGCCGCGCGGAGCAGTGTTTCCCGGGTCGCCTCACGTTTGTCCCGCAGCGTCTCGCACAGCGCCACCTCGCAGCCGGCCTGGGTGAGCAGGCCGATCAGGGTGAAGCGATTGCTGTTGTAGATCTGCCCCGGGGCCAGGGGCGTTCCGGGATCCACCAGCTCGTCGCCGGTGGAGAGGATGGCGACCTTCAGCCGTGCCAGAACGGCGACCCGGGCCACACCCATGGACGCCAGCAGACCCATTTCGTGCGGGCGCACCTGCGTGCCCTTCACAAGGGCAAGGTCGCCCCTGGTCAGATCCTGGCCCCGGCGACGAATGTTCTGCCCCTCGGTCACCTCTGCCTGGACAAGGATGCCCGCGTCGGTCACCTCCACTCGCTCCTGCATCACCACCGAGTCTGCGCCTTCGGGGATCTCCGAGCCGGTGAAAATGCGCGCGGCGGTGCCTGGCGCCAGAGCGTTCGGCGCTTCACCGGCGGGAATCCGGGCCGAGACCGGTATCGCCTGATCCTGGTGAAGATCCTGTTTGCGCAGGGCGTATCCGTCCACCGCACTGTTGTCCGCCGGCGGCACGTCGGCCGGGACATAATGGTTCTCGGCCAGCACCCGGCCCAGGGAGTCGGCGAGCCCCACGGTTTCGACCCGGGTGACCACGGGCGCTTCCGATAGCAGGTGAGACAGGGCGTCTTCCAGTGACATGAGGTTTGGGTTAGCCATCAGTTCTGAACTCCGATCCGGATTACTGTTGCCCTCAGCGCTCGGCGCGCTGTCCAATGACTTCATCAAGCCGCTGCATCGGCTTTTCGGGTTTGCGCAAGACCAGGGCCGAGAAGTTGCACGGCGTGTGGCGGCTGTCCAGCTGGCTGCTGAGAATACCGTTCCAGCCGGTACGACAGGCACTGGTAGAACCGGGCAGGCAGAAAATCACCGTATGGTTTGCCATACCTCCGAATGCACGGGACTGGATGGTCGAAGAGCCGATTTCAGAGGCGGACAGGCGCCGGAACTCCTCGCCGAAACCTTCAACGGTTTTATCCAGCAGGGGGCCGACTGCTTCCGGGGTACTGTCACGCTCGTTGAAGCCGGTACCACCGGTAATGATCACCACATGCACTTCGGGATCGGCGACCCAGCCGGACATTAACGCCCGCACCAGGTAGACGTCATCGGGCAGGATGCGACGGGCGACCAGGCGGTGCCCCGCGTCAACGACGCTGTCCTCCAGAAACTGGCCGGAGGTGTCTTCGTCAGGCCCGCGGGTATCGGAAACAGTCAGTATGGCGATGTTCAGGGGTTTCAGTTCGGTACTGGGTTCACTGCTCATGGACGGGGCTCCGCAAATCGCTGAAAAATTATATACGCCAGTATCGTCATCACAGGCTCTTCCAGTATCGTCATCACAGGCTCTTAATGGAAGGGAGTAACCCATCAGGGGGAGGCGGCCAGCCGCCATTAAGGCCAGTTTAGCGTGAAATTGGCGTTAAATTATGCAGTGCACTTGACATTCGCCAGTCAGGTAGCCGATGATCCTCCTTGCCCGGCGAACGGTTGTTCCCACTCTCTGGCTTCAGTACCTTAATCCCGGACTCCATCTACACCGGTTGCTCCATCTGGCCAGCATCAGTTCAGCGTTTATTTGATCAATACGTTCAGTGGCACCCCTGTCATTCCAATATTCGTTTACTTCCATTCCTGAAAATCCAATAAACTATGAATCTTACTGAACTCAAGCAGAATTCCATGCCCGAATTGCTCGATATTGCGCAAGAGATGGGCCTCGATAACCTGGCCCGTTCGCGCAAACAGGATGTGATCTTCACAATCCTGAAGAAGCATGCCAAGAGCGGCGAAGACATCTACGGTGACGGCGTACTGGAAATTCTGCAGGACGGTTTCGGTTTCCTCCGTTCTGCTGATGCCTCCTATCTGGCAGGACCTGACGACATCTACGTCTCCCCTAGCCAGATTCGCCGGTTCAACCTGCGGACTGGCGACACGGTTGCCGGCAAGATCCGCCCGCCGAAAGACGGCGAGCGCTATTTCGCCCTGTTGAAAGTCAGCGAGATCAATTTCGACAAGCCGGATAACGCCCGTAATAAGATCCTGTTCGAGAACCTCACGCCGCTGTTTCCCGACGAACGCCTCAGGCTCGAAGCAGGCAATGGCAGCACAGAGGACCTCTCCTCCCGCGTTCTGGACCTGGTGGCGCCCATCGGCAAGGGACAGCGCGGCCTGATTGTTTCCCCGCCCAAAGCGGGTAAAACGCTGCTGATGCAGAGCATTGCCCAGTCCATCACCCGAAACAATCCCGAGTGCCATGTGATGGTACTGCTGATTGACGAGCGGCCTGAGGAAGTGACCGAGATGCAGCGCACCGTGCGCGGCGAAGTCATCGCCTCCACCTTCGACGAGCCCCCGGCCCGTCACGTTCAGGTGGCTGAGATGGTGATCGAGAAGGCCAAGCGCCTGGTCGAGCACAAGAAAGATGTGGTTATCCTGCTGGATTCCATCACCCGTCTGGCTCGCGCCTACAACACGGTGATTCCGTCCTCCGGCAAGGTACTGACCGGTGGTGTCGACGCCCACGCCCTGGAAAAACCGAAGCGTTTCTTCGGTGCGGCCCGTAACGTGGAAGAGGGCGGAAGCCTGACCATCCTGGCGACGGCACTGGTGGATACCGGTTCCAAGATGGACGAGGTGATTTACGAGGAGTTCAAGGGCACCGGTAACATGGAAATTCACCTGGACCGCAAGATCGCCGAGAAGCGTGTCTACCCGGCCATCAACATCCGCCGGTCCGGTACCCGCCGTGAAGATCTTCTGATGTCCGAGGCGGATATCCAGCGTGTGTGGATCCTGCGCAAACTGCTGCACTCCATGGATGACGACACAGCGGCGCTGGAGTTCCTGCTGGACAAGCTGCGGGATACCAAGACCAACGACGAATTCTTCCAGTCGATGAAGCGTCGTTGATTTCTGGTCTGATGCCCTTTTAATAAGAGCGCCTCTGGCTGTGGGGCGGGCAGAGCCGGGATGAGCCTCCCCGGGCACGCCGTGAACCCATCCCCGGGGGCTCGGCATTGCCGTCCTTGGCAATGCACGGTCCGGGGAGGCTCACCCCGGCTCCGCCGTTCAAGCCCGGTGCGCGCTCTGATTGTCTCAGAATGAGAGTTTCGGAAAACCGCAGGGACGATCATTGTGTTGCGGATAACTGGTGATCTGAAGAACGAGGTGGGGACCTGCTTTCCCAGACTGTGTCTTGCCATGGATGGCAAGACCAAGCCCCCAGGGATGGGTTCACGGCGTGTCTGGGAAAGCAGGTCCCCACCTTGTTCCGACTCCGGAAAAAGCAGTCCACCGACCTCCGTAATACTGGCATAAATGAACGGAGCAACCGATGAAATACAACGACCTGCGGGACTTCATTGACCAGTTGGAGAAGCTGGGCGAGCTGAAGCGGATCAGCGTTGAAGTCGACCCCCATCTGGAAATGACCGAAATCTGCGACCGCACGTTGCGGGCAGGTGGTCCTGCGTTGTTGTTTGAGAATCCCAAAGGCTACGACATACCGGTACTGGCCAACCTGTTCGGGACCCCGAAGCGGGTCGCGCTGGGTATGGGGCAGGATAACGTGACCGCGCTCCGTGACATCGGCAAGTTGCTGGCGTTTCTGAAAGAACCGGATCCCCCCAAGGGTTTCCGGGATGCCATTGAAAAGCTGCCGCTGTTCCGGCAGGTGATGCGCATGAGCCCGAAGGTGTTGCGATCTGCCCCCTGTCAGGACGTGGTGGTCGAGAAAGATCAGGTGGATCTGTACCAGATTCCGGTCCAGCACTGCTGGCCCGGGGATGCCGGGCCGCTGGTAACCTGGCCGCTGGTGATTACCCGCGGGCCGCACAAGGAGCGCCAGAATCTGGGCATCTACCGGCAGCAGGTGATTGGGCGTAACCGGCTGATCATGCGCTGGCTCAGCCATCGCGGTGGTGCGCTGGACTTTCAGGAGTTTCAGAAGATCAACCCGGGCAAGCCTTATCCGGTGGCCGTGGCTCTGGGTGCGGACCCCGCGACCATTCTGGGAGCGGTGACGCCGGTGCCGGATACACTGTCTGAATACGCATTCGCCGGCTTGTTGCGAGGTGGGCGTACCGAGCTGGTGCAGTGTGGCCTGAGCGACCTGCAGGTGCCGGCCAGCGCCGAGATTGTGTTGGAAGGGTTTATTTATCCCGACGATATGGCCCCGGAAGGGCCGTTTGGCGATCACACCGGCTACTACAACGAAGTGGACCAGTTCCCGGTGTTTACCGTAGAACGGATGACCCATCGCAAGGACCCGATCTATCACAGCACCTACACCGGTCGTCCGCCCGATGAGCCGGCAATTCTGGGGGTGGCGCTGAACGAGGTGTTCATTCCAATTCTGCAGAAGCAGTTTCCGGAGATCGTCGATTTCTACCTGCCACCGGAAGGCTGTTCCTATCGGCTTGCTATCGTGACCATGAAGAAACAGTACCCCGGCCATGCCAAACGGGTGATGATGGGGGTATGGTCTTTCCTGCGACAGTTCATGTACACCAAGTTTGTGATTGTCACCGACGATGATGTGAACGCCCGCAACTGGGAAGACGTGATCTGGGCGATCACCACCCGGATGGATCCGGTGCGTGACACCACCCTGGTGGAGAACACGCCTATCGATTATCTGGATTTTGCCTCGCCGGTGTCGGGGCTCGGTTCCAAGATGGGAATGGACGCCACCAACAAATGGCCGGGTGAAACCAGCCGGGAATGGGGCGAGCCCATCACCATGACCGACGAGGTCAAACAGCGGGTGGACGATCTCTGGGACAGCCTGGGCATTGAAAGTTCGCTGTCCCGACCCGACTGATATGGCCAATGACCATCGGCGCGTGGTGCTTTCGCCCTCCGGTATTGCCTTTAACGCTGCCCGGGAGAGCGACTTACTCAGTGCCGCTGCCAGCGCAGGCATTGAGGTGCCTGCGGCCTGTCGAAACGGGGTGTGTGAAATCTGTGAGGCGCGGCTAATGGCCGGCCTCGCGCTTAACACCCGAAACCAACAGACTATTGAGGCCGGCGAGCAGCTGATGATGTGCAGAACCACAGCGCTCACGGACCTGGACTTGGAGATATCCGCCGTTATGGCCGCCGGAAACAAGCAGCCTGGCAAGTACCAGGCGAAAGTCGTGGACGTTCGTTCCATCAGTCACGATGTCTATCGTGTTGAGCTACAGCTTCCGCGGCGTCGGGAACTTTCGTTTCACGCCGGGCAGTATCTCTCAGTCAACCTGCCGGATGCAGAGCCCTGTTACTTTTCCATCGCCAGCAGCCCTTCGGCCCAGAACATCGAGCTGCATATCCAGGCGACGCCGGAGTGGGTGTCGGCACAGAAAGTCATTGATGCCCTGACCTCAGGCGGCGAGGTGACCGTGGAACTACCCCACGGCAAGGCCTGCCTGGCGTCAACACCGGAAAAACCCCTGCTGCTGGTGGCGGCCGGTACCGGTTTTGCGCAGATGAAAAGCCTGGTGGATTATCTCCGGGAAACCTCATACGAGCATCCGGTGAAACTATACTGGGGGGTGCGCCGGCATGAAGACATGTACCTTCGTTCCCTGGCCCAGCAATGGCAGGAGGAGTGGCCACCCTTCACCTTCCTGCCGGTGGTGGGTGATGATGAAGACAATGACTGGAGCGGTCACCACGCCCAGCTGGTGCGCGCGGTTCTGGCATCGGGGGCGAACTGGAAGAAGGTGGAAGTGCACGCCAGTGGCTCGCCGACCATGGTGTACACGCTGATGGATGCGCTTGTGGAGGCCGGCCTGCCTGAGGGCGCCTTCTTCTCGGACGTGCTCGAATACGCACCCAGAGCGTGAAATCGGGGTCAGATGAAAATGGGGTCAGATGAAATTTTCATCTGACCCCATGTTTACGCCCTTGGCATCGGCAGATCCGGTAGTCCGTTATCTTTCTCCAGCCCCTGCATCAGCAGTTTGACGCTGACCTCTTCCTCGCCCATGTGGGCATTCAGTCGACTCAGCTCCGCGAGCGCTTCCCGGCTCCGTTTCAGCCGCAGGCTGGTTTCGAAGTATTCCCGGGCCTTGCCCCACAGCTCATTGCGCAGGCTAAGGCGGCCCAGGGCCAGCAGAAGCTCGGCGTTGTTCGGCCGGTCTTTGAGCCACTGTTCTGCCAACAACAACTGCTCGTCGGGCTTCTGACCCTTCACCCGGCCGTAGAGGTTGATCAGCTCGTCGCTCCAGTGATTGCGCAGCACCTTGCGTAACAGGGTTTCTGTCTGTACTTCGTCGCCAAGGCCTGCCAGCAGGCGGGCGTAATCCCGGATGGTATATTCGTCGCGACGGAGGAAGCCGGGTAATTCATCCCAAAGCCGGGTTAGCGGTTCCAGAGATGCCTCCGGGTCCTGTTTCTGCTGGCGGCGGCAATCTTCCGCGGCACGCTCCAGGAGGTTGTGCCAGACCTGACGTTCCAGATCATTCAGTTCCGTTTCCGGCAACACGCTGCGCTTGCGCAGCTCCGGTACCAGCTTCGACAGCTCCCGCCAGTCTTCCAGGCGCAGGTAGGTGTTTTTCAGCAGTTTCAGCACAAAGGGATGATGAGGTGACTGTTTGCGAAGGCGAACCAGCGTGGCCAGGGCCTGCTCAAGGCGGTTGCCGGCCAGCTGCAACTGGGCCTGGGTGATGCCGACGGCCATATCCGACCCCGGGGTGCTGTCGAACGCCTGGCGCAGCAGGTTATCCACCGCTTCATGATCACCGGATTCGAACGCCGCCTGGGCGGCCGCCAGATAATTGATCAGCGGGGTGTCCGCATGGCCGGCCGAGGCGGTCAGTAATTTGCGGGCCCTGGGCCAGTTACCCTCCGCCAGAGCCAGCAGGCCCTGGGTCGTCCGGCGGCGTGCCCTGCGTTCATTGCTCCGGGCAATCCAGCCGGCGACCAGTCCGGTACTTTTCCCGAGCCGGCGGGCGACGTTGATGATCAATACGGTCAGGACAACAACGGCTACCAGAAGGCCCAGCCCCACCCAGAAGTTGGTTTCGACCAGGTAGTGACCCAGGCTGATCCTGATATAGCCCAGATCATACTGTAGTCCCAGGGAAAGCCCGGTGCCAATCAATAGCGCAAGCAGGATAATCAGTAGCAGGCGAATCATGAATCACCGCCCCCATCAGCCTGGCTGGCGTTGTCCCCGCCATCACCATTGCTGGCATTGAGGCGGCCGGCCAGCCGTTCCTTGAGCAGGGCCAGGGACTGGCTGATATCCGGCAGTTCGGGATCCACGTTTCTCTGGGCCAGCTCGGCCAGGGTGTCGGTGAGTGCGGTGATCCGGGGATTGCTGGCATCGTACCAGTCGTCGATGGTTGTGCGGGCCTTGGTCAGTGCCCGCTCGTACAGAGACTGGTTGCCCCGCAGGACCGCCATTTCCGCTTCTTCCAGCATCAGCTGGAGATTGAGCCGGGCGTAGGCGCTCTGGTCGGGCGAGAGAAGGGGTTTCACCGGCTCGTCCAGGCGGCGGACAACGACGACCTGCATCAGGGTTGCTTTGACCTTGTTCCAGGCCTGAAGCATCGGGCCGGGTTCGCCGCCGGTGTCGGCCTCCACTGAGGTATCTGAACCGGTGAAGAAGCCTGGTGCGCTCTCGCTGATCAGGGCCTGGTCGGTCAGTTGACTAATGCTGCCGATGGCGGCTTCGAGCTTCAGGTAGAGACCGGTCCGGTCGACACCGGTCAGCCCCTTGAGCGCCAGGACCTCACGGGCAAGCTGCTGGCGCACCGGATAGACGCCGATATCGTCAGACTCGTTCAGCACTTCGTCGGCCGCTTCCAGTGCCGACAGGGCACCACGGATGTCTTTTTCGATCATCAGCCGCTGGTTGGCGATCCGCAGCAGGTATTCCGCCTCGGCCAGCAACCAGTCGGTACGGCTCCGGTTACCGGCTTCCAGAAGCTCCCTGGCGTTGTGATCGATCTGGCGCTGCTGGGTGGCAATCAGCTCGCGCTGGCTCGCCAGTTTTTCTTCAAGGGATTGCAGGCGCTGACTCTGCTGGCTGCCCCGGTCGCCATAAAGATCTTCGAGCTGGGCGGTGTCCTGCTGCAAGGCCTGCAGTGACTGCATGACGGCCTGATGGTTGTTCCACTGCTGCCAGCTCCAGAGTGCCAGGGCAACAGCAAGAATCAGGGCAATGAGGGCTACCAGCCAGACCGGCCACAGTGTCTGGCGCTCAGGTGGTTCCTTGGCAATGGGTGCGGGTAGTTGATTCGTTGTGTCTGTCACGGGCGTCCTTACTTGGCTTTTCCGGAGCCACCGTCCCGGCCGGCGAGTTGCGTTGCAACCGTAGCCACGATGTCGTTATCGGCAAGGCTTCCTGGTATACACGGATTTCGGAACCCCGCCTCACGGGCCTGTTCGGCAACCCGATCTGCGGGAACAATCAATAACCTATCGTATAGATTATGGCTGCTATTCGCACTGAGTGCGATGAGATTGTTCAAGGTTTCTCCGGAGAGCACGATGATGGCCTCCGGAGCGAAGGTCTCAAGCGTCGCCTGAATCTGTTCCGGCGTATAGTCCGGGCAGAAACGCCGATACAGGGGCAGGGGGGTGACCCTGGCGCCCCGGGATTCCAGGGTTTCCCGGATCAGCTCGCGGCCGGTTTCACCCCGGGCCAGCAACACCCGTTCGCCCTGAAGATTGTTCAGCGACGGCAGGGCAAGAAGCGCTTCGCTGGTCCAGCCTTCCGGAGGCATTCGGGGGTTAAGTCCGTGTTCTGCGAGCACCGCTGCCGTGCCAGCGCCGACACCATACCAGCGGATACCCATGGGGATCTGAGGCCACCAGGTGTCTACCTCATCCAGCAGAAGACGGGCGGCGAAAGGGCTGACCGCAATGATGTGGGCGTACTCGTCCAGGCTGAGAATGAGGGTGCGACGCTCCGGGGTTTCCGGCAGAGGTTGCCGGTCAATCACTGGCAGGATGCGCACATCGGCACCCGCCGCACGAAAACGGCCGGCGAGCCGGGACGCTTCCGGTTCGGGCCGGCAGACCAGGATCCGCCGGCCGCTCAGATCAGGCTCAGGTTGGTTTATGGCCATAGATTTCAGCCAGCACCTTGTCGGCACCCAGGGCCAGCAGATCTTCCGCCAGTTCACGGCCAAGACGCTCTCCCTCGGCCCGGGGAGCCCGGCCCTCAACGCGGAAGATCTGGGTTCCGTCAACGGCACCCACCAGCCCCCGCAGCCAGAGAGTGTCCTGGTCTTCAAGCAGTGCGTAGGCGGCAATCGGCACCTGGCAACCGCCCTCGAGGCGACGGTTCAGGGCCCGCTCGGCCCTGACGCGATCGGAAGTGTCCTGGTGATTCAGCGGCTCAAGCATGGCCAGCAGCTCGTTATCATCAACCCGGCATTCAATGCCGAGGGCGCCCTGGCCGACCGCCGGCAGGGAGACGGTGTCTGGCAGGCTGTAGCGGATGCGCTCATGGAAACCCAGGCGTTTCAGGCCGGAGCTGGCCAATACGATGGCGTCGTACTCACCGGCATCCAGCTTGGCCAGCCGGGTATTGACGTTGCCGCGCAGAACGTGAATCTTCAAGTCCGGGCGGTAGGCCCGCAGCTGGGATTCCCGGCGCAGGCTGGCGGTGCCAACCACGGCGCCATCGGGCAGGGCGTCAACGTTCTCGTACTGGTTGCTGACAAAGGCGTCGGTGGGGTCTTCCCGCTCACAGATGGCCACCAGCCCCAGTCCTTCCGGGAATTCCATGGGTACATCTTTCATGGAGTGCACCGCCAGGTCTGCGCGGCCGTCCAGCATGGCCTCTTCCAGTTCTTTGACAAACAGGCCCTTGCCGCCGATTTTGGCCAGGGGCACATCCAGAATCTTGTCGCCCTGGGTCTTGATCTTGACCAGCTCCACGGCGATGTTGTCGTGCAGCCTTTCCAGTTCTGCCTTGATAAATTCCGCCTGCCACAGCGCCAGTGCGCTGCTGCGGGTTGCAATGCGAAGGGTACGTTTGGACATGACACTCACTGTCGGTTTGGAAAATGTCCGCCAAGGGTACCTTGTGACGACAAAAAAGTCCCGTAGGTACCACCTTTAAAATAGGCGCCACCTCAGCCCGGCTGGTGCTCCTGGAGCCACTGGCGCACGTTGCCGGCATGCCTGCGGCTGACCGGGAGTTCGCCTTGGCCGTCCCGGAGTACAACCAGGTTCTGACCGTCGGATGTTCGTTTCAGCCCCTGGATGAAACGCACGCCCACAAGAGTGTGCCGGTGGGTCCGGAGCAACACGCGGGAGTAGCTGTTTTCCAGATCCTTGAGGGTATAGTCGCAGACGGTTTCACCCCGGCTATGGTGGATGGTGACGTATTTCTGGTCGGCCTCACAGTAGAGGATTTCAGACAGGTCAATCAGCTCGGTACCGCGGTGAGTGCGCACCGCCAGCTGTTCAGGACTCTGGCTGGCCTGGCCATTCAGGGTTTGCAGTTGCACCCGGTTGACCCTGCCGGCCCTTGCCAGTGCGTCAGCCAGTGTCTCCTTGCGCACGGGCTTGAGCAGGTAGGCAATGGCCTGCACGTCGAACGCCTGTATGGCGTAATGGTCGTAGGCGGTGCAGAAAATCAGAGCCGGCGGGTTGGACAACTGGCTCAGGCGGTCGGCCGCTTCCATGCCGTCCATGCCGGGCATGCGGATGTCCAGCAGCAGAATGTCCGGATCCAGTTGTGCAACCTGTTTCAGGGTTTCGTCGCCGTCTGCGGCTTCACCACAGACCCGGTAACCCGAAAGCGCCTCCACCAGGCGGCGGATACGTTCCCGGGCCAGGGGTTCGTCATCGGCAATCAGGACGCTGCGGGTATCACTCATGGCGGATCTCGGTTCCCTTTCCGGGGATTTTCTGTTCGCTGGCGTTCTGGCGAGGCAGTCGCAGTGTCACGGTATACACATCGTTATGATGGCTGTGTTTGAGCACGGCCGGTTCCCCGAACAGCGCCTGGAGCCGGGACTTGATGTTGGCCAGCGCCATGCGGTTACCGTCATGCTGATGGGTGCTCTGCCCTGGTTTCGGATTCTGCACCAGCAAGTAGACGAAGTCGCCTTTGGCCTCGGCCTCAATTCGCACTGTGCCACCCTCGGGCCTGGGTTGGATACCGTGGTAGATGGCGTTTTCTACCAGGGGCTGCAGGGTGAGGGGGGGGATCGCCTGTTGCTCCAGACCCGCTTGAATCTGCCATTCGAGCTTCAGCCGGTCACCCAGACGGAGTGCCTCGATGGTCAGGTAGCGCTGGCACAGTTCCAGCTCCCTGGACAGGGGAATCAGTTGGTCGCCGGTGCGAAGGCTGGCGCGGAACAGTTCCGACAGATCCAGCACCGCTTCTTCGGCTTTGTCTGGATTGATGGCGATCAGGCTCGCGATGGTGTTCATGCTGTTAAACAGGAAGTGGGGCTGGATGCGGGCCTGAAGGGACGCCAGGTGGGCCTGCATTTCCGCTTCCCGCTGCTGCTGCCACTGGTGTTGCAGATAAAAGTAGCGCAGTACCATCAGTACAATCAGCAGAGCCAGCAACATCTTTTTGGCGATGCCCTGCCAGACGGCCACACCGGCCTGGGGGTGCACGATGCTGTCGGCAAACAGGCTGAACGCCAGTACATCCAGCAGCACGATGGCGACAATAATGGCCGTGGCACCGGGAACGGACATCCGGGCGAGTCTGGTTCGTAGGAGGCAGATCAGTGCGGCGCTGGTGAGGGTGGTCCACTGGACAAACAGGGACAGCAGCCCGAAGTAGTTCCAGTCAATCCAGCCCTGGTTCGCCTGGACGATGGCGAGGACCAGAACCAGCAGTTCGCTGGTCACCAGCAGCAGGAACACGGCTCTTACCCGGCACAGGTCCGGAACGAAAAACTCGCTCGTTGTCACACCTTTGTCCCCGTTACGGGGTGTCTCCTTTGCCCGGGTCAGAATGGTATACCCCGCCACGTTGAATGTACCCAGTTCCCGCCAGATGATGCCGGGCTGTCAGCAGGAAAGATAGACCATGTTTAGTGCCAGAGATAACGTTACCAATCAGCCGGTGCTGGGCAATGCCTTGGATCAAGAATATTCCGGGCTTCCGCCAGTTCAGCTTACGAGGTCTCAAGGCCGTGCCGCTCAGAAAGGCGCATTGATTGATGAAGGCATGCCAGACGAATCGCCGGATGATTCGTCCGAAGAAGAAAGCCGCCCCAAAGTCCGGGTTGAGGCTGGCATCTTTTTCGATGGCACCGGTAACAACCGCAATAACACTCAAACCTACCAGCAGCAAATGGATGGGTGCCTCACGGCCAATGCTGCCGGGGCCATCTCGGAAGATGAATGCAGCAGCGAACTGTCGCAGATTATGGAGGGTAGCTACCTCAATGCCGAAACCAATGTGTCCAAGCTTGAGAACTTGTATCAGCGAGCTGGTGCCCAAGGTGAGAATGGTGAGGCCATAGTCAGGCTGTCGACCTATGTGCCTGGTGTCGGTACCAAATTTGGTGAGCCTGATGACGGCCCGAGTATGGGGCTTGGCCTTGGCGAGCAAGGCCTTCGAGCGGGAGGGGCTTCCCTGGCCGGACAAGGTCACCGTTCGTTTTCTGGGGTTGTTCGACACCGTTGCTGCGGTTGCTGATCTGGATAATCTCGATTTTTCCGCCCACGATGCCGATGCGGGGCGCATCAGCGTTAATGTAAAATCGGGGCATGTTGAGCGAGCCGTGCAATTTGTTGCCCGGGATGAGTGCAGGCACAACTTTTCACTGAACAGCCTCCGAAACGAATCTGGCGACTTACCTGAACATTTCAACGAGTGGGTGCTACCGGGCGCCCATTCAGATATTGGCGGTGGTTACCCGGATCGTTTTCATGAGCGTATCGAAGTTCGTCCGCCCCTGGTCGTCAAAGGAAAAGATCGCCGTAATCCCGAAGCCAGTTTTGAATTTTCCCGCATGTTGCAGGAGCGTGCGCTGATCAAAAACGAAGGTTGGATTGGGCCACTGAACCCGCTTGCCACGCTGGAGATTGAACAGGAACGCCCGCGCGGCTTGCCGGGCGGTGATGTCACGCTTCGCCTGTGGCTGGATCGAGAAGTCCGGGGCGAGTATTCGCGTATTCCGCTTTACCTGATGCACAAGTTGGCGGTGGATGCCGGTGTACCATTTGACCCTATACCCACAGACAACCCTCAACTGGTGTTGCCACCGGAATTAATGACTATCGCCAGGAACCTTGCTGTCCATGTGTGGCATGGCAATGAATTGCTGATGTCCCCAGAGTCCAAAGCACTACTGAAGCAACGGTATATCCATCATTCCGATCATTACCTGAAAATGTACGTGAAGGATGCCTGGCCGATTTACCCGTTCCAGCCGGCCAAATATGGTCGACGCGTTGTCCATCCAAACAAGAGCCAGTGAGCCAATGGGAAATGCCATGAAGATGAAAGACCTTGTGCTCAGTTTATGCGTTCTGATGCTGTTAGGGTGCTCGGAGCAAACGGCCTCAGAAGGGTCAAAGCCAGGCCCTAACTCTACCTATCGGAGTATCGGTGTTGTGGCACCCAGGTATTACAGGGCAGGCACGGCGACGCCCACTACATTGCGCCTTTGGCTCCATTACGTGGGCGCGCATGCTGCAGGCATTACGACTCCCCCCCTCTGGCAGGATGCTCAGCTGAGAAAAAACACGGAACAACTCGCGGGCTCAGAAGCGGTATCTTGCGGATATCCCCACGGCATGGATGAGGTAGTCCGGGCTTTCCCGGTTGGCAGTCAGAACATTATCACTGGTGTCTGGAGCTAAGCCGTCTATGAAAAAGTCCTCCTGGTCGTAATATTCAAGCCAGTAATCAAGGCGATAACTCCATCGGTCGGAAAGGCTATACTCGCCATAGATTCGAGTGCTAAATCGATCAGCTTCCAGTTTCGGAAGCTCCTGATCTGGTGTTCGGGAGTTGATCGATATAGTCCCCCTTGACCGTGTATAGGATAGGTCCACGCCCAGTTCGAGGTGGGGAACCACCTCCCTGGCCTGGACGCCACCGCCGAACGCATTGATCGTGTCATCATTCTCTGCAAACCAGTCCGGCCGTCCAAAGCTTTCACTTCCGGCTATGTCTGACACAATGCTCTGGTGGGTGAAATAGACATAGGCGTTGAGGCTTTGGTCGGGAGAATACGAAGCGTCCAGCGTCACCATTGTGTCGCGTGCCTCGGTCAGACCAATGGAGGAGTTACGGTAGTCATCATTGGCGTATACGGAGTTCAGTCCGAAGCTGAGCTGCGCACTCGCGTAGTAATTGCCCGATATTTTGATTTCACGTCGATCACGGTCAGCAAGATTGAATTTCCGCAAGAGTGGATTCTCCGGCGGCGCTATCGTGAGCGGATCGTAGCCACCATCTATGTCGCGATCTTCCCACCCCAGGCGCACTCGGAGCTCGATTCTTTCCCCGGGTCGGGTTTGTAGTTCGCCAAAATAGGAATCCGTGTCTGTGGCGTCCACCTCCTGGAAAGTAAACTCGGACCGCTCCCGTCCATAACCTGCGCTTATGTCGGTGGTGTTGGTCAGCCGATAATCCGCACTGAGCTCACCACTACTTTTGTCAAAACTGTAAGGGCGGTTTTCCCGAAGCTCAGCCAGGAAAAGATCGGTGCCAACCTGCCGATAGCTGTCCACTGGAGTGTCGTTGTCCCGTTCATCAAAGAACCCTTCTGCCTTGAGGGTCAGCCGACGGGTAGCGTTTCCGGTCAGCCGAAGGCGAGCATTCAGGGTATTCACTTCGGCATCCAGATCCTGCCGTGGGAGCCCGACAGGGCCCAGGCTTGGATTTATCGTTGCGGGAATGAAGGATTCATCCTGCTCAAGACGGCCCACCGCAATGTGCCCCGAACCACTGAACCAGCGAGTGGGACGGAACGCCCCGGAAAGCATCAGGCGATTGAAGCGATTGTCCGGCGCTGCCGCTGACCGGCCTCTCGGGGCGTCGCCGGGAACAACAAAGGGGTTGTCCCAGGTCAGGGACTTGTTATCGTTATCAAAAAACGAGCCGTGATAGGCCAGACGCAGTTGCCAGAGTTTTGCCAGGTAACCGACCGAGAGGTCGAATCGGTGGGTAATATCATCCACCGGCTCTGGCAAAATGGCTGATCGTAACAGGAAGCTCCCACCCATGAGCCGGGTACCATCACGTTCATCCACGGTATACTGGAAGTCGTAATCCCAGTTCTCGCCCTGGAAAAACTGTAAGCCGGTCGAAAGGGTCCGTCGCTCCAGCTCAATATCAATCTCCCGTAAAGCGAGGTCGAGATCGGGCAGGTCTTTTGTGGTATCCCCCCGGACCCAGTTGGCGGAGAGTTCCAGACGCTCGCTGCCGACCCCGGAAAATGCTGTTTTCGTAGAGTCGTACAAGTTGTGATTTAACTCCTGGTAGTCCAGGAAGTAATTTACTGTTCCCTGCTTGCCGGCGTGGATTGCCGCGCTCCGTGACCCAAGACCCAGATTTCGGCCCTGCAGGGACCAATAGGTGCCATCCTCGTCGCGATCGATAACATCTATGGCGCCGTTGAGGAAAAGACCGTCCCGATCAAATCCCCGATAGTCGGTAAACTCAGGTTCATCTTCCTCGAGCCACAGAATGCCAGCCTCCACATAACCTCTTGGTTCCCATTCGAAGGCACAGGCTTCGCATTCTTCAGCCGTATTGTCGCTTTCAGCCATCACACTGGCAGGGCTTACAATCAGTGCGGCCCCAAAAGGCAGGATCCAGTGTAATCTTGGCGCCACCATGGCTTTGTCCTCCTTATATCCCGCCGCTGTGTCAACGGCTCAGGTTGGCTCCAGAAGGATGGTTGGAACCATGCACTTTCGAATGACAATTCACACAACTTCCACCAATCAGGAACGGCGAGGCTCGTCCGCCGGGCAAGTCGTTGGAGGTGCGGGAAATGCTGGGGTGACCTGCCCGGGAATGGCAACTCTGACACAACAGGGGAGGCCTTTGCTTCAAGAGTGCAGGGTGGTTGGAGCCGTGTGGGCTATGACAGTTTGTGCAGTCGTCGGGAACAGGCGCATGCTCCCAGAGAAAGGGGCCGCGCTTCTCAGCATGACAGCTGTAGCAACTGTCATTCAGTGTGGGCTCTTTCAGTATGGCCGGATTGAGAGAGCCGTGGGGCTGGTGGCAGTCGGAGCACGCCATGTCACCGAAACGTATTGGATGCGATGACATTTGGTGGGACTGAACCTGGACATTCCTGTGACAGTCAGCGCAGACATTGGCTTCTTGCCGACTCACTGTTACCGGGTCCTCACTGACATGCACCTGGTGGCAGTCGACGCAAGCCACGCCCTGTCGCTGATGAGGCCCGCCATCCCAGTGCATGCGCTGATTTCGCTGGTGACAGTCGAGACAAATGCCATTCTGTTTTTCTCCCGACCAGAGAGCACTGTCGCCAAATGCAGGTATCGGAGGGCGTTCCTGATTAAAGCGGAGCCTTTTCGCATGATCAGCACCTGGCCCATGACAGGACTCACACTGATTTTTTGCAAAAGGGGTCCGGGCATCTCCAGGCACTGCATGAGGGGTCTTGAAAATGTCCATAACGGGGACTTCGCCGCTTTCATCATGGCAGGCCAGGCAAGTCTCAGCGCCTTTCTCGGTATATTCCGGGGTCGAATCCGCTTCGTCTTGCGCCATCCCCTCAATGCCACCGGAAAACCAGCCAAACAGCACAATCACCCCAGCGAGTATCAAGCGCGGACGGTAGCCCTGTTTCTGGTCGCCGATCCTGATCACTTTTGGTTCCTCTTTAGAGTTGTTATTTGCAGAGCTGATATTTCAGTGCAGTGATCAGTCGCCGGGATTATGAGCCTCGCGAACGTCGGCAATGCTGCCCGGACCATGGCACACCGAACAGCTCTCCTGATTGGCTGTACCTGCCGGAACACCAAAGCCGCCGCCATTCTGCTCCATGTGGTTTTGTGCAGGCTCATCGTCGTGACAGGAAGAGCAGCCCGCTGCCGTCGCCGTTATGACCTGGTCGTCACCCTGATTGAGCGCGGCTGCAAGTGTGATGAAATCATCGGTTCCAAAAGGAGAGGCGTTGGCGACCGTTGCCTGAGTATCGATGGTTGTTCCGAGCACCCCCTCTGGCAAGGGTAACTCGAAGGTGCCATCGGCGTGGCACGCCATGCAGTCGCCGGGCTCGCGAGGGTAACGTATTTCACTGAAATCATGGGGGGTATTGCCGAAACCGTAGACAAGCAGATCCCCGGAGCGTTTGTCAGCACCATGAATGGCATGGATCATCCACTTGAAATCAATTGGCGCCTCTTCTGCGTTATCCACCGCATTCTGGTTGATCTCGTCGTCAGTGCCATCCGGGTCTGCCGGGCGCTGCGCAAGGTCGGTGGCGCGAGGGTTATGGCACATGACGCACAGTTGGACATTATCTGTCCGGTTCGAGCCGTGCAGCGAGAGCCCATCATTCTCACCGTGACAGTTCTGGCACCTGGCCAACTCAACAACGTCCCGGCGAGCCTGGGCCTGGCTATCCGTGATCGGAAAAAAGGCCACGGCACCGGTCACCTTGACCGCCACGTCAAAGGTGCCGTCACCATCGGGGTCCGCGGCCGGGTGGCCTTCAATGCCCACCGCGCCTGAACCGCTCACGTTTGCCGGTATGGCAACGGGAGAGACCACACTGAATGTGCCATCGCCGTTGGCTGTAGAGCCAGCAAGAGCATCGATTGAAACGACCTTGGCGGGCGCAACTCCGCTTCCCGAGTTGGTGTAGTCACTGGTGTCCCATGCAAGAATCACTGCCAGCCGGCTCTCGCTGCTGGTGAATTCCGGATCATTCTTCAGATCAAAAGGCTGGTCGTTGTTGGTTGGGTCTGTCACTGAAAAACGGATGTCTGGCTGCTCAGCCGGCCCTGTATTGCTGACTTCGATAATGTTGTAGCTGAATTGCCCGGCAGCAAGGCTGGCTGGAATGGTGTGAGAGTCCAGTACCGATCCGGCAATCTTGTTCTCTGCGTGGCAAACCGAGCACTCGCTGTTGTCTGTGACGATGCCTCCGGGATGGCCACCCGCCATGCCCGCGCTGAAGTCCACGTCGTCATGGCAGGAGCCACAGGAGGCAATGGTCGGGCGGGTGACGATATTGGTGGCGTCCGGTGTTTCGTTACTGGCAGGGTCATGGCATTTCACGCAGGTCTGCGGGCTTTGGGGGAAAGCGACATCGGAAAAGTCATTTCTGGAATCACGGAACCCGTAAATGACATATTCCCCGCCGCTTTCAACACTTGGCAACTGCTCACCCATGTGGATTTTGTGGATCAGGACCCGAAAATCCAGGTTGTTGCCACTGTTGGCGTCCGTGCTTCCCGGATTATGGCAGGTCACACAAAGATCCACGTCCTGGCGGCCATTACCGTGGATGCTCAATTCTCCGTGGCAGGAATTACAGGACGCCTGAGCGACAATTTTCCGCATGGGTATGTTGTCAGTCAGCCCGCTGGATGGCTGAAATGTGAAAACCGCATTGGTTAATGGCAGGGATTCACCGAGAAAGCTTCCCCGGATTTCGAGCCCTACGCGGTGCGTCAAATCCGGTTCAAAAGGTACTGTGACAGGATCAGTAATGGAATCCAGGTCAGCGGCAAATGTATATTCGTAGGTGCCGTCGCCATTGTTGACCAGGGTGCCGTCATTTTCTGTTCGGGCCTGAACGGCGTCCTGGGTTCCCGGGCCAGCACCGGCTGGTTCTATTTCATTCAGATAGCTTTGCCAGCGGTCGCTGTCGCCCTCCGTGCCCGGGACAAGCTTGGCAATTGTAAAAGACGGTTGTCCCTGGGTTAACTGGTCAAACGGAAATCCGAACTGGTCTGTGGCTTCAAATTTTACGACAGGGGCGCTATTGATGGTGACATCTGTTATACGGATCTGGAGTTCTTCGGGAACCTGATTAAAGGATCCGGGGGGGCCGGAGGGGCCGGGAGGTCCTGACGGGCCCCGATCGCCGGTATCCCCCTCGCAACCAGCGAGGACGAGAAGAACGATGAAACCCCAGGTCAATCCCCCGGTCCGTGCGATGGTGCGGAACGACTGGTTGATCGGCACGCAAGGTTTATGAGTTTTTGTTACCTTGTCCATGCTCATTGCCTCCCTGTCCGAAATGCCACCGGGCCCAATGGTCAATTTCATTCTTATAAAATAAGACGAATGCTGCCCGGTCGATCCCTTAACTTTTCGTTGATTGGTTGATTGCAGTCTGCGTGATTAAAAATAGTTCATCCGATCGGATAGTTGCACAGTGTTTTCTCAAAATCTGGCTATTAATTGATCTGTGTCAAAGTTGGTTTAACACCTAAGATGGTAGTAATTGATTTAAAATGGTAGTAATCGAATTGCTCGGGACGAGCGAGCAGGCTAAAGGCACGACCTTAAGGCACGACGGAACCCACCCGAAAAAGGAGCTCGCCATGCGTTCTACCACTTCTCTTATCCCTGCTACCCTGGCCGCCCTTGCGGTGAGCGCTGGTGTTTTTGCCGGGGTTCCGTCAGCAGCCGAAGACTGTGCCAGCTGCCATAACAAAAATGGCATCAGCGATGACGAAGACGTTCCCATCATTGCCGGTGCTTCTGCCTTCTTTCTCGAAAATCAGATGTTTATTTTCAAGGAGGGGGCCCGTCCCTGTGGCACGGAAGAATTTGCAGAGGAGGCGCATAAAGGTATTGCCGAGAGTCATTGTGACCTGGCAAAACAGTTAACCGAGAAAGAGTTCACTGAGCTTGCAACCTATTTCGCCGATCAGCCTTTCGAGAGTGCGGATCAGAAAGTCGATGAAGATCTCGCGAGCATGGGGGCGCAAATCCACCAACAGAGCTGCGAAAAGTGCCATTCCGACGGCGGCAGCCTGGTGCTGGATGATGCGGGCATTCTGGCAGGTCAATGGAAGGGCTATCTGATCAGTACCCTGCAGGATTACAAGAACGGTGACCGCTGGCAGCCGGAGAAGATGCAACCTGCAACCACTGCCCTGAGCGAAAAAGATATTCAGGCGTTAGCAGAATACTACGCCAGAGAGGGTAAGAAATAGGCGGACAGGAACGTGTTCCGGGCCACGACGGAGAGCATCAGTCTACAGGAGCAGGGCGATGGGAGCGGGGGAAGATCAGGGTTCGGAAAAAAAGGGCTGGTGGCATCGTCTCTGGCAGTGGCCGAAAACGAAATACCTCCTCTGGATTCCTGCGGGTGGTTTTTTGATGCTGGTCACGGGAGCGATTCTGCTTGGCGGGCTCAATGTCACCATGGAGAAAACGAGCTCCCTGGAATTCTGTACTTCATGTCATGAAATGAGCGCGTTTGTTTATCCGGAGTATAAGCAAAGCGCCCATTTCTCTAACCAGAGTGGTGTTCGCGCGGTCTGCTCCGACTGCCATGTGCCGAAGGACTGGTGGGGTAAGGTCGTTCGCAAGACAGAAGCGACGTTAAATGAAATCCCCGCATGGATTACCGGGAAGATTGACTCGCCTGAAAAGTTCGAGGCCCATCGCAGGGAAATGGCGGAATCGGTTTGGGCGGGAATGCGAGCAAGCAACTCGGCCACCTGCCGCAACTGCCATAGCTACGAGGCCATGGCACTGAGCATGCAGGACCGCTATGCCCAGCGCAGGCACTCCCGGGAATATCGCGAGGCTACCGATAAAACCTGCATCGACTGTCACCAGGGCATAGCCCACAACCTTCCCAAAGTCACGGTAGAGTAAGCGTTCGTACACCTTTCCAGAGAGCGGGGGGGCAAAGCAAAGTCGCCAGCTGACCCTCAGGCCGCTATTCGTTCAAGCCGGGGGGAGAAGCAATTCCTGGTCGGGCGAATAGGGGCGGAAGGTGGTTCCCATCAGACTTCCGGCTGCTGAAGAATTTCCGTTCATTGTGCCAGAAAGTGGCTCCTGCAGCGCAGACTCCTGGCAGGCATTTACCCCTGGCTTTTGCAGTTTCGGAATCGCAACCATGGCTCGGATAACTCTTGGCATCAGGCCATTTTCCATATCTGGGCCAGAAAAAAGGTCACCATTTATCCGGCAAAGTACAAAGAGCAGCCGAAGTGATGTTGAGGCCCAGGAGTGCACTGATATTTAGAGCGATTCTGGAATCCTGAAACGTTACAATGTAGACAAGCACACGCTAAAAGTCGCGTAAACTGTCATTTTCATAATTTCTAATAATATCAAGCGGTCGCCGACTATTCACATGCAACTGGAGTACTAAATCCATGACGGATCAGAAAAAGTCTGACCAGACCACAAGTTCCGAAAAACCCTGGGGCGGACGCTTCAGTGAACCTACCGATGCCTTTGTCGAGAAATTTACCGCATCCGTGGGTTTTGACCAGCGCCTGTACCACCATGACATTACCGGTTCCATTGCCCACGCCACCATGCTGGCGGAAGTTGGCGTGCTCACCAACGAAGAGCGGGACCAGATCATTGAGGGCCTGAAGGGCGTCAAGGCGGATATCGAGGCCGGCAATTTCCAGTGGTCGGTCAGTCTTGAAGACGTGCACATGAATATCGAAGCGCGCCTGACCGACCGTATCGGCATCACTGGCAAGAAGCTCCATACCGGCCGAAGCCGAAACGACCAGGTGGCCACCGATATCCGTCTGTACCTGCGGGACGAGATCGATGTGATTGCCGAGGAATTACGGCGCCTGCAATCGGGATTGCTCGACCTGGCCGAGCGCGAGGCGGATACCATCATGCCCGGTTTCACCCATTTGCAGACTGCCCAGCCGGTGACCTTCGGGCACCATCTGCTGGCCTGGTACGAAATGCTGGTGCGGGATGCCGAGCGCCTCCAGGATTGTCGTAAGCGGGTTAACGTGATGCCCCTGGGCGCGGCGGCTCTGGCCGGTACCACCTACCCCATTGACCGTACCCTGACCGCGACGCTGCTGGGTTTTGACCGGCCGACGGAAAACTCCCTGGATTCGGTCAGCGACCGGGATTTCGCCATCGAATTCTGCAGTTTTGCCGCCTTGCTGATGACCCATCTTTCTCGGTTCAGCGAGGAGCTGGTGCTCTGGACCTCCGCCCAGTTCGATTTCATTGATCTGCCGGACCGGTTCTGTACCGGCTCGTCCATCATGCCCCAGAAGAAAAATCCGGACGTTCCGGAGCTGGTCCGGGGCAAGACCGGCCGCGTCAATGGCCACCTGATCAGCCTGCTGACCCTGATGAAAAGCCAGCCGTTGGCCTACAACAAGGATAATCAGGAAGACAAGGAGCCTCTGTTCGACACCGTGGATACCATCAAGGGTTGTCTGAAGGCCTACGCCGACATGATTCCGGCCATTCGTTCCAAGGCCGATAACATGCGGGTGGCGGCCAAGCGCGGTTTCTCCACCGCCACCGACCTGGCGGATTACCTGGTGAAAAAAGGTGTGCCTTTCCGGGACGCTCACGAAATCGTGGGTAAGTCGGTGGCGTTCGGCGTGGCTGAAGGCCGTGACCTGTCTGACATGACCCTGGAAGAACTGCAGCAGTTCTCCGACCGTATCGGGGCCGATGTGTTTGATGTGCTTACCCTGGAAGGGTCGGTTCAGGCCCGCAATCACCTGGGCGGTACGGCGCCGGATCAGGTTCGTGCGGCCGTTGGCCGGGCGCGCAGCCAACTGGGCTGAGCCGCACCTGCCGGCCACGGGTGGGGCCGTTAGCCTAGCCGCCAATCCGTCCCGTGGCCAGATCAACCGCTGCCGGCGTTAGCTGTTCCAGAGGTTGCGGGCGGAACAGGCGGTAGCCCTGGCCATAATGGATGCCGAGGGTCCTGACTTTCCGGAGGGCATCGTCGCTCTCGATAAATGTGGCCACGGTGACCTTGCCGGCGGCCTCGGCAATCCGGTGCAGGGCTTCGAGCATCACCTGCTGCACCGGATCCTCTTCCATCTGCTGCACCATCCGCCGATCCAGCTTGATAATGTCCACGGGCAATTTCGCCGCCAGGCTGTAACTTTCCACCGAAGCGCCGGCGCCGTCCAGAGCCACCCGACAGCCCGCCCGATGCAGGGCGTCGCAAAGCACGGCCACATCGTCCGGGTATTGGGTTGCATGAGCTTCGCGAATTTCCAGGCAAAAGCAGTTGGGGGCAAACGGCGATTCGCTCACAGCCCGGGCCATAAAATCCGGGAAGGTGTCATCCAGTACACTGGCCAGCGACAGGTTAAAGCCGCAGTATTTCAGTCGGGGTTCCAGCAGCGGCTGGTTGCCTAACCAGTCCAGGGTTTGGCAAATCACCTGGCGGTCCAGGCGTTTGGCCAGATCAAAACGTTCCGCGACAGGCAGGAAGTTGTCGGGCCTGAGCATGGTCCCGCCATCCGATGTTGCCGGGATCCGGCACAGGATTTCAATATGATCGCCCCAGGTGGGGCTGGCCACCGGTCGCATGGCTTGATATTCGAGAATCAGGTGACCGCCGTCCAACGCCTCGCGTATCTGCTCCACTCGTCGGCTGGCGGTTGAATCGTCGGTCTGTTGGGTGATTGCTCTGGCGGCATGGACCCGGTTTCGGCCCGAGGTTTTGGCGGTGTGGCAAAGGTCCGCGGCCTGGCTGAGCAGTTGTTCCGGATCGCCCGGTATGTCGCTGTCCATGATCAGGAGGCCGCCGGAGGCTGTGGTCTGAAGCTTGTGGCCCTGCCATTCGAAGACCAGTTCCCCGATCAGGTCCAGGGTTTCCTGGGCAATTTTCCGGGCCCGGGCCTCCGGGCAGTTCTCGATCAGCAGGGCGAAAGTGTCTCCGGCCAGTCGTGCCAGGGCGTCACGCTGATGCACCCGCACGCCGAGATTGCCGGCCAGCTCCCGCAGGTAGCGGTCACAGGTACCGCTGCCGGCCAAATCGTTGAAGCGTTCAAAGTCATCAAGATCCAGATACAGCAGGCTGTCACAGGAATTCCGGTGGGCTTTCTGTTCCAGAGTCCGGAGCATCCGGGCGATGAATTCCTTGCGGTTCATCAGGCCGGTGACCGGATCGTGCCGGATCCGGTGGTCGCCATTTGAGGCGTGGTTGATGCGGTTCCCGATGCGCCTTGCCACATGGACAGCGCCGGTCACTTCGCCAAGTTCGTTGGTCAGGCGCTGGTAGTGGAACTCATGCACCGGCAGCTCCCGGGACTGCTGGGCCATGGGCATCTCAACAACGAAGCCGTCCCGCTCAAAGGCACGATGCCAGAGGCGCTCCATCAGCCTGCGTTCATTCGGAAATTCCTGCAGAAGTTCGCTCAGGTTATCGCCGTGCCCGGGATTCACGCCAAACGTTTCCGCGAACTGGCTGGCCCAGGCGTCATTGAAATGCAGCAGGTTGAACGATGCGTCCACTGCAACCACAAGATCCGGAGTGGCCCGGGTAGTCGCTGCCAGCAGCTGTCGCGCATTCTGGCGGGCGCTTTCGCGCTGCATTTCGGCAGTCCGGTCCACCAGCGTTCCGCCGAGCCTGTGAATCCGGCCCCCCTGCTTGAGTGCCTGGCAATTCAGGGTGACCCGGCGCGGGTTCTGCCTGGAGGTAAGAATGTCGAGATCGAGGCAAAAGCGTTCGCCGGTCCGTATGCAGCGCCGGAACATGGCCCTGACCCGTGCCTGTCCGGTCTGGCAGTAGAACAGGGCCTGTTCCGGGGTGATCTCACTGCCGGGTCTGAGCTCAAGGAGCCGGAACATACCCTCCGTCCAGGTCATCTCGTTGGTTCTGGTGTGGAGCTCCCAGACCCCGAAACTGGCACTGCTCTCCGCCGAGCGCAGCAGCCGTGAGTCCCTGGTTGAACTGTCGCAAAGGGTTATGGTGGCGCTGGCGGCCTTGTCGGAATCACGCATGTCGACGCGCAGGCTCAGGCAGGCTGTGTAAAAGAAACCTTCCTTGTGCCTGAATGTCACTAGAACGCTCTGGCCACGTTCAATCCGGTGTCGGTTGGCCGGCGCGAAGGGGTCGTCCTGGCGGGATGCCAGAATCCGGTGTACCGGCTGGCCTTCCAGTTCACTGCTGTCGTAACCAAGGATGGCTTCGGCCTGATGATCGGCAAGCAGCACTTTGCCTTCATCGTCAATGCGCACAATCGTATGGCGCTCCGGTGTCGGGGACTGCTCCGAGCGGTAGCGGCGAATGATGAATTCTTTCACGACGGGTGAGCCTCGGGGGTTCTATAGCTTTTATTTTTTTGTCGGTTTTGCCACGATGCGTCCATCATACTCATACTGGCATTGAAAAGAACCTCTCCCCGGAGCCGCCTTGAGCACCCACGTTGCCCCGATTGCCCTCGATTTTGAGGAGGGTATAGACCGCAAGACTCTCCGTCGGCTGAGGGACCGGTTTCTCGTGGTCAACCAGCAGCGCTGGGACCGTGCCCATTCGGCGTTGTCCTACCGCCAGCAGATGGTTCTGGAGGTTCTGCCACTGGTGTTCCACCTCAATCATCCCGCCTTGCCGGGGTACCTGGATAGCGACTGCCCTTACGGCCTGAGTCACTACAAACCGCCAGACGCTACCATCAATGCGGCGAAGCGGCTGACCCGTACCTTTTCCCTGAAGGATGAAGGCAAGCGCAAACCGGATCTGGACGCCATGTTCCTGATGGGGAGCCCCGGTACTTTGGGGCATTCCGTTGCCAGTGATCTTGATGTCTGGCTCTGCCACCGCAACGATTTGCCGGAGCGGGGTATTCGCTGTCTCGAGCGCAAGGCGCAGAAGCTGGCCGGGTGGGCCGAATCCTTCGGCGTGGAGCTCCATGTGTTTGTTTTCTGTGCATCGGACTGGCGGGCCGGGCGCCAGCGGGCAGAGGTGACGGGGGAGAACTGTGGCAGTGCCCAGCACTTCCTGTTGCTGGACGAGTTCTACCGGACCAGCATCCACCTGGGCGGCGCCTGGCCGATGTGGTGGCTGATACCGGCCGACCAGGAAACCCGTTATGACCAGTGTATGCGAAAGCTGGTGGATTGCCGGTTTGTACGGGCCGAGGAGCACATTGATTTCGGCCCGGTCCCCTCGATACCGGAAGCAGAATTTCTGGGTGCCGGGGTCTGGCAGCTGTACAAGGGCATTGATGCCCCCTGGAAGTCCATTCTCAAGCTGCTGTTGATCGAATGCTATGCCCGGACCGCCGGGCAGGCGTTGCTGTCCGGTGAGTTCAAGCGGGCCGTCTTCCGGGGTGAAACCGACGCCGACAGTCTCGACCCCTATGTCATGCTTTATGACCGACTGGAGGGCTGGCTCTCCGGGCCGGAGGTGGCGTCGAGGCTGGACCTGGTTCGCCGCAGCCTGTACCTGAAAGCCGGCCTGCCGCTGACCCGTTCTGAGGTGTCCTCTGAGCAGTGGCGAACCCGTCTGCTGAGGCAGCTGGTTGAACGCTGGGACTGGCCGGAGAGCACGCTGGCGGAGCTGGATGAGCGCCAGCGCTGGCGGGCTGAGGATGTCACCACCCTGCGCCGGACGATCGTGAACGAGCTTACCCACAGCTACCGCTTGCTCTCAAAAATGGCCAGAGATCACGGCCAGCGGGCCGCCATCAGTGACAGCGATATCAACCTGTTGGGCCGTAAGCTGTACGCGGCGTTTCAGCGTAAAGCCGGCAAGATTGAACAGATCAATCCGGGCCTCGCGCCGTCGCTGGCGGAGGAGAATCTCGCTTTCCACCACCAGTCGGAGCAGGGTGGCAATGGTGAAGGCTGGTTGCTTTACCGGGACCTGGAAGATCCGGCCGATGCCTTCTGGCAGCCGGTTATCCGCCGCTCCGGCAATCTGGCCGAGCTGATGGTCTGGTGTTACTGCAATGGTCTGCTGACCCGCTCGACCCGGCTGAATGTCCGGGCGGGGACGAGCATTGCCTCGGTGAGCGAGCTGCGGGAGATGCTGGATGCCCTGTCCGGGTTCCTGTCATTCCCGGTTGCGCCTGCACCACGGGAGAGCCTGTCCCGGGGTGTCCGGCCCCTGAGAAATCTGTTGCTGGTCAATGTTGGCGTGGACCCACAGGCCCATCTTACGGACAAGGGGCTTCACAAGCTCAGCGCCCGGCACGATTCCCTCGGCTTCAGTGGCGGCCGGGAAAACCTGGTGATCAGCATCGATCAGATCACCTTCAACAGCTGGCACGAAGTCAGCCTGCAGCACTACGCTGCTGGCGACACGCTCATCCAGTGCCTGAAAAACGTTCTGGCATCGGTGGCGGCCAACCCAGCCGAATTGCCCGGCATTCTGGTGCATTGCCATAACCGGGGGCACGGCTCTGCCATTGCCCGCCGTGTCCAGGAGTTGTTTGCCGATGTCCTGAGGCCCTTCTTCGCCGGCGGTGCAGGGCCCCACCCGTTGCGCTACGTCATCGAAATGGATCGCCGTTATTTCCTGCTGCAGTTCAATGGCCTGGAGCCGGGCTTCGTGGCGCTGGAGAGCTTCGATGCCCTGATGGAGCACCTGGCGCTGCCCCAGGAGCGCTATCTGCCGGTGGTGTTCGATCGTTACGCGCTTCAGGACGAACCGGCCCTGCGGGCCGTTAGTCAGGCCAGTGAACCGGATAATATCCAGGTTTTTTTCCGGGTTCTGGGGGAACAGGCGCGGCTCTGGGTCGTTGATGAACTTGGCTCGGTGTTCAGCTGGGACCAGGCTGTGAACAGCCGTCGGCACCTGCTGGTGCCGGTGTTGCGGTTTCTGGACAACCTGATTGAACGGCGATTGCTCCGCCATACCGATTCGCCCGGCGTTGTTGCCGGGGTGCAATGCTACGAGATTGTCCGGCGCGACGGTGCCTGGCGTGCCGAATGCCGGCCGGAATCGGATTCGGGTGCGCCCTTGCCCGGGCTTGAGGTGCAGGCTGTCGGAATTCACGAAGGGGACAGCCGGCTGCGCTTTGATATTTTTTGTGGCGAGCAGGAATTTACCGTGCAGGAATACGGCGACCAGCTGATTCCCGCCGTGGCCCACTACATCCGTTCCCTGCGCCAGAGCGGCGAGGTTTACCCGGTGTACCTGACCGATGTCCATCTGCCCCACGATATTGACCCCAGGGTCTATCAGCAGGATATCCAGACCAGCCAGTACCTGTATTACCGGTCTGTGCTTGAGGATTCCCTGAATCGACAGCTTGCCAGAGGGCGCTGACCTCGCCGCGCGGTGCGGGTGTCAGGTATACTGCGGCCATAGTGAACTCAGGGGTAGCAGGTATGCGTGCGTGGACTCTTCCGATCATGGTGCTGTTGCTGGCGATCGCAACGAGTGGATGCGGTCAGAAAGGACCGTTGTACCGGGACAATCAGGATATTTCGGCCCGGGCTGCGGCCGAGGCATCTGATGAAGATAATCGTGACTAACGCTCCGGCCTTTCCGCCCCGTTAAACGAATCAGGAAACTCATGGATCATTTCAACTATCGCAACGGCGAGCTTTACGCCGAGGGTGTGGCTGTCTCTGCCATTGCCGGGCGCTTCGGCACGCCAGCGTACGTCTATTCCCGGGCGACCCTCGAGCGCCATTATCGCGCCTACGACGAAGCCCTCAAAGACCATCCCCATCTGGTGTGCTATGCGGTAAAAGCCAACAGCAACCTGGCTGTGCTGAATGTTCTGGCCCGGCTGGGCGCCGGCTTTGATATTGTCTCGGCGGGCGAGCTGGAGCGGGTGCTGCGGGCCGGCGGCGACCCGGCAAAGGTGGTGTTTTCAGGCGTTGGCAAGCAGGAATGGGAAATGAAGCGGGCGCTCGAGGTGGGTGTGCGCTGTTTCAACGTTGAGTCCGATACCGAGCTGGACCGACTGAATGCCGTGGCTGGCGAGCTTGGCGTCAGGGCGCCGGTTTCCCTGCGGGTGAACCCGGATGTTGATGCCGGCACCCATCCCTACATTTCCACGGGTCTGAAAGAGAACAAGTTCGGAATCGATATCGCCGAAGCGCCGGACGTATACACCCGCGCTGCGAGCCTGCCAAACCTGGAGATCAAGGGCGTGGACTGCCATATTGGCTCCCAGCTCACCACCGTCTCCCCGTTCCTGGATGCCCTGGACCGGGTGCTGGCCCTGATCGACACCCTGGCCGACCGAAGTATTCATATCCATCACCTGGATATGGGGGGCGGTCTGGGCGTTACCTACAATCAGGAGCAGCCACCGCAGCCGTCGGATTATGTCCGGGCGCTGGCGGAGCGTCTGGGTGACCGGAAGCTGGAGCTGATTCTCGAGCCCGGCCGTTCCATTGCCGCCAATGCCGGTATCCTGGTTACCAGGGTCGAGTTCCTGAAATGCACCGGGCACCGGAACTTTGCCATCATCGATGCCGCCATGAACGATCTGATCCGTCCGGCCCTTTACAGTGCCTGGCAGGCGATCATCCCGGTCACGCCGCATCAGGACGGCGAGGAAAAAGCCTGGGATCTGGTTGGGCCAGTCTGCGAAACCGGGGACTTCCTGGGTAAGGACCGTCACCTTCGCCTTCGGTCCGGGGACCTGCTGGCGGTTCGCTCTGCCGGCGCCTACGGCTTTGTCATGAGCTCCAACTACAACACCCGCAACCGGCCCCCGGAACTGATGGTCGATGGCGAGCAGGTGCATGTGGTCCGGCGCCGCGAAACCCTTGAAGACCAGCTCGCGCCCGAGAGCTGCCTTCCGGAATGAGCGGAGGCGAGGAGATGAACCAGCAGCGCCGGAGCCAGGGCCCCTTACTTCGGTTCACCAAGATGCACGGGCTGGGTAACGATTTCATGGTTGTGGATGCCATCAGCCAGCCGTTCCGGCTGCGCCCGGACACGATCCGGGATCTGGCCAACCGGAATTTCGGTATCGGGTTTGACCAGTTGCTGGTGGTGGAGCCGCCGGGTTTGCCCGACGTGGATTTCCGCTACCGTATTTTCAACGCGGACGGTTCCGAGGTGGAACAGTGCGGCAATGGCGCCCGTTGTTTCGCCCGGTTTGTCCGGGACCAGCACCTGACCAATAAAAAGGTGATACGGGTCCAGACCGCCAAGGGTGTGATCGAGCTGCGCGTTGGCCGGGATGGCATGGTCATGGTCAATATGGGGGTGCCTGAGCTGAATCCGCCGGCCATTCCGTTTGCTGCAGACCGTCGCAAGGACGTGTACACCGTGGATGTGGACGGCCAGACCGTGGAGCTCAGCGCTGTGTCCATGGGCAATCCCCACGGCGTGCTGGTGGTGGAGGACGTAGACACAGCGCCCGTGGACACCCTGGGGCCGAAGCTGGAGCGCCACCCCCGCTTCCCGGCCCGGGCCAACATCGGCTTCCTGCAGATACTGGATCGCAGCCACGCCCGCCTCCGGGTGTTCGAACGAGGCGCCGGCGAAACCCTGGCCTGCGGCAGCGGAGCCTGTGCCGCCGTGGTCGCTGGCTGTTTGCGTGGCCTGCTGGATTATCGGGTTGAAGTGGAGTTGCGCGGCGGCAAACTGGTCATTGAATGGCAGGGTGACGGGACCCCTGTTATGATGGAAGGGCCTGCAACCAGCGTATTTGAAGGGCAGTTAAGGCTGCCAGCTGATTCTGGCAGTCGCCGCCGAAAGGGCAGTGGCCGCCCCCACAAACAACGATCCTGACAGCCAGGAGTTCACCATGACAGAACAAACGGCCCGCCAGAAGGCCGGTGACCTCACCCGGAAAGAGGTGGCGGAGTACTTGCGGGCCAACCCCGATTTCTTTGTCGACCAGGACGAACTGCTGCGCAGTCTGACTCTGCCCCACGACAGCGGTCGCGCCATTTCCCTGGTCGAACGCCAGGTGCACCTGTTCCGCGAGCAGCGGGACACGCTGCGCAGGGAGCTGGTGGAGCTGGTGTCCATTGCCCGCCACAACGATCGCCTGTTTGAAAAGAGCAAGCGCCTGTTGATGCAGGTGATTGAAGCGCGGACCCTCAACGATATGGCCTCAGCCATTGATGACAGTATCCGTGGCGATTTCGGCCTCGACGCGGCCTCGGTGCTCCTGTTTACCGACGCTGAGCTACCGGAGGCCTCCCAGGGTGCCCTCCATGTGGTGAGCCCTTCGGTGGCCCGTGAACGACTGGGCAGCCTGCTTGAAGGCGAGCGGGCGGTGTGTGGCCAGTTCCGCGAGAGCGAACGGGAGTTCCTGTTTCCGGACCGGGAAGAGGCGATTGCTTCTGTCGCCCTGGTGCCCCTGCGTCATGATGAACTGGTGGGCGTGTTTGCCGTTGGCAGCTGCCAGCCGGGTTATTTTGACCAGAGCATGGGCTCGCTGTTTCTCAGCTACATCAGCGACACCCTGAGCCGGCTGCTGCCGCCCATGGTTCAGCGCCACACCATGGCCGCCCCGGTTACCGATATGGCGACGGAGTCGCGCTGAGGTGTCAGAGATTCCGGCGGCGTCGGACCTGCCCGATGAGCTGTGCGGGCCATTAACCGATTTCATCCGGCATCTGGCGTTCGAGACGCGGCATTCACCCAGAACCTGCGACAGCTATCAGCGGGACCTCCTGCGCCTTGCCCGGTGGCTGGCTGGCAGAGAGGTGCCTGCGTGGCGGCGGGTCACCAACCATGATCTTCGCCGCTATGTGGCTACTCTCAGCCGGGAAGGCCTCTCAGGCCGCAGTATTGCCCGGCACCTTTCGGCAACTCGCCGCTTTTTCCAGTTTCTGCTCAGGGAAAAGCTGGCGTCCGACAACCCGGCCCTGGACATCCGCGCGCCGAAGGGTGGCCGGCGCCTGCCCCGGGTGGCCGACGTCGACCAGCTGAGTCACCTGCTGGACAGCCAGCCGGACGACCCCCTCGAAGTTCGTGATCTGTGTATGTTTGAGCTGATGTATTCCTCCGGGCTGCGGCTGGCGGAACTGGCGAGCCTGGATACGGGAACCGTTGACCTGCGAAGTGGCGAGGTCCGGGTAGTCGGCAAAGGCGGTAAAGAGCGGCTGTTGCCAGTCGGGAAAAAAGCGGTGGAAGCGATCCGGGCCTGGCTGACTCAGAGGACGGCGCTGGCCAATGAGGGTGAAGACGCCCTGTTTGTCAGCCAGCGCGGTGGCCGGCTCAGTCACCGGAGCATTCAGGCCCGGCTTGGTCGCTGGGGGATCACCAGGGGGGCTGACCAGAAACTTCATCCCCATCTTCTGCGGCATTCCTTTGCCAGCCACATGCTTGAATCCAGTGGAGACCTTCGCGCCGTACAGGAACTGCTGGGACACGCCGACATCGCCACAACCCAGGTCTATACTCATCTTGATTTTCAGCATTTGGCCCGGGTTTATGACCAGAGTCACCCCAGAGCTCGCCGGGATAAGTATCATGGCAGGACCCATGGCGAAAACACCTCAGGTCAGTGACCGGCATGCCGGTCACTTCCACTCAATAACGGCACAGCCAGCGTAAACGGGAGCGCTCCATGGCATCCGATCCTTCCTGGAAGGAGAAATACCTTCAGAAACTCGAATCTGCTGATAACCGGGAAAAGCAGTGGAAGGCGGAGCGGAATACCCTTGAGCGTATGCTGGTGCGCACCAGCCTCGCATCCGAGGGTCAGACTCCAGAGCTTGACCGGTTGCTGGTCCGTATCCGCAAGGACCTACGGAAAAGCAGGGTGGATGTGGATGCCTGGAAGGAACTGCAGGACCAGATTGACCGCCAGGTAGCCCTGTTGGATGAACACCAGGCCTCCGGTGACAAGAAGCGGTCGTTTTTTTCGCGCAAAGAGCGGGAGCCAGAGCCAAAAAACGGTCCGGAGCCGCAACCAGAGCCTGAAATCGCCTCAGAAGCCGCTCATGCACCGGGCAATGGCCAGGATATTGAAGACAATGCCCAACGACTGCGCATTGCCCGCCGGGTTGGTCAGTTGCTGGGCCAGATGCTTACTCAGGTCTCTCTGGAACCCGCCGCCGAGGCCCGGGCCCGGGCCCTTCAGCAATCCCTGCTGGCAAGTAACGACTGGGACGAGTTGCGGGAAGGCCTGAATCATGTCGCGGAACTGGTCATTGCCGCGGTTACCCGGAGCAAGCGTGAGTTTGAGGCCTTTCTCAAGCGTCTGGATGAGCGACTCGAGATCCTGCGGGAACATTTCTCGGCCCAGTCCTCGGCCCAGACCGGTCGCCTTGATGCGTCAGAACATCTTGACCGGGAGATCCGCGAGGAAGTCGAGCGGGTCGGGCTGCAGTTGCAGGCCAGCGACAACCTCCGGGACCTCAAACAGTCTGTCAGTGGCCATCTGGAATCCATTGTTCAGGCGGTTGGCCGGTTCCGCACCCAGGAGTCAGAGCGTGAGCAGGTGCTTTCCGAGCAACTGGAGGCGATGCAGGAGAAAGTGGCCGCCATGGAGGCGCATTCAGAGCAGATGCAGGAACAGGTTCGCAAGGAACGTCTGCGAGCCATGACCGACCTGCTCACAGAGCTGCCGAACCGGGAAGCCTGGCAGGAGCGGCTGTCTTTCGAATGCAACCGCTGGCAGCGTTACCGTCATCCACTGACCATCGGCGTTCTCGATTTTTAAGCGAATCAATGACTCATACGGCCACAAGGCCGGGGACAGGGTGCTTCAGCTGGTTGCCAGGGAATTCAGGGAGCGGCTGCGCACCACCGATTTCGTGGCTCGCTTCGGGGGCGAGGAGTTTGTGGTGCTGTTCCCGGAAACCGGGCCCGCCGATGCCCGTACCGTCGTCGACAAGGTGCGGGAGCACGTCGGCAAGCTGCCATTTCATTTCCGGGGCGAGCCGGTAACCATTACCTTTTCTGCTGGCTTGGCGGGTTTTGTTTCGGGGGACACTGAAGAGTCGGTATTTGATCGGGCCGACCGCGCCCTTTACCAGGCCAAGGACGGGGGTCGCGATCGGGTTGTTATCAGTGAGGGCGCCGAGTCCTAGTGGCGCATCCGGGCATCCAGTTCATCGATAATCTCCGCCCAGTCACTGTCTTCCTCCAATCCTTCTTCCAGGAAATGGGACTGGCTCTCTGACCAGAAAGGGGCATCCTGGATAGCGACCTCGCTTGGCAGGGGGGAGTACCTGGCGACAAAATCCTCGATGCTCCTGGTGTCGGAGGCAAGGCCAAGCTGCTCAAATAAAGTGCTGAGGTTGTGTTTGCTGGTGTCCATGTCCATTCATCTCCTGTTGGCGGCTTGCCTGAATGAAATCGCCGGCGATTGCAGGTATTGTTCCCTGAAATGTAGCGGAACCCTTGAGGATTTCCAGTGAAGGTTAACCTTCCCCTCCTACTATGCTGCCTGCTGGCACTGTTTCAATCCCCGGTATGGGCGGACCCGCCGCAAACGTCGCCGGCGCCGGTACTCGGTATAAAGGAGCTGACCTGGCTGGCGGAGCAGGAACGCTTCCGGATAGGTCTGCGTAGTGCTCAGGTTCCGCTGGCTTTTGATACCGGCGAAGGTGCTCTGGCCGGAATCTACATCGATTATCTGGCCCGGTTATCGGAAAAGCTGGATGTGGCCATCGAACCCGTGATCCTTCGGTCGGAGAAAGACCGTGGCCCGGTTCAGCGCGAGTCTGAGACCGATGCCATTCTGACCACCCGGATGCCGGGCATGCCGGTGGTGCCGGGGAAACGGTTCACCGATCCGCTGATGTCCCTGACCTACGGCCTGTTTGTCAGTGCCGGCGATGCCGCCATTCGAACCCTGGCGGATCTGGAGGGCAGCCGGATTGCTGTCATCGACGGTGACCCGAATCAATACCCCATGCTCGACCCGGTGGAGGCGTTCACACCGGTTCCGGTCGCCAGTGTCAGCGAAGCCGTGGGGCAGGTTCTCTCTGGCAAGGCCGATGCATTTCTGGCACCGGTGCCTGTGGTTTCGGATTACCTGCAGTCGGCCATGGTGAACGGCATCGGCTTGTCGGATCTGCTCGATGACAATCCGGTGGATGTGGTGTTGCAGGTGGACGCCGGCAATGATCGTCTTTTTCAGGTACTGAACAAGGCCGTTTCGGCGATCAGCCACAACGAACATCGGGTGATCCGCCAGTCCTGGCTGCAATCGGGGCAGCCTGTGCTGGAGCGAACCGGGACCGAGCTATCTGCTTCCGACCATGACTGGCTGAAACGGCATCCTGATCTCAAGGTGGCCTTTCGCTCGGATTGGCCGCCGTTTGAATATTCCCAGGACGGCCGGCCCACTGGCCTGGTTCCGGATCTGCTGACCCGCCTCGAAGAGCAACTGAACATCCGGTTCACCCGTAAGTTGGCCGGGAGCCGGATGGACGCCGAAGACCAGCTCCGGTCCGGCGAGGTCGACATACTTCCCGGATTATCCCGGACGCCGCGTACCGAAGACGACTTTCTGTTTACCCGGGCCTACCTGACCGTACCTATAGCCCTTGCCATCCGGGATGACGGGCGCTTTATCGGCGATCTCCGGGAGCTTCGCAGTGAACGGGTGGGGGTGGTGAACCGGCACGCGGCCCACGACTACCTGCTGATTAACCACCCGAATCTGGACCTTTACCCCGTGGCCACCGTGGAGGAAGGGCTTCTGGCGCTCTCCAATGGGGATCTGGACGTTATGGTTACCCACATCCCGGCGGTCAGCTACACCGTGGCCCGGCTGGGCTTGTCGAACCTCCGGATCACCAGTATCACCCCTTACCAGTACGACCTCAGGCTGGCGGTCCGGAAGGACAGTCCGGAACTGCAGCGGGTGCTGAACAAGGCCCTGGGCAGCCTCGAGGCAAGCGAGACCGAGTCCATCTACAATCGCTGGATTCACCTCGATATTGAACAGGAAGCCGATTACACCGTGGTGCGCCGGGTGGTGCTCATTGCCATTGTCGTCGTTCTGATTTTCCTGTACTGGAACCGGAAACTGTCCCGGGAAGTGGATGAACGGATCCGTTCTGAAAATGCCCTTCGCCGCAGTGAGGACGAGTTGCGGGCGGCCAAGCTTGAAGCCGAGCGTCTCGCCCGGGAGGCAGAGGCCGCCAGCCTCGCGAAAAGCGAGTTCCTGGCAAACATGTCCCACGAAATACGGACACCGATGAACGCCGTGATCGGCTACAGTGATCTGCTCAGCAACACCGTGACCGATCCCCAGCAGCGAAACTATCTGGACGCCATCCGGGCTGGTAGCCGCAGCCTGCTAATGCTGATTAACGACATTCTGGATCTGTCCCGCATTGAAGCGGGGAAAATGCGGCTGGACTATTCCGCCGTGTCGGTGCGGCGACTGCTCGATGATGTCCGCCACATTTTCGATCTCCGGGCCCGGGAACAGGGCATCACCCTGGAGGTGAGTGTTGATTCCAAGATGCCGGCGGCCATGATGCTGGATGAAACCCGCCTGAGGCAGGTTCTGTTCAACCTGGTAGGCAATGCCATCAAATTCACCCATGAGGGTGGCGTTACTGTCCGCGCTACAGCGAAGCCCCTGAGGGTCCGGGGAGAGGGCGGCAGCCCGGGCTCCGAGACACCGGAACGCCAGTTTTACAAGCTGGTGGTGACCGTCAGGGATACCGGTATCGGTATCCCTCAGGATCAGATTGACCGGATTTTTGATGCCTTTGAGCAGCAGGAGGGCCAGAACACCCGGCGCTATGGGGGGACCGGCCTCGGCCTTGCCATCAGCCGAAAGCTGGCGCGGATGATGGGCGGAGAACTGGAAGTTGAGAGTGAATCAGGCACCGGCTCAGTGTTCACCGTGACCTTGCCGCGGGTTGAAGCGACCGTGGAAAAGGCGGAAGACGAAGGTGCCCCGAAAGAATCCGAGCGGCTGCTGGCCCAGACCCTCAGCATGCAGGAACGGGGCTGGCTGAGAGAACAGCTCGCGGCAGATTTTGGTGACGAGTGGAAAACGGTCAGGGAAAGCGGCGATCCGGAGCAGATGAAACATTTTGCCCGGCGGGTGCTTGCCTGGGGCCAGCGATTCCGGTCCCGTTCGGTGACTGGTTACGGGGAAAAACTGCTTGCCGATGTGGAGGCGTTCAACCTCGACGCCGTCAACAGCGCGCTCGAGGCGTTTCCGAAACTGCTGGGCCGCGATGACTGACCAACCCGGCAGCGGTGCTACAGGCAGTCAAACTGGGAGCGGCGGTCGAAGGCGACTGATACCATGTCGTAACCGGAATCCGACAGCTGCCGGATCAGCTCGCGGTCTTTTAGCAGCGTCATGCAGACTTTGTGAACACTGGCCTGAAGCTGTTCTGAGGCCAGCTGACTGGAGGCCAGGCGAAAATCTACAATCAGGTATTTTCGCTCTACCGGGGCGCTGGCCGGGATATCCTCCCGCTCGACGCTTTCATAACCGATGTAGGTTGCCTGTGCCTGCGGGAAAACCTGGCTCATCAGTACGTCCAGGTTTTCACCATGGGCAAGCGGTGCCGACAACAAAAGCGTTACGGCGGTGATGCGAAGTGATTGTGTGATCGTCATTGGAGACCACTCCCTGGTGATGTTCCGGTCAATATGTAACCAATTGTAAAATTTGGTTACCGTTGATTATTGCAGAGTCTGTCGCAATTTGCGTGATATGTGACATCGATTTTTCAATTGTTTGCAGTCTGGACACAGAGGCAGCATGTTTCGCGGACTCCCGGAGCGCCACGCGATCAACTATGATGTGAGAAAGACGGACGCCAAGAGGAAGACGCATGTTTCAGCTTGTCTTTAAAGGGGAATGCGTTCCCGGAACGGATCTGGAAGCTGCGCGCAACAATGCCCGCACCTTGTTCAAGGCTTCGCTCGAGCAGGTCGACCGTATGTTCAGCGGCCAGCCGGTGGTTATTCGCAACAAGCTTGAGGAGGTGCAGGCCGAAAAGTACCGTGCTGTGCTGAAAAAACACGGCATGGTCGCTTATGTACAGCCCATGGCCGATGCCCGGCCCGCCGCCAGCCCTCCGCATCCGCCTCAGCCGAAGCCGGAGGCGCCGGCAGGGCAGGCGAGTCAGCAACCTGCTGCGCCGGCAACTCCCGCCGCTGTCGCAGAGAAGAAGGGCACGGTTCCTCAAACCGAGCCTGGCGATCGTCTGCCGGTGGCGGGTGAAAAGGTAGACGACATTCTCTCTGGCTCCGGCCTGAGCCTGGCCCCGGTTGGAGAAACGCTGGCAGAGCGATCGGAGGTAGAACCACCGATGTTCCAGCATCTGGACGAATGGAGCCTGGCGCCGGCCGGCAGTGATCTTGGCGTTGAGCGCAACCTTCCTCCGCCGGTGGTGCCGGATGTGTCCCATTTGTCGCTGGCGGACGACAATTCCTCTGACAGAAAATGATGCGGCTGTGAGTTTGCGGAACTTCTGGGCGCTGCGAGTCCCATGGCTGCTGACCTCGGTCCTGCTGTTTTTCGCACCCCTTTTCGCACCCCCGGCCCTGGCCGAAGAACGACCCCGTATAGGTCTGGTTCTCAGCGGCGGTGGCGCCAAAGGCATGGCCCATGTTGGCGTTCTGCGGGTTCTGGAAGAAATGCGGATTCCGGTGGATCTGGTGGTTGGCACCAGTGCCGGTTCTGCCGTTGGCGCCCTCTACGCCAGCGGGATGCCGGTTACCGAGATTGAACGTCGTTTTATTCGGATGGACTGGCTCTCAAGCTTTCTGGATGACCCTGGCCGGGCCTATAAGCCGGTGCGCCGAAAGCGGGATGACTGGCGGTTTCCGGTGGTTCCGGGCATCGGGGTCCGCGCCGATGGATTGCATGTTGGTGGTGGGCTTATTGCCGGCCAGAACCTGGGCTTCATCCTCAACGAGCTGACCAGAAACGCCGCCCTGGTTGAAGACTTCGACCGCCTTCCGATTCCCTTCCGCGCCGTTGCCACGGATCTTGAGAGCGGTGAGCAGGTGATCATCGACAATGGCAACCTGTCCGAAGCTATTCGTGCCAGCATGAGCATTCCCGGTGTCTACGCGCCGGTGGAATGGCAGGGCCGGCTGTTGGTGGATGGTGGCGTGGCCAATAACCTGCCGATCAGTGTCGCCCGGGATCTGGGCGCCGACATTGTTATTGCGGTTGATATTACCGACAACCTGATGGAAACGGATGAATTGCGGGAGGCCTTCTCCGTTGTTGGCCAGCTCACCACCATCATGACCCGACGAAATACCGATCAGCAACTGGAGTTACTAAAGGGTAGGGATGTTTTGATACGTCCCGACCTGGAAGGCTACACCTCCGCTGATTTCTACGATGCGCCCATCCTGTTTGAACTCGGTGCCAGCACCGCCCGGGAGCACGGTGTGGAGCTTCGTCCGCTCTCGGTGTCGCAGGCAGACTGGAACACCTGGCGAGCAAGGATTGGCGCACGGGCATCGGAGTCTGAACCCGTTGCCCGGATCGAGATCGAGGACAGCCGACGGCTGGCCAGCGACTTTCTGAAAGAGCGAATCCGGCAAAAGCCCGGGGAGCCATTGGATACCGGACAGCTCGAAGTGGATCTCAAGCGCATCTATGGCCTGGGCTACTACGAGATCGTGTCCTATTCCACGTCCCGGTCCCCGGAAGGTACGATCCTGACCATACGGGTTCAGGAAAAGAGTTGGGGACCGAATTACCTGTCGTTTGGTCTCAACTACGAAGACAATTTCGACGGCGAAACCCACTTCAATATTGCGTCCTTGCTTCGTATGACCGAGCTTAACGCGCTGGGTGCCGAGTGGCAGACCGGCGTCCAGCTGGGTACCGAACCCTGGGTCCGCAGCCAGTGGTATCAGCCGCTGGACTACGGCTATAAGCGATTCCTGGTCTTGGGCGGTGAGTATTCCCGGGACACCCTCAGCCTGTTTGATTCCACTGGCACGCGCATTGCTGAACTGAATGTGACTTTCCGCAAAGCAGACCTTGCTCTTGGTATGGAGGTCGGAGGCAGCGCCGAAGTCCGTCTGACGTATTCGCGGGGCTATGCCACGGTGGATGAACAGATCGGCCAGCCGGTGGCGCCGGAGGATTCCGTGCATCAGGGTGGCCTTGCCCTGCAGCTGGTTCATGACTCGCTGGACGACACGTTTTTCCCGCGCAAAGGAGGCTTCGTAGGACTTCGGGGGCGCTTTGAGCGCGAGGGCCTGGGTTCCGACCGCCGGTTTGATTCGGTGACCGGCATGGCGCTGGGGACGGGGAGCTGGAAGACACTGACCCTGACGGGGTTGGTCTACGCCCATGCGGTGACCCGAGGCACGCCGGGGATTGAAAACGCGGTCCGTCTTGGCGGGTTCCGGCGGTTGTCGGCCTATGCGCCGGGTGAAATTACCGGTGACAATGCCCTGATGGCCTCTGTCTATGCCAGCCAGACCTTCGGTGGGCCGCTTTTGCCCTGGTTTGTTGGTATGGGTTTTGAGGCGGGGAACGCGTGGCCGTCGCTGGATTCGGCGAGCTGGGACAGCTCGGTGAAATCCTCAAGTGTGTTTGCCGGCCTGGATACCTTCCTGGGCCCGGTGCAACTGGCGGCGGCCTATAACAACGAGGATAACTGGACCGCCTACCTGAATATCGGCTTCTCGTTCACCCAGCTCTTCTACTGAGAACCGTTACCCGAGTTTGCCGCTGGTATTGTCAATCGCGTCCAGAACCTGATGGCATTGCTGCAGGGCATAGCGGTGCAGAATGTCCGCCAGGCGCTCTTCATCCCGGTCCTTGATGGCGCTGATGGATTCCTGCATGTGGGCGAGGTTGTCTTCCAGCACCTGGTTGCCACCCCGCTGGAAAGCGACGAAGGCGCAGCGCTTCGCCGACGGCCAGAGGTCGTCAATGGCGGAGACAATAAAATAGTTATCGGCGTAAGCCAGCGATGCCTTGGTGTATTCGATGCCCAGCTCCAGAAAGGCCATCAGATCGTTCTTTTCGAAGCAGGCTTTCATCTGATCGTACAGCGATTCTAGCCGGGCCATATCATCCGCTTGCCAGTTGCGGACCAGCTTGCGGCCGGTGTGGGTGAGGTAAAGTTCCAGAGTCTCATAGAGGCTGCGAACGAAGTAGTCGTCCAGCGGCGTGACAAACGCGCCCTTGCGGGGAACATTGCGGACCAGGTGCCGCTTCTCCAGCAACAAGAGCCCCTCTCGTATCGAGCCATGGCTGACGTCCATCTCTTTGGCCATGGCGCCCTCGTAGATCCGTTCTCCGGACCGGAGCTGACCAAAGGCAATGAGATTTTCTATGTGGCGGGCGACCTGCTCGGTCAATGTTTCTCTGGGTTTGAACACGTTCATGATGATCTGTCGCTACTGCATGCTGGCTGATTCGTGCTGGCATAGTCGCACATTCGTGCATGCCGGAGCCAGTAGCCGCAGAAGGTCAGAGCAGGGGCGCCAGCAGCCGGACCGCCCGACAGCCCAGGCGGAACAGGAGGGAGCGATCCTGGTAGTCGCCTTCGGTCATCAGGCGTGAGCTGTCCAGATCCTCCTCCAGCATGGACTCGACGCTTCGGACAAAATGGCATGCTGTGGTAATGGCGGTAATTTCGAAGTTGAGGCGCATGGAACGGTTGTCCATGTTAGCGGTTCCGACCGCCGCGTAGCGGTTATCCACCAGAATCACTTTCTGGTGCATGAAGCCCGGCTGGTACCGGTAGATGCCTATGCCGGTCTTGCAGGCCTGGACCAGGTAGGAGTAGGCCGCTAAACCGATCAGGCGGCTGTCGGATTTTTCCGGAATAAGGATTCGTACATCCACGCCCCGCAGTGCCGCCAGCTGAAGGGCGTTCATTATCTGGAAATCCGGGACAAAATAGGGCGAGGCAATCCAGAGCCGGGTGCGGGCATTATTGATGCAGTTGAGGAAAAACAGAGTGCAGGTTTCCCAGGTATCCGCAGGCCCGGTTGGCAGCATCAGCACCTCGTCGTCGCCGGCCTGGTTCTCCACCGGGGTCCAGTCCAGATCAGGAAAATCGCTACTGGCCCAGTTCCAGTCTTCCAGCCAGGCCAGTTGAAGGCCGGTAACCGCCGGACCCTCGATGCGGCAGTGGGTGTCGCGCCAGGGTTCCTGATCCATGACAGTGCCCAGATACTCATCCCCGAGGTTAATGCCGCCGACAAAGCCGATCCTGCCGTCACACACCAGCAGCTTCCGGTGGTTCCGGAAATTGATCTGGAAACGCCGCCTGCGAATATTGCCGTTGCCGAACGAGGCCACCCGGGCGCCCGCTGTGGCGAGCTGGTTCAGATAGGTGCGCGGCAGCCAGACGCTGCCGATATCGTCGTACAGGAACCAGACTTCCACACCCTGGGCCAGTTTGCGCTCAAGGATGGACTTGATCCGTCGCCCGACCCGGTCCGAGCGGACAATATAGAACTCAAGGAGGATATAGCGCGTGGCGTCCTCCATGGCTTCAAACAGAGCCTCGAAGGTGGCTTCTCCGTCCCGTAACAGTGTGCACCGGTTGCCGTTGGTAAACGGCTGGCGACCCAGCCTGCACAATACCTGAAGCTCTTCGGTGGACCGGTCACTGGTGGGTGTCGGGATGGACGTGGTCTGTTGTTCAAACCGGTTGAGCAGATCAGTCAGGGATTCGTCGCCCAGCCGGCGGGCCTTGACGTAGCCGCCGAACCGGTATCGCCCGAACAGCACGAACATGGGTACGGCGACATAGGGCAGGCCGAGAAGCCCAATGATCCAGGCGATGGCGCCCTGGGTGGTGCGATAGGTCAGAAGTATGCGGTAGATGCACACCAGTGCGCCAAGATAGATGGCGCCTAACGCGATGGCAACCAGCGGCAACTCTCCCATCATCGTTCTCCACTAGCGTCAGCCGGCGCCTGGTCGGCTGTTCCTGGCGGTGCGAGATGCCTGGCGCGGTACTCCGCCGGGGACGTGCCGGTCCAGCGTTTGAATGCCCGACTGAAAGCACTGAGTTCGGAGAATCCGAGTAAAAAGGCAATTTCGCCGAGGGCGTAGTGGTCGGCGGCAACATAGCGCAGGGCCTTGTCCTGGCGAACCTGCTCCACCAGGCCATGGAAACTGAGTCCTTCCTTTTTCAGTTTACGGTACAGGGTCTGGCGGCTCATGTGGCACTGCCGGGCCAGGGTATCGGCGTCGATTTTTTCGGTTGCCATCTGCCTTGAAATCAAACGGCGAATCCTGCGGCCGAATGAGCGGCGGGTCTGCAGCCTGGCCAGGAGTGAGTTGACCTGTTTCAGCACGGCCGAATAGACATAAGGATTTCGGCGCGGAATCGGGTGCCCCAGATGTCGGCTGCTGAAGGCCAGCCGGGTTATGCCACAGTCAAACCGGACCGGGCCGCCCAGAAGCTTCTCGTACTCATCGGCGTAAGCGGGGGCAAGGTGGGCGATTTCCGCCCAGTCGGCACGAATGCCCGGATGGATGAAGTGCCGGGTCCGGGTGATGGCGGCGGCCAGTGTCCGGTCCATATCCTGCCGGCAATAATGCTCGGCCATGTCCGGTTGCCAGCACAGGATGGCCTGGTCTCCGGCCTGCTCAAAGCTCAGCAATACCGACTCATTGATCAGCCGGTGCAGGCGCACGTATTGGGTAACCGCTTCTCCCAGGGTGTCGCAATTGAAAAACACATGCCCCACCAGCCCCATCCGTTCCGGATCCACCATCTGGCCGGCATGTAGCCCGACGCCCGGGTCGCCTGTTACCTGTTCGGCATGTTCCCACAGGCGGTAATGAGCATCGGCCGGTACCCGCCGGTCCGGATCCCTGAGTTCCGACATGGCCAGACCGGTGAGCTGCTCAACACGGGACGGGTTCAGCACGCCCTGGCGCTCAAGGTAGTGCACCAGTGCGAGGGTGCTGGACGCCGCAACCAGCGGTGCGCTAGCGGTGTCTGGCTGAGCTGATGTCACATTGTCCGGCCTGATAGTTAACAACCCGTCATGATTGCTGATACAAAATGTCAAGTGTCTGCAACCGCCTGTCAACGGTTACTCCTGTGCTTAACGATAGCATTAACCTGACAGGTTGAAGCAATGGAAAGACAATCAGGAGGTGTATTATGGAACAGCAGATCTTCGTACCCCATACCGAGGTTGAGCGCAAAAACGTGATTGAGCTCGCCGAGTACCTGAACAGCATCTTTTACTGCTGATCTTTCAGGCGTATTGTCTATGACCTTGATGTCGGGCTTTGCCCGGCTTTTTTTCGACTTCAGAAAATGACCGCCAATACCGGCACTTGCTCGCGAGACTGGCAGTGGTAATGTATTCGTTTTGAGAATGCAGACCTATCCGGAGACTGACTGCCCATGAGTGTTGCGCTGAATCACCGCATTACCGGCGAAGGCCCGCCCCTGATCCTGTTACACGGCTTGTTCGGATCCCTGGAAAACCTTGGTGGTATCGCCCGGCGCCTTGAGGATCAGTGGCAGGTCCACGCACTGGACGAGCGCAATCATGGTGGCTCTCCTCACACTGAAGCCATGGATTATCCGACGATGGCTGAGGACGTGATTGCCTATATGGACGCTCAGGGGATCGCAAAGGCCAGCCTTCTGGGCCACTCCATGGGCGGCAAGGTAGCGATGCAGGTTGCCCTTCAGGCGCCGGAACGGGTGGATAAACTGATCGTGGCCGATATTGCGCCAATCAGCTACAAGCCCCACCACGACGCCATCCTGGAGGGCCTGAATGGCATCGACCTGAACGGTGTGCGATCCCGTCAGGACGCAGACAAGCTGATGGCCGGGTTTGTTGACATCCCGGGCGTCCGGCAATTCCTGTTGAAAAACCTTGAGCGTATCCCCCGGGAACAGCAGGAAGAGGGGGGGGCGATGTTTCGCTGGCGCCTGAACCTTCCTGTCATTGACGCCTGCTACGAGAACCTCGCCAGGGCACCGGAGGGCGAGGGGCCGTTCACCGGCCCGGTGCTGTTTCTCAAGGGTGCGGATTCCGCCTACATCCAGGAAAAGCACCGGGACGATATCCAACGCCTGTTCCCCCAGGCTCAGTTGCGGATTATTCAGGACACCGGTCACTGGCTGCACGCCGAAAAAGCCGATACCTTCGCGGCGTTGTGCGTCCGTTTCCTCAGCGCCGATAGCTGAGCGGCTTCGAAGACCGGCATTTTCATGCTCACCGGCCTGTCTGCTAAGGTTAGGCAATCGCTGATATACGGAATGTACATAACAACAGGCGGGCAGAGTGTATGAAATGGCTGATGGTGGGGTTGCTGGTTGTTTTCCTGCTGCTTGGCAGTTTCCTGCTGACGCCCTCACCCGTTGACAGCAAGGCCTGGGACCCTCCCGCTCCGCCGCCCCTGACCGGGCTGTTGGCACCGAACGAGCGTTTGCGGCTTGCCGATCTGTTGGCCCGGGGCCAGGTTTACGGCCCGGAAGACACCACCATTGGCCCGGATGGCGTGCTTTACACAGGAACCCAGGATGGGTATATCGTGCGGGTGTTCCCGGATGGCCGGGTGGAAAACTGGCTGTCCACCGGTGGCCGGCCTCTGGGCATGGTGTTTGACCACCAGGGCAATCTGATCGTGGCGGATGCCTGGAAAGGCCTGCTATCCATTAGCCCCGATGGTGAGATTACGGTGCTGGCCCGGGAAGCGGAAGGCACACCGTTCCGGTTCACGGACGATGTCGATATTGCCGATGACGGACGTATCTACTTCACCGATGCCAGTTCCCGCTTTGAACAGCCGGACTACCGGCTGGATCTGCTTGAAATGCGGCCCCACGGCCGTCTGCTTCGTTACTCCCGGAAGACCGGCAAGGCCGAGGTTCTGCTGGGTAACCTGCACTTTGCCAATGGTGTCGCGGTATCTCCCGACGGCGATTCCGTGCTGGTTAATGAAACCTGGAAATACCGGATCCTGCGTTACTGGATCCGCGGCCCCAGGGCGGGACAGGCGGAAGTGTTTGCCGACAATCTGCCGGGCTTCCCCGACAATCTGGCGGTGGATGATGAGGGCCGCTACTGGGTCGCGTTTCCGACCCTGCGCAATCCCCAGGTGGACACCATGCATCGGCACCCCTGGCTCAAGGATCTGGTGGCCAAGCTGCCGGACAGTCTGAAGCCGGCGCCCCAGGAGTATGGTCTGGTGATAGCCTTTGACCGAAAAGGGCAGGTCATTACCAGCCTCCACGACACCCGGGGCACGCATCTTCAGGAGATCACATCAGTGAACCCCCAGGATGATTACCTGTACCTCGGGTCACTTCACAACGATCGCATTGGCCGGCTGGCGTTTCAGGCCATTCCGGGCCTCGGAGATAACCAATAATGCCTTACCAAGACATTGCCTGGGACCTGCCGGATCCGTTCACCATCGAGATCACCGTGCGGGGCACCAAAAGAGTTTGCCGGGATTCTCAGACCTGCTGTTGTTGCAGGCGGCAAGGGGCTGTAGGTTTCCTGAGCCCTTTTGTGCTTAACTTCTGCTAGTCTGAAGCAAAGCCAACCCCGTTTAACCTGTTGTCCGGAGATCCTCATGGAAACGACTGCTGATCAGAATACTGAATCCAAGATGCGCCATGTGGTCTACGATCGCTTTGGTGCACGCGATGTGCTGCAGGTGGCTCAATCCGACGTGCCGGCGCCCGCGGCGGGGCAGGTGCTGGTCAGGGTGCATGGTGCGGGCCTTAATCCCATCGATTGGAAAACCCGTAAGGGCCTGGGCTTTGCGGCCCGGCAGATCGAAAATTCCCTGCCCTGGACACCGGGATACGATGTCGCTGGCGAGGTAGTGGCTGTTGGCGATGCTGTCACTACGCTGGCCCCGGGCGACCGGGTGATGGGTATGGTCGGCTTTCCCGCCGGAGGTGGCGGCTACTCGGAATACGCGTTGGCGGCGGCGGATGAACTGGCTATCGTACCGGAGGAGCTGGATCTGGTGTCTGCCGGCGCTTTGCCACTGGCGGCGCTGACTGCCTGGCGGGCCCTGTTTGAGGTCGCCAAGCTGGACTCGGGCCAGAAAATCCTGATCCACGCGGGCGCCGGTGGTGTTGGGCATTTTGCGGTGCAGTTTGCGCTGGAACGGGGGGCTCATGTGATTGCCACGGCCTCTGCCGGCAACCGGGACTTTCTGGCGGAACTTGGGGTCCATGAAGTGATCGATTACCGCACCACGGATATTGCTGAGGAATGCTATGGCCTGGATGTGGTACTGGATCTGGTTGGTGGCGACACCGGCAAGCGTTCACTGCACACCCTCGGCGAACATGGTGTTCTGGTGACAATTCCGACTGTCACCGCCGATGAGATCATCAGCGCAGCTGAAGAGCTGGGCTTACGTGCCCACGGCATGACCGTCCGCCCGGATGTTTTTCACCTGGACGAGATTGCCGAACTGATCGAAGATGGCGACGTGAAGGTGCACATTGACAAGGCTTTCCCGCTGGAAGAGGTCGCGCAGGCCCACGAGCTTCTGGAAGGTGGGCACGTGCGTGGTAAGTTGGTGCTGGACTGCCGCTGAGGCGCTTCCTCAGCCGTCCGTTGAAGGCTCTTTACTGGCTGAAGGCTCTTTACTGGCGGAAGGCTCCTTGCCGGTTTCTTCCCCGCCATCTTTCTCCTTGCGTTCTTTTCTTGGCTGCGGGGGCACCAGGCTGATCAGGATCCAGTCGTCATCCGGTTTCAGGTCTTCCATACTGCAAACCGGGGCGACGTGTTCCTTGCTGTCGAAGGTGAACAGTACCAGGGCCTGGTTCTGGTACTTCTTCAGGAAATCCTCGTAGCCGAACGATTCGCTCAGCTGGGTGGTCTTTATGGTGTAGCCCTGGCTCACCAGGCTGGCCAGTTTAGCGTAGCTGACGCCGTCAAAGAGTCCCCGTGTCATCTGGATCTTTTCGGCGGTCTGGTGCCGGGCCTTCTGGTCCTGATCACCCTCGGCAAGGCTGTATACACATTTGTTTCCAAACCAGTCAAGGAAGTGGTAGATGGCCAGGGAGTTCATGTGCTTGTAGGGGGAAATCACCAGAAGCTTGCCAATTCCAGTCAGGTCCAGGTGTGTGGAGGCGTGTTCTGAAACCGGGTTGCCGAAGTAAGCCTGAAGGTTTTCCATGCGTGCCTGGCGAACGTTTTCCCAGTTGGTGTCTGCCAGGGTCACCGGTACCTCATATTTTTTCAGAGCCTTTGCTATCATCCGGGCCACCGGATTGGCTCCGAGAATCAGGAAGCCGTATTCTGCCGGCTCAGCGACCTTCAGCAGTCGAGCCACCGGCCTTGCTGTCATGCTTTGCAGGGTGACAGTGGCAATAATCAGTATGAATATCAGCGGCACCAGAGCGCCGGCGCTCTCATAGCCGAGCTTCTGAAGCTGGAAGGCAAACAGGGCAGAAACCGCCGCAGCAACAATGCCCCGGGGGGCAATCCAGCTGAGGAAAAGCTTCTCCCGCCAGTTCAGGTTGGTGCCGATGGCCGAAAGGAAGATGCTCAGGGGGCGGGCGACCAGCATCAGTAGCGCCAGCACTACCACCAGGCCCCAGCCGAGCTCGGCGATGGCGGAAAACTCCACCCGTGCCGCCAGAATGATGAACAATGCCGAGATCAGCAGAACACTGAGGGATTCCTTGAATTCGAGGATACTGTCAATTGGCACCTGCTTCATATTGGCCATCCAGATGCCCATTACGGTCACCGTCAGCAGACCGGACTCGTGGGCCAGTTCGTTGGAAATGGCATACACGCCGAGCATGAAGGTCAGGGTGCCGGCATTATGAAGGTATTGGGGGATCCAGTGCTTGCGCAGTACCATGCCATTGAGGTGGCCGGCTACGGCGCCAATCAGGAAGCCCACCGCCAGGGTCTTGCCGAAAATGTACAGGGAGTGTCCGAACACATTGCCCTGGCCCCAGGAAACAATACCCTCGAACACCAGAACCGCGAGCAGGGCGCCGACGGGGTCAATAATGATGCCTTCCCAGCGCAGGATGTTGGCCAGCTTTGAATCCGGCCGCACGGATCGTAGTAAGGGGGCGATCACGGTGGGACCGGTGACAATTGAAATGGCGCCAAAAAGCAGCGCTACGGCCCAGGAAACATCGAGTACCCAGCGTGCTGCCAGCGTGCCGATGATGCAAGTGACAATGGAGCCCACCGGAATCAGGTTGCGGACCATCTTGCCGTGGCCGCGTATTTCCGCAAAGCGCAGGGTCAGGCTGCCTTCAAACAGAATAATGGCGACGGCCAGTGAAATAACCGGAAACAGCAGATCGCCGAACACGGCCTCGGGTACCAGGAACCCCAGTACCGGCCCCGCAGCGATGCCGCCCGCCAGAAGGAAAACAATGGCCGGCATGCGGACACGCCACGCGAGCCACTGGCAGAACAGTGAGAGAACGCCAATGCTGGCAAGAAGCAGGACAGTGCTGACAGGCATACTGGTTTCAGGTCCGTTGAGTTATTGGTTGGCGCGTCGAGCAATGCGGTTCAGCAGCCGGGACGCTGCAAAGAATCCGAAGCTGGCAGTCACCGGGCTGGCGGCGCCAAAACCGGAGGCGCAGTCGAGCCGGACCGGGCCATCAGTGGCGGGCTTATGCAGGCAGACTTCCCCGTCTCCGGCAGGATACGTCAGCTGCTCGAGGGAGTATACGGCCTCAATGCCAAAGCGCCGTTTCGGGTTACGGGAAAAGCCGTATTCCCGGCGCAGCAGGTTGCGCACCTTGGCCAACAACGGATCCTGAGTGGTTTTGCTCAGATCGGCTACCTGAATCTGCGTCGGGTCGATCTGTCCGCCGGCACCGCCGGCGCAGATCAGCGGGATTTTCCGGCGCTGGCAGTGGGCAATCAGGGCCGCCTTGGCCTTGACGCTGTCGATGGCATCGACCACGCCGGTCATGTCGGCCATGATCAGCTCACCGACGTTTTTGGTGGTCAGGAAACCGAAGTGCACACGGATGTCTGCTTGAGGATTGATCGCCCGCAGCCGATCAGCCATGGCATCGGTTTTGGTGCGCCCGTACTGGCCCTCCAGGGCATGGAGCTGGCGGTTGGTGTTGGAGACACAGACATCGTCCATGTCGATCAGGGTAATGGTGCCAATGCCACTGCGGGCCAGGGCCTCGGCGGCCCAGGAGCCGACGCCGCCGAGTCCGATCACGGCAATGTGGGCGTGGCGAAAGGCCTCCAGGGCGCGGCGCCCGTGCAATCGTTCAATGCCGCCAAAGCGGAAAGCGTAATCGTCGGCGTTCATGGTGTCCCCGTGCTGGTCCTGCTGGAAGCCGGACGGAATCAAAGAACGCAATTGTAACCCAGTGGTGGCGCAGACAAAAAAGCGACCATAAAAAAGCCACGCGAAGCGTGGCTTGCAATAACTACCCGGTCCGACCGGGAGCCGGGCAGGACTGGTTCAGCGGATGAACGGATTGAGCATCCGGGTAAAAGTGCCCGTAAGCTTGACTGGCGCGCTCAGCACAGACAAGGTAATGCAGTCTTCACAGCCAACCGCGACTGGCTTGTGCTCATCCTGATCGGTCAGTACCACGAAGTCCCACTGGTTGAACACCCCTTTCTGATCGGCAAAGGCGCCTTGCAGAACGATGGTCGTTTCCTCACCCCGGTGGGTGTGGGCCGGAGCCTTGCCGCCAGCCGCCAGCTTCTGCAGCACCACCTGGTCTTTCTGGCCAGGGAACCGATCGGTAATATCCAGCACGCTGACATCGCCCAGTTGCCGCTTCCAGGGCAGGCTGTTGAGGTCTTCGCCAAACAGCTTCTGAAGGGCGCCGATCCTTGGGGCCGGTGGCATTGCCGGTTGGTCAGCGGGTGCGCTGTCGATCCTGGCAAGTAGGCTGTCGAACATGCTTTCCGAGACGGTCACCTTCGGCTGTTGCTCCATCATCACAGCGCCAAGACTGTCCAGGGTGTCCACATGGCTGCGGCAATGCGAGCACTTATCCAGGTGGAGTCGGATGCAAAGGGCATGGGGCTCGCTCAGGTTGCCTGCGCTGTACTCCATCAGGCTCAGGCTGTCGGGATGATGCCGTGTCATACGTTCTGATCCTGCAAAATCACTTTCAGTTTGTTCAGTGCCAGGCGCACCCGGCTTTTCACGGTGCCAAGGGGAATGTTCAACTCATCGGCCACCATCTGGTGAGACTTGTTTTCCATGTAAACCTTGGCAATCACCGTAGTCTGTTCTTCCGGAAGATGACTCAGGGATTCGCGAATCCGCCGCTCCGACATCAAACGGTGCAGCGAGGTGACTGGCTCATTCTCGTTTTCGCCAAGGATTTGCCAGAGATCTTCGGTTTCAACCGGCATCTCGGCACTGGTGCGTTGCATCTTTCTCAACATATCAATGCGCTGGTTCCGGGCAATAGTGAAGATCCATGTGGACGCAGCCGCTTTGCGCCAGTCATAGAGGCAGGAGCGCCTCCAGATAGACACAAACACTTCCTGAACCAGTTCTTCCGCGTGGCTTGCCAGACCATTGGCCATGGCGTAGTACTTGATCTGCGGACCGAAATGCTGGAAGAGCGCATGATAGGCCTCACGATCCTGGTCCTTGCCCACTTTCTGCAGCATCTGGCTCCAGGGGTCTTTACGCCCCTCGGAACTGGTTGGCTTCTGATCCAGTGTAGTCACCGGACGCTCCTTGACAGTCGCATGATTTGAGCTTGTTCTGGTCATCATTCTATGCACTCATCCCGGGTTTGTCAGTCTGAGTGTTTACGGGCCGTTTTGTCCTGTGGATCTGTGAATCCGCAAAACCACCGACCGAGACCTGAAGACGGCCAGCCGTTTTAACTATTCTTCCAGATAGGTGTAGCCCTCCAGCCCGGCGGAGAGCTCGGCCAGCAGTGCCGACTGGGTTTCCGGTGTCAGCCCGGATGCCATGAACTTTCGCCGATACGCTTCCAACAGGGCGTCCGGTTCAAAGTTTACGTAACGAAGGACCTTGGCCACGGTATCTCCGGTGATGGGCGCGCCGATCTCGTACCCGCCCTCCGGTGTCAGGCGGACATCCACGGAATGGGTGTCGCCGAACAGATTGTGCATGTCCCCCAGAATTTCCTGGTAGGCCCCGGTCATGAAAAAACCCATGAGTAGTGGTTCTCCGGGCTGGTCTTCCGGTAAAGGCAGGGTGGTTTCAGTGCCCTGGCCATCCACGTACCGGTCGATGCGGCCATCGGAATCACAGGTGATGTCCTGGATCACGGCGCGGCGATTCAGGGGGCGATTCAGGCCGTTGACCGGCATGACCGGGAAAATCTGGTCAATGCCCCAGACATCCGGCAGTGACTGGAACAGGGAGAAATTCACGAACAGCTTTTCCGCCAGTTTTTCGTTGAGCTCGTCGATGATTTCCCGGTGGGCCCGGTTGCTGCTGTCCAGCTGGTTTCGCAGCAGGCGGCAGCAGCGGGTATACAGCGTTTCAGCCTCCGCCCGCTCCTGCAGTGAAAGCAGGCCGTGGGCAAACTGGCCATGAACATCAGCCATGGCATGCAGCACATCGTGGTAGATCTCCGCCAGTGAGCGCGGGGAGCCGGTATCTTCCAGACTCTCCAGGTCGCGCCAGAGATCGTGCAGCGGGGCCGGTGCCTCAGGTTCCGGCCGCTTCGGCGCGCGATTTTCCGGCGCTTCGCGATCAATCACGTTGGTCACCAGCACCGAGTGGTGGGCGGTCAGGGCGCGCCCGGATTCGCTGACCAGATCCGGGTGGGGAATGCCGTGGCGGTCACACTCCGCCTGCAGGACATGCACCACGTTGTAGGCGTATTCATAAACGCTGTAGTTCATGGAACAGCTGCTGCGGGAGCGGGTACCCTCATAATCGACGCCCAGACCACCGCCGATATCGACCGTACCGATCGGGGCGCCCATCTGGCGTAGCTCACTGTAAAACCGGGCGCATTCCCTGAGGCCGGTCTGGATGTCCCGGATATTGGCAATCTGGGAGCCGAGATGGAAATGCAGCAGTTGCAGGGTATCCAGTGCATCGGCCTCGCGCAGGGTGTTTGCCACATCCAGTACCTGGCTGGCGGACAGACCAAACTTGGATTTTTCACCGCCGGTATTCTGCCAGTTGCCCTTGCCAATGGTCGCCAACCGGGCCCGAACGCCAATCAGCGGTGCAACGCCCAGGTTAGTGGCTTCCTCCAGAATCAGCGGCAGCTCGGACTGTTTCTCCACCACAATAAATACCCGATGGCCCAGGGTCTGGCCAATCAGGGCCAGGCGAATGTATTCCCGGTCCTTGTAACCGTTGCAGACGATCACCGAGCCCGGTTGCCGGGACATCGCCAGTACCGCCATCAGCTCGGGCTTGCTGCCTGCTTCAAGGCCGATCTGTCCCTTCGAGGCGGCGGGCTCCGCAGCCAGCAGTTCTTCAACCACCCGGCGCTGCTGGTTCACCTTGATGGGGTAAACCGCTGTGTAGCAGCCCCGGTACGCCTGCTCATCCGCGACCTTGTTGAAGGCATTGCACAGTTTATTGACCCGGTCGTGCAGGATATCGACAAAGCGGATGAGAACCGGAAGCTGGAGCCCGGATTCGGTCAGTGTACGGGTCAGCTGTGGCAGATTGATCTGAGCCGGGGTGTGGCCCCGGTCCGGCCGGATCATTACCTGGCCCTCGGCGTTGACGCCGATGTAGCCATCACTCCAGTGGGCAATGTTGTAAACCTTGTGAGCCGGGGTGGCGCTGGCTTCGCTCATGCTTGCTATCCTGTCAGGAAACCGGAGCCGGCGGTTGTTCGGTCAGGGGCCGGCCTATGGCCGCCATTGTATGGATTCCCACCCCCGGCTAAAAGAACCGGGTGTGGAAAATATGTGGCCGGTAGCCACGATTATCGCTTTAGCTCACGGTGGGGCACCCCTACAATACGCCCTTTTAACACAGCCCATGGCCCACAGCGGGAGGCAAAACATGACAGCACTGAATGATGGCTGGTTTACCGAGGTATTCCAGGACCAGGGAACGGCGTTCTCCCTGCAGGTGAAAAAGAAGCTCCACGAGGAGCAGACCCCGTTCCAGAAGCTGGAAATATACGAGACCGAGACCTTCGGCAACCTGATGGTTCTGGATGGCTGCGTGATGCTGACCACCCGCGATAATTTCCTGTACCACGAGATGATGACCCACCCGGCCCTGTTTACCCACCGGGACCCGAAAAAGGTGGTGATTATCGGTGGCGGCGACTGCGGCACTCTTAAGGAAGTGCTCAAACACCCGGGTGTGGAAGAAGCCTGGCAGGTGGAAATTGATGAGCGGGTCACCCGTATGTCGGAAAAGTACTTCCCGGAATTGTGCGAAGCCAACGGTGATCCGCGCGCCAATTTTTTCTTCGGTGACGGCATCCAGTGGATCCGCGACATGGCGCCGGGCAGTGTAGACCTCATCATTATCGACAGCACGGATCCGGTCGGCCCGGCGGAAGGCCTGTTTGCCCTGGATTTCTACCGAGACGCCATGCTGGCATTGCGCGAGGGCGGCATTATTGTCCAGCAGAGTGAATCACCGCTGCTGCACACCCATAGCATCATCAAGGACATTCACAATGACATGCGCAAGGCCGGGTTCGAACACGTGCAGACCCTGCCATTCCCGCAACCGGTCTATCCCACGGGCTGGTGGAGTTGCACCATGGCCAGCAAGGAGAACCCGGTAAAATATTTCCGTGAGGAAGACGCCAACAACCGGCCGTTCGTGACCCGCTACTACAATGCCGGAGTGCACCATGGTGCGTTGGCGATGCCCCAGTTCATGGTGGATGCGCTGGAGGATGAGGTCAGGCCAGAGGAGGGTTAAGCCGGCAAAACCAAAGAGGGGTGCCAGATGGCACCCCTCTTTGGTTTTGCGTTGCCAGAGATTGTTACTTGCTGCTGACAAACTCCGGATAGGCTTCCATGCCACACTCGGACAGATCCACGCCTTCGTACTCGTCCTCTTCGCTCACCCGAATACCCATGACAGCCTTGAGGATGCCCCAGACAATCAGGCTGGCGACGAATACCCAGACGAATATGGTGATGGCGCCGATGATCTGGCCGCTGAAGCTGACATCACCGTTGGTGACTGGCACCAGAAGCAGACCCAGCAAGCCACAGGTACCGTGAACCGAGATGGCGCCCACCGGATCGTCGATGCGCAGCTTGTCCATGGTCACGATGCTCAGGACCACCAGGATACCGCCGAAGGCACCGAAGAGGGTCGCAGTCAGGGCGCTCGGAGTGGATGGCTCAGCCGTGATCACTACCAGGCCAGCCAGCGCGCCGTTCAGCAGCATGGTCAGATCAGCCTTGCCAAACATCAGGCGGGCGGTGATCAGGGCAGCAATTGCACCGCCGGCAGCGGCGGTATTGGTATTCAGGAACACCATGGCCACGGAGTTGGCGCTGGCGATATCGCCCAGCTTGAGAACCGAACCGCCGTTGAAGCCGAACCAGCCCATCCACAGGATGAAGGTACCGAGGGTCGCCATCGGCAGGTTGGCACCCGGGAAGGCGCGGATTTCACCGTTCGGGCCGTATTTGCCTTTACGGGCACCGAGAAGGATTACACCAGCCAATGCGGCTGCTGCACCCGCCATGTGAACGATGCCGGAGCCGGCGAAATCGCTGAAACCGAGATCGCCCAGGGTATACATGCCGAAGACAGACGCGCCGCCCCAGGTCCAGGCGCCTTCCATCGGGTAGATAAAGCCGGTCATGAACACTGCAAAGACCAGGAAGGCCCAGAGTTTCATGCGTTCGGCCACAGCACCGGAGACGATGGACATGGCTGTTGCGACAAACACAACCTGGAAGAAGAAGTCAGACGCGCCGGAGTAGATGGAGCCACCCTCGAAGCCGCCGTCCCGGCTGGCGAAGTCACCCAGAACAGCCGCAGTGTCAACGTCTGCGATTCCGGAAAGGAAAATGTTACCGCCGTACATGATGGCGTAACCACTAACCAGGTACATGATGCAGGCAATGGCAAACAGAGCCACGTTCTTGGTCAGGATTTCCGTGGTGTTCTTGGCACGCACCAGGCCGGATTCCAGCATGGCGAAGCCCGCTGCCATCCACATCACTAATGCACCGCACACCAGGAAATAAAAGGTGTCTATAGCATACTGCAGGTGAAAAAGATTGCTTTCCATATGAAGCCCTCCGCACGAGGCTTTTCAGGTTATAAATTTTTTTGCGTTGGCTGATCGAAAAAATCAGAGCTGGTTCAGACCGCTTCTTCGCCGGTTTCGCCGGTCCGGATCCGGATGGCCTGTTGCAGTTCGGTCACGAAGATCTTGCCGTCACCGATCTTGCCGGTGTTGGCTGCCTTGGTAATGGATTCGATGACCTGGTCCAGCAGATTGTCGCCAATGGCAACTTCCACTTTGACCTTGGGCAGGAAATCCACCACGTATTCCGCGCCACGGTAAAGTTCAGTGTGGCCTTTCTGCCGACCGAAGCCTTTGACTTCAGTGACGGTTACGCCTTGCACGCCAATCTCGGATAGTGCCTCACGGACATCATCCAGTTTGAAAGGCTTGATGATCGCTGTCACAAGTTTCATTGCTTTCTCCTTGGTAAAGCCGTCCCAACAGTGAGGGCCCGTCGGCCAGTTGTTGAGGTCGGGATGCTGCCACCTCGCACACCAATTGTGCGGATTGCGTACGAGGGCTTTAGCATCGGGTATGCCAACGCAAAAAAATACATTTAAAACAATAATCTACAATATGCGCGTACCAGAATGGCGCAAAGATCTGCACCAAAATGGAGCGGGTAGCCAGCCGATGAGTCAAATTGGAGCGGACTCACTGGCCGTTCGTCCATTATTATAAGGCCGACCGGGCACAGTATGGCAGGGGCTGCGGTGTGATACACTCCCGCAAACCGGTGAGAGCCCCTCTCTTTTAGTCGAAGCCGGACATTTCTGGAATCAGTGAGGTGATATGTGAAGGGTCCCCAGGATATTTTCGCCCAGTTACAGGGTCAGTTTGGTCAGTTCGTTCCCGATATGGCCCGCGCCGCCCGGGAGGATTTTGAAACCCAGGCCCGGGCAACAGTGATGTCGGTCCTTTCCCGTCTGGAGCTGGTAACCCGGGAAGAGTTTGATGCCCAACAGGCGGTGCTGCTGAAGACTCGTGAAAAGGTGGAGGCGCTCGAAAAACGGGTCGCCGAGCTGGAAAAATCCCTGCAGGAACAATAAACTCCGGATTAGCCCGGCAGGACGCCGGGCATGGTTTTCCGGTCACCATGGAAGGTTGTCATGCTAGCTATCGTTCATTCCCGCGCCATAATCGGCGTGTCTGCTCCCCCCGTTACGGTTGAAGTCCACCTCTCCGGGGGATTGCCCGCACTCTCGATTGTCGGCCTCCCTGAAACCGGCGTTCGCGAGAGTAAGGAGCGGGTTCGCAGCGCCCTTCTGAATGCGGGGTTCGACTTCCCCGCCCGCCGCATTACGATCAACCTTGCCCCCGCTGATCTGCCCAAGGAAGGCGGCCGGTTTGACCTGCCCATTGCCCTTGGGATTCTGGCGGCCTCGGGCCAGATTCCGGCGGAGAGTCTCGCCGATTGCGAGTTTCTCGGGGAGCTGTCCCTCGATGGTGCGCTGAGGCCTCTCAAGGGCGTGCTTCCGGCTGTGCTTGCTGCCCGGCAGGACCAGCGAGCCTTGCTGGTTCCCCATGGCAATGCCGGCGAGGCGGCCCTGGCCAGCCAGGGTGACGTGCTGGCGGCCGGCCACCTGTTGACCGTGTGTGAACACCTCAGCGGCCGGGCCAGGCTGGTTCCGGTGCCGAAATCACCATTGGAACGGGTGCCCGGCAACAACAGTGAGATACCGGACCTGTCCGATGTCCGCGGCCAACGGGTCCCTCGCAGGGCGCTCGAAGTTGCCGCCGCCGGCGGCCACAACCTGTTATTCTTCGGGCCGCCTGGCACCGGCAAGAGCATGCTGGCCAGCCGTCTGCCGGGTATTCTTCCGGCACTGACCGACGATGCGGCCATGGAAGTTGCCAGCGTTCACTCGGTTGCCGGGCTTGCCATGAGAGAGGGCGGGTGGCGCCAACCGCCGTTCCGGGCGCCCCACCACACAGCATCCGCGGTGGCCCTGGTCGGTGGCGGGAGCAGCCCGCGGCCTGGGGAAATCTCCCTCGCCCATCGCGGCGTACTTTTTCTGGATGAATTGCCAGAGTTTGAGCGTCGGGTTCTGGAAGTGCTTCGGGAACCCATGGAAACGGGGCACATCACGATCAGTCGGGCCGCGCGTCAGGTGAATTTTCCGGCTCGCTTTCAAGTCGTCGGTGCAATGAACCCATGCCCCTGCGGTTACAGTGGTCACCCGACCATTGAGTGTCAGTGCACACCGCAGCAGGTAATACGGTATCGGTCGAAGATCTCCGGGCCTCTGCTGGACCGGTTCGATCTCCATGTCGAAGTTCCGGTTCAGGGTGGCGGCGTACTGATGCAACAGGGCGGCGATGGCGAGACCAGTGCCACTGTCCGGGAACGGGTTATCGCTGCCAGGATGAAACAATCGGAACGGGGTTGCGTGAATGCTGCGCTGGCAGGGCGCGAACTGCATTCCGCTTGCCAACTGGACCGCCAGGGTGAGCAGTTGCTCTCCGGCGCCATGGAGAAGCTGGGGCTATCGGCCCGGGCATTGCACCGGATATTGCGGGTGGCTCGCACTCTCGCAGACCTTGAGGGCTGTGACGAGCTCCACCAGGGCCACCTGGTTGAAGCGCTCGGCTACCGGCAACTGGATCGTCAACAGGGGCGCAATTCGGTGGTATCCGCCTGAACCTTGTCACTCTGGTAAACTGTAGCCAAAGCCCATTAAACAAGACCCGCTGCCCGCGGTTAAGGATTGCAGATGACTAACCAGAAAGAGCCGCAAGATCCGAAAGACACTGCCACGGAATCACCGGTAACAACCCGCCGTGGTGTGCGTAGCTTTGTCCTGCGCCAGGGCCGCATGACCGAAGGTCAGAAAAAGGCGTTTGAGCGCAGCTGGCTGAAATATGGTCTCACCCGGGAAGACGGAATGATCGATCCGCGCCAGGTGTTTGGCCGGGATGCCATGCTGAACCTGGAAATCGGGTTTGGCATGGGCAAGTCACTGGCGGAGATGGCGGAAGCTGCCCCGGAGCAGGACTTCATCGGTGTCGAGGTGCACCAGCCAGGTGTGGGTGCTCTGCTCAAGGAGATTGAGGATCGCGGCCTGAAAAATGTCCGGATCTACAGTATCGACGCCAATGACGTGATTGATCTGTGCCTGCCGGATGCCTGTCTGGATCGGGTGATGGTGTTCTTCCCGGATCCCTGGCACAAGAAAAAGCATCACAAGCGCCGGCTGATCCAGCATGAGTTTGTCCAGCGCGTTCGTCACAAACTCCGCGTGGGCGGTATTCTCCATCTGGCGACAGACTGGGAGAACTACGCGGAACACATGATGGAAGTAATGAATGAATCCGAAGGGTTTGCCAACGCCCAGGAATCCGGAGGATATTCACCACGACCGGAAGATCGTCCGATTACCAAGTTTGAAAAGCGGGGCGAAAATCTTGGGCACGGAGTATGGGATCTGTTGTTTTATCGAACCAACTAGTAGTCGGTGATCCCCTGCGGGAATGTTCGGGGGCGGGCTTCAGTGGTGCGCCAGCGGATGGCGCCGCGAGGCCCGGAGAATGACCAGCCCGGCCATACCCAGGGTCAGCGCGGTAAATTTGACCAGGGCGCAGAGGGTTGCCGAAAGGCTCATCGCATCGGTGGGCGGACTGAAATTGTTCAGCAGCAGGATGTTCTCGGCGACATCACTGAGGCCGGCCGTTACGAATAGTGCCCGGACCCATCTGGCCACCATGCGCTCACGGATTCCGGGGCGGTCCCGGGTGAAGTGATGGGTCAGGAGGATGAGGGCGATGGTGTAGGCGGGAATAAACAGGAAATCCAGCCACAAGGAAACTTTGGCCCAGACTACGCCCTCACTGCGCCAGCTGCGAATGATGGCGTGCGCCTGATCCGCCGTGCCGGCGAGCTGGTAACTGACGATACCCTGGGGGGCGGAAGCGGACTGCAACGGCTGATTGATCAGCAACAGGGCAAACAGCAACACCGCAGCCACGGCCAGGCTGACTTTCAGGTCTTTTGGAAAGGCTGCCAATCCGTGTGCAGGGTCCATTACAGAAAACGCTCCAACAGGCTGTTAAGGTATCTCTGGCCCAGGGTTGTGGCCTGCAGCCGGTCTTCAACCAGCAGTTTCTCATCGCGTGCTGTTTTTAGTTTTACCCCAACTGACGACAGGGGTAAACCCGTTCGCTCGCAAAAAAGGCGTTCGCTCACCCCCTCTGTGAGCCGCAGGGCGTTCATCAGGAATTCCAGGGGCAGGTCTTCGGGAGCAATGATGTCACTGCCTGCCGTCCGGCTACCAATCCGGTTCAGGTAAGCTTCGGGCTGGCGGGTTTTCCAGTATCGCCGGATGCTGCCATTGGCCAGGCTGATCTTGCCATGGGCTCCGGCACCAAGCGCCAGGTAATCACCAAAGGTCCAGTAATTCAGATTGTGGCGTGACGCCCTGCCGCCCCGACTCCAGGCCGAAACCTCGTAATCCCGAAAACCCTGCTGCTGCAGAAATTGGGCGCCCTGACGATAGATGTCCCAGAGGTGATCGTCGTCCGGCAAATCCGGTGGCCGGCTGTAGAATTCGGTATTCGGCTCCAGGGTCAGTTGATACCAGGACAGATGCGGAGGCTGGTAATCGAGAGCGGTCCTGAGATCCTCCAGTGCCTGCTCCGGCGTCTGGCCTGGTAATCCGTGCATCAGGTCTATGTTGACGTTGTCGAACCCTGCCTGACGGGCGGCACTAATGGCGCAGTGGGCGGCTTCGCTGTCGTGGATTCGCCCCAGTGCTTTCAGGTGGCTGGAGTTGAAACTCTGAACCCCGATGGACAACCGGTTGATACCGGCTTTCCGAAAGGCCTCGAAGCGGCCGGTTTCCAGTGTTCCCGGATTGGCTTCCAGGGTGATTTCCGCATCGGGGGCGATGTTGAGTCTTGCCCGCAAGTGGGCGAGCAGCCGGTTATAGAAATCACCACTCATCAGTGACGGTGTGCCACCGCCGATAAAGATGGTTTCTATGGGGCGTCCGGAGACCAAGGCCAGGTCCTGGTCGAGGTCTTCAGCCAGGGCATCAAGGTAGGCGGATTCCGGAATGGCGCCTCCTGTAGTGGTAGTGGCGTAAGTGGCGTGAGAAGCGTGGATGGCGTGGGAGTTGAAGTCGCAGTATGGGCACTTGCGCACGCACCAGGGCACATGGATATACAGGCTCAGCGGCGGGCAAACCGCCACCGGTTGGTAACTGTCGACCGGCCCATGGCTATCCACCGGTTCAGGACTGCGCACCAGCTAAGGACTCCGCCCTGAGCTGTTCTGCCAGAATTCTCAGGGCCCGGCCCCGATGGCTGATGCGGCTTTTCTCGGTGCGGGACAATTCCGCCGCGCTGCAACCCTGTTCCGGAGCCAGGAACACCGGATCATAGCCAAAACCGCCGTCGCCACTGGGTACCCGGAGTATTGACCCGGGCCAGCGACCATGGCAAATCACCGGGGTCGGGTCATCGGCGTGGCGAAGGTATACCAGCACGCAGTGGAACTGCGCTCCCCGCTGCTCATCCGGGATGTCGGCCATGGCTTCGAGCAGCGCGTTTATGTTGTCCTGGTCGGTGGCGTTTTCGCCGGCAAAGCGGGCAGAGCGAACACCGGGCTGGCCCCCGAGGGCATCAACGGCCAATCCGCTATCGTCCGCCAGGGCGGGCAGTCCGGTTGCCCTTGCTGCGTGCCGGGCCTTGAGAATCGCATTCTCGACAAACGTAACGGCGGGTTCCCCGGCCTCATCCACGCCAAGCTGTCCCTGGGCAACCGGGGTCATGCCCAGGGGCGCCAGCATCCCGGCCAGTTCGGCAATTTTGCCTTTGTTGTTACTGGCGATAACCAGGTTTTCGGTCATAACGGGCTCAATCGTTGAACAGTGTGTGGGCAAACCGTACCGCCAGATCCTGCTGATGGCCGGTGGGGCGAGCGGTGATGTTGAAGGTCATCAGCTCACCGGACGGGTACTGGTACTCGGCGATGAAATAGACGGAATCACCTTCCTGAATCCGGCGGAACGCCAGAAATCGCACCTGCTGGACATCGTTGGCCACCTTGCCCTCCACCTGGCCGCTCACCGGAGACATGGAGCCGTCCTCGTTTTCCTCCATGATGGCAATGTTGACGATGCCAATGCCCTTGCTGCGCTGAAGGTTGTTGGCTTTGGCAATCTCCGGGGCCAGAAAAGTGCTGGGAAAAACGCTCCAGAGTACGGTGTAGTCACCGAAGTTTTTTGAACCCGCATGGACCTGAGCGCTGAACAGGCCAATGAGTGTGACAACCAGGAGGTTGCGCAGAAGGCTGCGGCATGTGGAAACGGTTTTTTCGATCATTGTTCGGTCTCCCGTGTAATTCGGTAAATGGCAATCTCGCCCAGCAGGTTTGGCCACAGGCGAGCCAGCCAGCTGTTCTGGTGCTGGCCGTCCACCACCCGCCGGCTTTTGATTTTAATGCCTTTCTGTCGGCACAGGGCTTCAAAATCCTTGAAGGTGCACAGCCGTATGTTGGGCGTGTTATACCATTTATACGGCAGTGCCTCGGATTCGGGCATACGCCCGCTCAGGGTCAGTCCCCAGCGCAGGCGCCAGTGGGCAAAGTTCGGAAAGGTGACAATACCCTCGCTGCCGACCCGCAGCATTTCATCCAGAACCTTGTCTGGCCTGCGCACGGCCTGCAGCGCCTGGGTCATCAGAACAATATCGAAGCTTCCGTCATCAAAGTTGCCCAGCCCCTGGGTGTCCAGGTTCTGTTCGATGACCGCCACGCCCCTGCCCATGCAGGTTGTGATGTGGTCCGGGTTGATCTCCAGGCCAAAGCCGCTGGCGCCTCGCTCCCGGTGAAGGAAGTCGAGCAGGGTGCCATCACCACAGCCCAGATCAAGCACATGGTGGCCGGGCTGAACCCATTGCTGGATGATGTTGAGATCCGGTCTCATGCACCAACCTCCCTTGCGACGCGGTCCATGTAGGCGTTGAAAATATCAGTATACCGTGGCGTGGGAATCAAAAAGGCATCGTGCCCCCAGGGTGCGTCCACTTCAGCATAGCTGACTTTGCGCCTGGCCGCGATCATGGCGTTAACCATCTCTTCCGAGCGGGCCGGAGTGAAGCGCCAGTCAGTACTGAAGGAAAGGACCAAGTATTCGCAGGTGGCGGCAGCGAGGGCCTTGGACAGATCGCCGCCGAACTCATAGGCCGGATCAAAGTAATCCAGTGCCCGGGTCATCAACAGGTAGGTGTTGGCGTCGAAGGATTCGGAGAATCGCTCGCCCTGGTAACGCAGGTAGCTTTCCACCTGGAATTCGGCGTCGTAGCCGAACTTATAGGCCTGGTCCCTCAGTTCGCGGCCAAACTTCTCGCCCATGGAGGCATCGGACAGATAGGTGATGTGCCCGACCATACGCGCCAGCATAAGGCCCCGGCGGGGTACGGTATCGAAGTCGTAATAGCGGCCGTCATGGAATTCCCGGTCTGAGGTGATGGCCTGGCGCGCCACCTCGTTAAAGGCAATATTCTGGGCCGTCAGCCGGGGTGTGGAGGCAATAACCACCGCATGCCGCAGGCGGCCCGGGTAGTCCAGGCTCCACTGCATTGCCTGCATGCCGCCCAGGGACCCCCCGACCACGGCGGCCCAGCAATCAATGCCGAGCCGGTCCGCCAGCAGGGCCTGGCTTTTTACCCAGTCGCCGACGGTAATGACCGGAAACTCCGGCCCGTAAGGTTTGCCGGTCGCGGGGTTGGTGCTGATCGGGCCGGTGCTGCCGTGGCAGCCTCCGAGGTTGTTCAGGCTGACGACAAAAAAACGGTCGGTATCGATGGGTTTTCCCGGCCCGATGCAGCTGTCCCACCAGCCCGGCTTGCGGTCTTCGGCGGAATGATAGCCGGCGGCGTGGTGATGCCCGCTCAATGCGTGGCAGATGAGCACGGCGTTGCTCGCATCTGCGTTCAGTTTGCCGTAAGTCTCGACCACCAGGTCATAATTTTCCAGGGTCTGGCCACAGGCCAGATCAATGGGAGCGTCGAAATGATAGGTCTGCGGGGTGACTATCCCAACAGAATCCGCAGGCAGGGAATCGGGCATCGGCGCGAGAGGTTCCTGGTTCGATCCGTAAGTGTCTGGAACAGCAACGGCAAAGCCATCGCCAGCCCAGCAGTTTAAAGCCGGGGCGTGATGGCTGCAACCGCCTGCATGGTCGCTGTGGCGGGGCTTACACAGCCCCGGAGATGTTTACCACTTTCTGCTGGATCAGGGTAGGGGCCGGCTTGCGGATCTGGCGCTGCATGGCATCGGCCAGTTCCAGTTGTCGGCGGAGGTCGGTGATGGCGTGATTCAGGCGCTGGCGCTCGGCCCGGCTGTCCCGGTCATTGCGGACCATGTCGCGCAGGCGCCGGATCTGGTGTTCCAGCAACTGCTTCTGTTCCATTGAGAATTGCATAATGGGCAGCAATGCTTCCGATGGCCAGCGCTCGACGTCTTTGCGCACCCGGGCGTGCAGGGTGCGGGCTTCACCGACCATGACATTGAAGAAGCGGCGAACCAGGACGGATTGCTCGGTCAGCAGGTTTTTCGGGCTGCTGCGGAAGCGGCGGGCCTTTTTCCGCAGTTCGCGGATGGCAATGACGTGGCGGCCGGCCCGCAGAGGTATGGGTTCCAGGTGGCGGGCACGGTTATCCTCGTTGTAGCGGCGGTATATGGCGCCCACCATTTTCTCGGCCAGATGACCTTCGCTCAGCAGGTTGGTCAGATCACTCTCAAGCAGCTCAAAGAACTGATCCATGGCGCGGTTCATGCCGGCTGTGGTCCAGCTTTTCGACATGTTATCGCGGACTCGCTCGGCGTGGCCCTCAAGGCGCTCCTCGCTAACCAGCTTTTTCAGCAGGTTACCCTGGGAGTCCATCAGGCGCCGGCTGGAGCGCAGGGTGATCAGCTTCTTGTAGTAGTAGTCGTAGTCTTTCTGGGCCCGCTCGGCCAGCCGGCCCAATGCCGCTTTGTCCATGGTCGCGCCGGCACAGGCCTGGAGTTCCTCTTCCAGGGATTCCAGGCGATATTGCATGGCTGCCTGACTGTTCTGCAGCATGCCCATAAGATCGTTGATCAGGCTTTGGGTGATCAGCTGCTCCTTGTGCATCAGGATGCGCTGTATAATCAGTTGTTCGAGCTGACCAATATTGGAGCGGTCGAAAAGTTCACTGTTCCGCCTGACTCTTGCCATCAGGCCCTGTTTGGCGGAGACGGGGATGACGTCATGCTGGCGCATGCCCAGATGGTCGGCGGTATAGCTGCGCACCCGCCCGATGGCTTCCTGAGTGTGGCGCTCACCCTGCAGGTCGTCCCAGAGCACATCGATTTTGTTCAGAACGGCAAAGCGGCCGGCACGATGGTCTGCGTGCTGGGTGTCGATATGCTCTTTCCAGATGGTCATGTCACTGGCGGTTACGCCGGTGTCGGCGCTGAGCACGAAGATTATGGCATGGGCCCGGGGCAGCATGCTGATGGTCAGTTCGGGCTCGGAACCCAGGGCGTTCAGCCCCGGGGTGTCGAGTATGCGGAGCCCGCGCTCGAACAGCGGGTGTCGGATGCTGATCTGGGCGTTACGCCATGCCGGCACCTGAACATTGCCCGGGTTGTTGCGGTCATGCTCCAGCATATTCTCGTCAAACCCAAGGCTTCGGGCCTCTTCCGGCGGCACGCTCTTGACCCGGGCCACCTCGGCCAGTACTTCGCGCATGATTTCGGGGTCGCGCTCGTCCAGTTCGTGCTTGACCCAACGTTCCGGCTGTTTGCGCAGTTGTTGCAGGGACAGATCGCCGTTTCGGGTTTCAATCGGCAACAGAAGCAGATAATTCTCGTTGGCGCTACGATCGAAAAACAGCTCGGTGGGACACATGGTGGTGCGCCCGGCCTGGGACGGCAGCATACGTTGGCCGTATTCCGAGAAGAACAGGGCGTTAATCAGCTCGGTCTTGCCGCGGGAGTACTCTCCGACAAACGCAATGGTCAGTTCGTCCTCAATAAGCAATTCGAGCCCGTGGCGAATGCGGATGCTGATATCGTCGGAAAACAGATTGTTATCCTGCAGCCATAACCGGTAGCGGCCAATCTGGCGGATCAGCTCTTTTTTCCAGTTGTGGTAAGCCTCTACCTGCTGCGACAGAGTTCCCTGTGGGTTCATCGGATTTTCCTTCTGCGCGACTTCCGGGTATCCCGGGCAAAACGGGGTGCTCACGGGTGACGGATTAATTACCGGTAATACTATCCTGTCCCGGTAATGTTTGCGGCTGGGCTGCGGGGGTCAAATTGGGTGAGTTGAAAGAGTAATCATAAAAAAGGCTGCAAAATCAGAATCCTGAGCCTGCAGCCAAGCAATAATCGTTTTCGTCGCTAAGTGTTACAAAATGTATATTTGAGACGCGGTTTACAGTCCGAGTCCGATGGATCCCAGCCCTGCTGCCACTTTCATATGTCCAATGACCACCGAAATGACATTCAGAATCAGGAAGACAATGATCGGTGACAGATCCAGGCCGCCCATGGAGGGTATGATGCTACGCACCGGGCGCATCACCGGTTCGGTGATCTGGGCAACCAGCTGAATCGCCGGATGGCCGCTGCCGGGCGCTATCCAACTGACAACCACGACGGCAATGACTGACCAGAAGTAGATCTTCACGATCAGATCCAGCACGTTCAGTACCGCCCAGACCAACAGGGTGAGCGGGTTCATGGCGGGAATACCGCCGTTCAGGGCGATCAGAATCAGGAAGAGGGTGATGGCCTGGATAATGACCGCCAGAACCAAAGCGGCACCGTCAATTCCGCCCCACCCTGGGATAAAGCGCCGGAGTGGCCGTAGCAGGGGGTTGGTGGCCTTGACCGCAAACTGGGTGATCGGGTTGTAGAAATCCGCCCTGGCCAGCTGAAGCAGGAACCGCAACAGGACAATGGTCAGATAAAAGGTGGATGCGATCAGCAGGATGGTAATCAGAATGTCTGCCAGCATGAAGCCGTGTCTCCGTTATCGGTTACTGTTTGCCAGCCAGTTCTTTGGCCATTTCTTCCGAGCGCTTGAACGCCGCGTTGTAGGCCTTGCGGACCAGATCCCGCATACCGCCCGCTTCAAAGGTATTGATGGCCTGCTCCGTGGTGCCTCCGGGCGACATCACATTACGCTTGAGCTGGCCGGGATCGTGTTCACTGCGGGCGGCCATCTCGGCAGCCCCTGCCATGGTCTGGATGGCCAGTTCCCGGGCGGTGCCAGCGGCGATGCCGGCTTCCGTCGCCACTTCCTCGAGTGCTTCGAGCATCAGGAAGAAATAGGCCGGCCCGCTGCCGGAAAGGGCGGTAACGCCATGCAGAAGGTTTTCGTCGTCGACCCACAGCGCTGACCCGATGCTCTCGAACACCGACTCCACCATCTTCTTCTGGTTGTCTTTTACGTCCTTGTTGGCAAAGAGGCCGGCAGCCCCTTTGCCGACCAGAGACGGCGTGTTGGGCATCACCCTGACCAGGGGCAACCCGCCACCGAGCCAGCCATCCAGCGTGTCAACAGTCAGGCCGGCGGCAATGGAAACCATCAGTGGTCGGGTGTTCTGCACCACCGGAGCAATATCGCGACAGACATCGGCCATCACCTGGGGTTTGACCGCGAGTACCACCATGTCAGCCTGTTGGGCGCAGTAGCGATTGTCGGTGGTGACGCTCACGCCGAAACGCTTGCGGATGGATTGCAGGTGCGCGTCATCCGGTGCGCTGACCCAGATGTCGCCGGCCTTGTAGCCGTTGTCCAGCATACCGCCAATGATGGCGCTGGCCATGTTGCCGGCGCCAATAAAAGAAATGGTTGGTGATGTGCTCAAGGTTCACTCCCCGGTTGATCGGTTAAACGTCTGGACCTGATGATAGCAGGAACCGGCCGCTTCAGCTCTTTGCTGGCCGCTTGCCAAACAGTGCAGTGCCCACTCTCACCCAGGTGGCCCCTTCGGCAATGGCAATGTCCAGGTCGCCGGACATGCCCATGGACAGTGTGTCCAGGGGGCCTGCGTCTGGATAATCCGTTTTCAGTTGCTTCAGGGTGTTGGCCAGTTTCCGGAAGCTGGTCCTCAGCTCTGCCTCGGGCTGGTCCGGGTCCGGAATGGCCATCAGGCCTCTCAATTTCAGGTTCGGTAACTCGCCGATGGCGGCCACCAGTTCCGGAAGCTCCGTAATTCTGCTACCTGATTTGCTGTCTTCCTCATTAATATTGACCTGAAGGCAGATATTCAATGGTGGCATACCCGGGTCTCGTTGCTCACTGAGTCGACGGGCAATCTTGAGGCGATCGACACTGTGGACCCAGGAAAAGGCAGACGCAATTTGTCGGGTCTTGTTGGATTGTACCGGGCCGATGAAATGCCACTCGATGCCGTCGAGATCCGCCAGCGCTTCGATCTTCGCCAGGGCTTCCTGAAGGTAACTCTCACCGAACGCGCGCTGCCCCGCGGCGTAGGCCTCATGCAGATCGTCAGGCGGTCGCGCCTTGCTCACGGCGAGCAGCTGCACGGCTCCCGGCTCGCGGCCCGCCTGCAATGTTGCTTTTTGTATGCGTCGGGTTACGCTCCCGATGTTGTCTGCTATGCTGCTCATAGTGTGAAAATGCCATGTCCGGTCTGTCACTTGTACGATGACACGTTACCCGCAGGTCACTGAAATGCCAAGTGAACCACGCCGGGGCCTCGCCGGGCGCATGCGACCGGGATAAAAGAAAAAGCCTTCCGAGGATTCCTATGGATATTACTGAACTGCTTGCCTTTTCGGCCAAACAGGGTGCGTCTGACTTGCACCTGTCTGCCGGCCTGCCACCGATGATTCGTGTTGATGGGGACGTTCGCCGCATCAACCTGCCGCCCATGGAGCACAAAGAAGTCCACGGGCTGATCTACGACATCATGAACGACAAGCAGCGCAAGGACTACGAAGAATTCCTGGAAACCGACTTTTCCTTTGAAGTGCCGGGTGTGGCTCGTTTCCGTGTCAACGCCTTCAACCAGAACCGCGGTGCCGGTGCGGTGTTCCGGACTATCCCCTCCAAGGTTCTGACCATGGAAGATCTGGGCATGGGCCAGGTCTTCAAGGATGTGTCTTCGGTGCCCCGCGGGCTTGTGCTGGTGACCGGCCCGACCGGTTCCGGTAAGTCCACCACGCTGGCCGCAATGATCGACTACATCAACGATACCCGTTACGAGCACGTCCTCACCATTGAGGACCCTATCGAATTCGTGCATGACTCCAAGAAATGTCTGGTGAACCAGCGGGAAGTGCACCGGGATACCCTGGGCTTCAACGAAGCGCTGCGTTCGGCACTGCGGGAAGACCCGGACATTATCCTGGTAGGTGAGCTCCGGGATCTGGAGACCATTCGCCTGGCCCTCACCGCCGCGGAAACCGGCCACCTGGTGTTCGGCACCCTGCACACCACCTCTGCAGCCAAGACCATCGACCGGGTGGTGGATGTGTTCCCGGCCGAGGAAAAGTCCATGGTGCGTTCGATGTTGTCGGAATCGCTGCAGGCGGTTATTTCCCAGACCCTGATGAAAAAGATGGGTGGCGGCCGGATTGCGGCACACGAGATCATGATTGGTACGTCGGCAATCCGTAACCTGATCCGTGAGGACAAAATCGCCCAGATGTATTCCTCGATCCAGACCGGTGGTTCCCTGGGCATGCAGACACTGGATCAGTGTCTGGAGCGGTTGTTGCAGAAAGGGCTGATATCCCGCGAAGCGGCGCGGGCCAAGGCGAAGATGCCGGATAACTTTTAACAATGGTGCTCCCGGGGCTGGAGTTTGGGTGCCGGGAGCCGCGGGGTAATCCAGCCGGACTCCCCGAATTGAGTTTGAGGGGTGGGGCGGGTACTGCTTCCCGGGACTGTCTGCAGCATGGATGCTGCAGTCAAGCTTACATGGATGTATTCACAGCGTGTCCCGGGAAGCAGTACCCGCCCCACCCAGGCACCAAATAATGAAGACTGGGTAGAAAAATGGAATTCGAAAAACTGTTACGGCTGATGGTGGAAAAGGGCGGTTCGGACCTGTTTATTACCGCGGGTGTGCCGCCGAGCATGAAGGTGAACGGGAAAGTGCTGCCGGTCACCAAGAACGCGCTGACGCCGGAGCAGACGAGGGAATTTGTCTACGGCTCGATGAACGAGAAACAGCGCGCCGAGTTTGAGGAAACCCACGAATGTAACTTTGCGATCAGCGCCCGGGGCATTGGCCGTTTCCGGGTCAGCGCCTTCTTCCAGCGTAACCTGTGCGGCATGGTATTGCGCCGGATTGAGGTGAAGATCCCCCAGATTGACGACCTTGCCCTGCCGGGGGTGATCAAGGATCTGGCCATGACCAAGCGGGGCCTGATCATGTTTGTGGGTGCCACCGGTACCGGCAAGTCCACCTCGCTGGCGGCCATGCTGGGGCACCGTAACCGCAACAGCCGTGGCCACATTATCTCCATCGAGGATCCGATCGAATTCGTACACCAGCACCAGGGCTGTATCGTGACCCAGCGGGAAGTGGGGATTGATACCGAAAGCTTCGAAGTGGCTCTGAAGAATACCCTGCGTCAGGCGCCGGACGTTATTCTGATTGGTGAGGTGCGTACCCGCCAGACCATGGAATACTCGGTGCAGTTTGCCGAAACCGGCCACCTGTGCCTGGCGACATTGCACGCCAACAACGCCAACCAGGCGCTGGACCGGATCATTCAGTTTTTCCCGCCGGAACAGCATAACCAGATCTGGATGGACCTGTCCCTGAACCTCAGGGCCATTGTGGCACAACAGCTCATTCCCACACCCGATGGTAAAGGGCGTAAGGCGGTTATCGAGGTGCTGATCAATACCCCGCTGGTGGCGGACCTGATCCGTAAGGGCGAGGTGCATCGCCTGAAGGAGCTGATGGCCAAGTCCAACGAATCCGGTATGCAAACCTTCGATCAGGCGCTTTACCAGCTATACTCCGAAGGGTCGATTACCTACGAAGACGCTCTGGCTCATGCCGACTCCGCCAATGATCTGCGCCTGATGATTAAACTGGGTGCCGATGCCCAGGGGGCGGATAAATTGTCGTCTTCGGTGGACAGGCTCTCGATTCAGGACGACTAGAACTCGCTGCCCTCTCAGACTTTGGTCGTAGGTAGTTGGGGGCTGAACCGTTAGGGATGGCATTTGAAGCTGGTCGGTTCCGCCGCGTATACTTCGCGCGACAGAACAAGGAGAGACCATGCACAACAATTCCTCAATGCTTGCGCGAGCAATACAGCTGACCACTCTTGCGGCAATTGCCGCACCTGCGGGCGCCCTGGCGGGGGGCTTTTCCCTGAACGAGCAGAGCGCCAGTGCCATGGGCACAGCCAATGCCGGTGCCGCCGCCAATCCCGAGAACGCCACCACGGCTCTGTTTAATCCCGCCGGTATGAGCCAGTTGTCCGGCACCAATATATCTTTTGGTGCGGCGGTTCTGGATATTGATGCCGAGGCGCGGCAGTCATCTCTCTCAGCGGTTCGTCGGAACCCGGCAGTTCCCGTTCAGCCGGCGACTGGGGGTGGTGATATCGCTGATCCGGCTGTTCTGCCTAACTTTTACCTGACTCATGAAGTCAGTGACCGCGTTGACGTTGGCTTCGGTATCCATGCGCCCTACGGGCTGGCAGCGGATTACGAGGACGACTTTGCGGGTCGCTTCTTTGCCGATAAGACCGAGCTGACGGCCATTGCCTTCACTCCGTCGATCTCCGTGAACAACGGTAATGGCCTGTCCGTGGGCGCCGGCATCAACCTGATTTACGCGGAGGGCCGTCTCAGCCGGTATCAGGACCTGAGCGCTGTTGCCGGCCCGGCTGCCCTGGCTCTGGATGAACCTTATGCCGATATCGAAGGCGATGATATAGCCGCTACATTCCGGGTTGGTGTCCTTTATGAGCTGTCCGGGATGACCCAGATCGGCCTGAGTGTCCAGACGGGCACCGATCTCGATCTGGACGGCGACGCGACCATCTCCGATTTCCCGGTACTTTCCTCGCCCGGTCAGACCACAACACTGACAGAAAAGGTCCGGGTTCCGCTGGCCATTCCCGGGAGTGCAACGCTTGGTCTGCGGCATCGCTTTAACGACTCGTTTACCCTGCTGGCGGGTGCTACCTATGCCAGGTGGAGCCGGTTCGAAGAACTCGATATCTACAGCCGGGAGGGGCAGAGTGGTGAGGTATCCCAGGCAACCGGACGTCAGCCCGGCCAGCCGATCACGCACATCACCGAAAAGTGGCAGGATACCTGGCAACTTAACCTTGGCGGCATATGGCAGGTCACGCCCGACTGGGCACTGAAGGCCGGCTACGCCTGGGATGAGTCACCCGTGAACAAGCAATATGTGACTGCCCGCATACCTTCCCAGGACCGCCACTGGCTGACACTGGGTGCCCAGTGGAAGGAGATTGCTGGCGGCTGGACCGTTGACGCAGCCATGGGAACGCTGTTGTTCTCCGGAGACGCCAAGGTGAATGATCGTGAGTATGGTCATGACAATCCGACTCAACCCGCCACGCCTGCCAACTACCAGGGCACCTATGATCTGAGTGCCTGGAGTGCGGCTCTGCAGGTTAGCAAAGCCTTCTAGCCCGCACTGATCAGCCAACCACCTGACCACGGTAGATGACCTTTTTCTTCCGTGGCGGGTGGCTTTCTCCCTCGCCGTTTTCATTGGCCGTGACAGGTGGCGCGTCGGCGATCACCTGGCCGCGGTAGGTGCGCTTCAGGCCGTTGTCCTCTTCCTCGGGTTCAATGTTCAGTTGCGGAACCTGTTGCTTCAGGGTTTCCCAGGTCCGGATCAGATGGCTTGAGCGGGTTTTTCGGGCGTAATCCGCCAGTTGCTGTTCCAGATGCTCTTCCGTGAGATGCAGTTTGACGCCGAATTCTGAGTGAATCAGGCGCCGGCACTGGTGAACCAGTTTCAGCAGGCCGGGGTCCAGCAGCCAGCTACGTTCAGATGCCAGAGAAGTCATGGTTTGAGCCTCGGGAAAGTGTGTCACAACATGGCGTTGCCCCGGAACATCCGGCATGGGCAAGGCGCCGACCCTGGGGCCGGAAGCGAATTTCATGCCGTATCCGGGTGGGGCGGTGTCCGCCGCGCCCTGGCGTGAAACCCTGGCAGGAACAGGCGCCTTTGTGCTCTGAATCTCTGGCGCATTTCAGTGCATTGGCGGGCGTCCATGCCCTGTTTTGGGGTGGGTCAGTGGGCTTCGTCCCAGTTGTCGCCGGCCCCGGCCTCCACAAGCAGCGGTACATCCAGTTCTGCGGCTGCCGACATGCGTTTCACCAGTCCTTTACGGATTTTATCCAGGGCCGATTCCTTCACTTCCAGAATCAGTTCATCGTGAACCTGCATGGTCATCCGGGCTTCGTCGGCGTGCTCGGTGAGCAGCCAGTTCTCCACATCCACCATGGCCCGTTTGATAATGTCCGCTGCGGTGCCCTGCATGGGCGCGTTGATGGCCGTGCGCTCGGCAGCCTGTTGCAGCTGTTTGTTTCGGGCGTTGATTTCGGGCAGATACAGGCGGCGACCAAACAGGGTTTCCACAAAACCGTCCTCGTGGGCCTGTTTGCGGATGTTGTCCATGTATTTCAGTACCCCCGGGTAACGCTCGAAATAGCGGTCGATGTATTGCTGGGCCAGCTTGCGTTCCACATCCAGCTGCCGGGAGAGACCAAAGGCGGACATGCCGTAGATCAGGCCAAAGTTGATGGCCTTGGCGCTCCGGCGCTGGTCCGCCGATACCTCGTCCAGGTTTACACCGAAAACTTCGGCCGCGGTTGCCTTGTGAATGTCTTCCCCGTGTTCAAAGGCAGTGAGCAGTCCCTTGTCGCCGGACAGGTGAGCCATGATCCGCAGTTCGATCTGGGAATAATCCGCCGCGACCAGTTTGTACCCTTCCTGAGCGATAAACGCCTGACGTATCCGTCGTCCCTGCTCGCTGCGGATAGGGATATTCTGCAGGTTGGGCTCGGAGGAGGATAATCGTCCGGTCGCTGTGACGGCTTGATGGTAAGAGGTGTGCACACGGCCCGTCCGGTGGTGAATCAGCTCGGGCAGAGTATCGGTGTAGGTGGACTTGAGCTTGCTCAGGCTCCGGTGTTCGAGGATCAGCCGCGGCAGTTCATAGTCATGAGCGAGTTCCTGCAACACCGGCTCAGCGGTTGACGGTGCGCCCTTGGGGGTTTTCTTGACGACCGGTAAGCCCATTCTTTCGTAGAAAATGACCTGGAGTTGCTTGGTGGAGCCCAGATTAAAGGTCTCGCCTGCGACGTCGTGGGCTTCCTTTTCCAGTTCGGCCAGACGTTCGGCCAGCTCCTGGCTGTGCCGGCGCAGTGTACTCGCGCTGATCAGGGTTCCCCGCTGTTCCATACGCGAGAGCACTGGTACCAGGGGCAGGTCGATTTCCTTGTAAACGGATGCCAGTTTGCCGGTTTGCTTCAGCCTTGATCTCAGGGTCTGGTGCAGGCGCAGGGTGATGTCCGCATCCTCGGCGGCGTAGGGAGCGGCTTTCTCCAGCTCGATCTGGTTGAAAGTAAGCTGCCTGGCGCCCTTGCCGGCGATGGACTCGAAGCTGATGGTCTTTTCGCCCAGGTAGTGCATGGCGAGGCTGTCCATATCGTGGCGGGTGGCCACGGAATTCAGGACATAGGACTCAAGCATGGTGTCCTCGGCAATCCCCTCGAGGCAAATGCCGTGATTGGCCAGCACATTTTTGTCGTACTTCAGGTTCTGTCCGACTTTGGCCTGGCCCGGATCTTCAAGCAGTGGCTTGAGCTGTTCCAGTACCGCCTCACGGTCCAGCTGATCCGGAGCCCCCATGTAGTCGTGAGCCAGGGGCACATAAGCCGCTTCGCCCGGGGTGATGGCAAAGGAGACGCCAACTATCTCGGCGTCCATATAACGAAGGCTCGTGGTTTCGGTATCAAAGGCGAAAAGGTCGGCGGATTTGAGGCGCTGCAACCAGCGGTCAAGATCGCTCTGATCGGTAATAACGCTGTAGTTTTTACCGGCCTCGGGCGCCGGGTTTTCGCTGTAGTTTTTACCGGCCGGTGTTTGCGAGTCTTTATTGCTCTCCAGTTCAGCAATCCAGCTCCGGAATTCGTACTCCCGGAACAGTTCCAGCAGCTGCTGGTCATCCTGTTCACGCAGCTCCAGATCTTCCAGGCCAAAGTCCAGCTCCACATCGGTGCGGATGGTGGCCAGTTCGCGGCTCAGGGGGAGGGTTTCAGTGGCTTCCCGGAGGTACTCACCAATCTTGCCTCTGATCTCATCGGCATGCTCAATCAGATTGTCCAGATCTTCGTAGGTCTGCAGCCATTTCACCGCGGTTTTCGGTCCGCACTTGTTAACTCCCGGGATGTTGTCCACCTTGTCGCCCACCAGGGCCAGGTAGTCAACGATCTGCTCGGGGGTAACACCGAACTTTTCCACCACGCCCTCCCGGTCCATCCGGGTTTCGGTCATGGTGTTGATCAGCGTTACGTGGTCGCTGACCAGCTGCGCCATGTCCTTGTCGCCGGTTGAAACCACCACATCAATGCCCTTGCTGGTGGCTTCTTCGGCCAGTGTACCGATCACGTCGTCCGCTTCTACGCCGGTTACGGTCAGCAGGGGCAGGCCCATGGCCTTCACGATTTCGTGGATGGGTTCGATCTGGCAGGCCAGATCCTCAGGCATCGGCGGCCGGTTGGCCTTGTACTCTTCGTACAGGTCATGCCGGAAGGTTTTGCCCTTGGCGTCAAAGACCACCACCATCTTTGAGCCGGGGAAATCCTGCTCCAGGCGCCGGATCATGCTGATCACACCCTTGATCGCACCGGTGGGGTGGTCCTTGCTGGTGGTCAGCGGTGGAAGTGCATGATAAGCACGGAAAAGATAGGACGATCCGTCCACAAGAACCACTGGTGGTGTGTTTTTGCTGGTCATGTCAAAACAAGTCCGGATTCTGATTGAAGCATGGGTTGGCTTATGCAACTCTGTACTGAAATCGATGGACGAAAGGGTATCACGAAAATGAAACAAATCGCCTGCCCGGCATTGCTACTCGTCTGTTTGCCGTTGGCTGCTCTGGCCCAAGAAAAAGGGGCGCTGAACGAGACGCCGGTGGAAACGCCGAAAGAGCCCGTTGTGGTTTCCGATTATCAGCCTGCTGGCGAGGGCCCGCAAATTGTTATCCGCCCCGGCGAGAACGAGGTCTTTTATGAGTACCGGGTTAATGGTCAGCTTATGGAAATCAAGGTTGTGCCGGAAGTCGGGCCGGAATATTACCTGGTACCTGCCGATGGCGGTGGTGGTTGGGTCCGGCAGTCCGAGTCCGACACGCTGCTGCCCCGTTGGGTTATTTTCCGCTGGTAACCCTGATTCGTCTATTTCCCGCTTTTAGTATGAACATTCTAATTTTTCGGCGTAACTTGGATCCTGAGCTTGAAGCAAGGCCTGCTCCCAAGAAGTTTTAGCAGCGCCTTGGAACTTTCAGGAAACCAATAGGAGAACAGACATGGGTAAACTCAAGTCATATCAGGAACAGCTTCAGGAAATCGTCGATAAAGGCATCAATGCCGCTGAAGAGCAGCAGAAGAAGCTTGCCTCCAAGCCGTTTGATTACGCGGAAAAGCTGGAGGCCGAGGCGCGTGAGTACAGCGTCAAGACCCTGCGCAAGCGTTACAACGGTTACAGCGATAGCCTGTTTGGCCAGCTGCGCAGCCTGAACAGCCGCTTTGGCAGCTTCGCGGGTGATCTGGTCGCCAAGCTGGAAAAAGAGGCCGCTGAAGGCGCTGACGCGGTATCTGAAGCTGCCGAGGATGTTTCCGAAGCCGCTCAGGACGCCAAGAAGTCCGTTGAGGCCAAGAAGCCGGCTGCGCGCAAAACCACCGCGCACAAGACTACCGCTACTACCAAGAAGAGCACTGCTGCTTCCGCCTGAAAGCGGTGAGGCATCTCACTTGATCAGTCAGTGAAATGAAAGAAGGGCCTTCGGTTCACCGCTGGCCCTTCTTTTTATTCCGCGCTCCGGTGCGGCCCGGCTGCGGCGATCAGTTGGTTTCCCCGGCGGGCTCCAGCGGCAGTGTCCGGGCCTCGTCGGTGACTTCTTCCAGGCGTTCTATATCGGCTTCGAAGGCCTTCTGCAGTGCCTCAATTTCCTGGGTTTGCGAGGCAATCTCCCGCTCAATGTCCCGAATCTGTGACTCCAGCCTCCGGATTTTCTCAAGGATGGATTCAGGTATGTCGCGTCCGGTCCGTTCCATATCGGCCGCGCGGCTTTGTTCGCTGTCCAGCTGGCTGGATATTACCGAGATGTTGCCTCGCTTGAGCTGGATCAGGCCCTCGAGTTCCCGGATCTTTCGATGCATTGCTTTCACCGCCTGATCCGGGTGGCTGAAGCGCTTCAGCAACTGCCTGTCTTTCTCACGTTGTTCGGCGAGCTCTTGCTGGCGTTGTTTTTCCGCTTCCCGGGCGGCAATTTCCTCTTCCGTGGGCGCGGGAGGAATGGTCTCGATCACACGACCATTGTTGCCCAGAATATCGTAGCCCCGTTTGGTGGCTTCCTGGGGAATAGTGCTGCTGATCACAACCTGGCCGTTCGCATCCGTGTATCGGTACATGTTGGCTGCGGCGTGGGGCGCTATGCCCAGCATAAGCGCACATGTACAAGCCCTGGCTGAAAATGCGGTCAGACGATTAGCCATTAATCAGACTCCGTAACGATCCCGGTAACTGGCGACCTTCCCGGCATGCCCGGCGAAGTCCGGGTTGGCCTTGAGGTAGTCCAGGATTTGTTCGAGGCGAATGATGCTCACCACCGGGATACCGAACTCCTTTTCCACTTCCTGAATGGCCGACAGTTCGCCATTGCCTTTTTCCTGCCGGTCCAGCGCTATAAGCACACCGGCTGGTTCGGCACCGGCGGCCCGAATAATGTCGATGGACTCACGGATCGCAGTGCCCGCAGTAATAACATCATCGACAATCAGTACTCTGCCCTGCAGTGGTGCGCCAACAATGTTGCCGCCCTCACCATGATCCTTCTTTTCCTTGCGGTTAAACGCAAAAGGTTTGCTGTTACCGTCTGTAGCCAGGGCCATTGCTGTTACGGTGGCCAACGGAATGCCCTTATAGGCAGGCCCGAAAATAATGTCATAATCCAGCCCGCTGCGTGCTATCGCAGCGGCATAGGCCTTGCTTAACTGAAGCAGGTCATCCCCGGTATTGAACAAGCCTGCGTTGAAGAAGTACGGGCTGGTTCGACCCGACTTGAGCGTAAACTCGCCAAAGCGCAGTACGTTCCGGCGGATGGCAAACTCAATAAATTTTTGCTGATAGTCGTGCATGACAAGGCTTCTGGCGGGTGTTGATCTTTAATTAACACGTAAAAACGGTATCATACACACAAACCGAATCAGGGAACACGTATGCGGGTAGTATCAATCAGCGTCAATGGCCTCGCCCAGGCTGTTGAGAAGGGCTTTTTCGACTGGCTGGCGCAGCAGGATGCCGACGTGGTCTGCGTTCAGGACCATCGCATGCGGGCCTACGAGATTGAGGACTACAACCTGATTCCGGAAGGTTATGAGGCCTATTTTATTGATGGCGAGAACAATGAGGATGGTGGCGTGGGCATTTACACCCGCCACTTTCCGAAGGCCATCATGTACGGTTTCGCCAACGAGCAGGCGGATCGTGAGGGCCGGTTTATTCAGGCCGATTTTGACAAGGTTTCCGTGGCCTGTGTGCTCGCGCCCTGTGCCCTTGGCCGGGAAGAAGAACTGATCGGCGAGGACGACCTGACAGTGCTGGACCATAAGGACGAGTTCATGGAGTCTTTTGGTCTGCACATGCAGAAGACGCTGCGTAAGCGCCGGCAGTTTATTTTCTGCGCCAATCTTCAGACGGCCCACCATGTAACGGATGCCAGCCCGCTTTATCACAAGCTGGACTTTTCCGGTTTCCTGCCCCATGAGCGTGCCTGGCTTGACCGCCTGTTTGATGAAATGGGCTGTGTTGACGGGTTCCGGGAAGTGAACAGGCAGAGTAATCAGTTTACCTGGTGGCCGGAGCAGGCGGAAGGTTCCCGCAGGAATGCCGGTATCCGGGTGGATTACCAGTTGCTGACCCCTGGGATCCGCAAGACCATCGAGGATGGCTGGATTGACGACTCAACCCGGTTTTCCGATCACGCACCGGTGATCATGGATTACGATATCGAAATCGGTTTTTGAGTCTGGGGAAGGCGCCTGTGTGGCGACGTTTCCCCAGACACGCTACGAGCACATCCCTGTGCGCTTGTTTCGGGCCGTCCATGGCCCTCAACAGTCTGGGGAAACGTCGCCACACAGGCGCCTCAGACTTGTGAGTTAGCCTTCCAAAGCTGTTTTCTGGATTTCGAACAACTGCTCAATGCCCTGCCTGGCCAATACCAGCATGTTGTCCAGCTCTTCCTGAACAAACGGCGCACCTTCCGCCGTTCCCTGAATCTCGATAAAGCCGCCCTGGTCGGTCATGATGACGTTCATGTCGGTTTCCGCTTCGGAATCTTCCGGATAGTCCAGATCCACCACCGGGGTACCCTTGTAAACGCCAACGGACAGCGCGGCGACCATCTGTTTGAGTGGTGATTTTTTCAGGCGCTTTTCGGCCACCAGGTGGTTCAGGGCATCGACCAGTGCCACGCAACCGCCGGTGATGGCTGCGGTGCGGGTGCCGCCGTCGGCCTGGATAACGTCGCAGTCCACGGTGATGGTGTGCTCGCCCAGAGCGGAGAGGTCGACGGCGGCGCGCAGGGAGCGGCCGATCAGGCGCTGGATTTCGACGGTGCGTCCGCCCTGTTTGCCGCGGGCGGCTTCCCGGCCCATTCGGCTGCCGGTGGAGCGGGGCAGCATGCCGTATTCGGCGGTGATCCAGCCTTTACCTTCGCCCCTCATAAATGGGGGAACCTTGTTTTCGACGGAGGCGGTGCAGATAACTTTGGTGTCTCCGAATTCCACCAGCACGGAGCCTTCGGCGTGGCGGGTGTAGTTGCGGGTAATTCGAGCATCTCTCGGTTGCTCGGGCGTTCTGCCGCTTGGACGCATAGTATTTCCTGAAGTCAGTAATGAATGTCCGGGCGCGTGTCCCGGTCGATCGTGTGTCGAAAAGGCGGAAAAGTATAACACGTTGGCACTGGCCTTTTGTTTGGTTCGCCGTGGGCGTTAAGAGCCTGTTAAACTCGGATTGTTTCCACCAACCATGAGCGGAGCCGACATGATCCGAAGTATGACCGCATTTGCCCGGAAGGATGTCCAGGGAGACTGGGGGGCGCTGACCTGTGAGATCCGGACGGTGAATCACCGCTACCTGGAACCGTCTTTCCGTCTGCCGGAGGCTTTCCGGGAGCTTGAGGGCCGGTTCCGTGAGGAGCTTCGGAATCAGCTGAAGCGAGGCAAGGTGGATGTGTCCATGCGGCTTCAGTCCGCCGAAAATGTGACCCAGAGCTTCGAGATTAGCGAAGAGATGGCGCAGGCCGTCAATGAGGCCGCGAATCACATCAATCGGATGCTGGATAACCCGGCCCACATCAACGCCCTGGATATTCTTCGCTGGCCTGGCGTTCTTTCGGTGCCGGAGCAGGACTATGGTCCGGCGAAAGAGGCAGCGACCGGTTTGTTTGAGCAGACCGTTGCTGAGCTGGCATCAGTGCGGGAGCGCGAGGGAGAGCGGTTGCGGCCGTTGTTCGAAGATCGCCTTAAAATCATGGGTGAGTTGGTCTCGGACGTGCGCGCTCGCATGCCGGAGCTGCTTGACGCCCAGGAGAAGGCGCTTCGGGAGCGGTTCGAGAAAGCGAAGGTGGAGCTGGATCCCGATCGGGTTACCCAGGAGATGGTGATGCTGGCCCAGAAAAGTGATGTGGCCGAGGAGCTGGACCGGCTGGACGCCCACATTGGCGAGGTGGCGGATACCCTGAAAAGTGAGGGGGCCATCGGTCGCCGGCTGGATTTTCTGATGCAGGAGCTGAACCGCGAGGCCAATACCCTGAGCAGCAAGAGTATCGACGCCGGAGTAACCCGCATTGCTGTGGATCTGAAAGTGCTGATCGAACAGATTCGGGAGCAGGTGCAGAACCTGGAGTGATCCCGGGGCAGGGCTTTTTGGGGTTCAGGACTGTTTCAGGCTGTCCAGGTTGTCCGGTAACCGGAACGTGACCTTTTGTTTGCTCAGCGGGCAGTCGAATTCCAGATAATAAGCCAGCAGCTGCAGGGGAGCCGGGGCAGGTCGTCCGTACAGGCGGTCGCCGACGATCGGGTGCCCAAGGCCAGCCAGGTGGCGGCGGATCTGGTGTTTCCGTCCGGTTTCAATGCTCACCTGTACCAGGGAGGTCTGGTTGGCCTCGCTGGCACTTAGTGTCGTCACCCGGCTGGTTGCCGGTTTGCCCTCCACCGGAGCGTCAACGATCCGGTCCTGGGCGCTGACCACCCCGGTTACTCTGGCCCGGTAGTATTTGGTGATGGTTCGGGCTGAAAAGCACTGGGACAGGGCGCTCGCAGCTTTCGGGTCGTGGGCGATCAGCATCAGCCCGGCGGCGTCGGCATCGAGGCGGTGGATCAGGTGACACGGCCGCTCGAGAAGCACTTCTGCCAGCCGCAGCAGGCTGCAATGGTCGCCCCACTGGGAGCCTTGGGCGAGCATGCCGTGAGGTTTGAACCAGACGGTGTAACGCCCTTTGTCCTCCAGCAGAACCGGGTCTTCAGGTTTTCTGGCCAGTACCTTCTCGTCATAGTACAGCTGCAGGTGCACGCCGGCTCTGAGCTCCTTCGTCGCCCTTCGCAGTCTTAATTGTTTGCCCTTGTGCGTCCACCAGCAGGCGCCCTTGGTCATGGCATCCTTGATTTTCTGGCGTGAGAGCTCCGATGCCTCACTCAGTGCGTCAATGGCTTTCCGGGGTTTCTGAAGAGTAATGTCTATGGTCGTTCGCATGGGGTATATCAGTTGATAAAAGGGACAATTACGCAAATGGTATCAGGTGGCGCCCTGTCGGGGTGCGGTGTTTTGCCAAAGTCCGTATAATTCCGGCTTTTATCGGTCGGAACAGGTGGCCGCCGCGTTCAGGTTTGGAGTTCTCGGGTTATGAGTCAGTCAGTTGAGCAGGGTACCCTGTACGTTATATCTGCGCCATCCGGTGCCGGTAAGACAAGCCTTGTGGCGGGCATGCTTCGCGATGACCACAAGCTTGGCGTCTCCGTGTCCCACACCACCCGCTCCATGCGCGAAGGGGAGCAGAACGGTGTTAACTACCACTTTGTCGGCCGCGAAGAATTTGAGGCAATGATTGCCAAGGGTGATTTTCTGGAACACGCGGATGTCTTTGGTAACTACTACGGCACCTCTCAGGCCTGGGTGCGGGAGACGCTGGCCAGGGGCCAGGATGTCATCCTGGAGATTGATTGGCAGGGTGCCAGTCAGGTGCGCCGGCTGATTCCCGAATGCGTCGGTATTTTTATTGTGCCGCCGTCGCCGGCAGTATTGCGCGAGCGACTGGTGGGTCGTGGTACCGACACGCCCGAGGTGGTGGAGCGCCGGTTGGCGGAGGCCAAGGAAGAGTGCCGCCACGCCGTTGAGTTCGACTTTCTGGTGGTCAATGACGACTTCGATATCGCCCTGGCGGACCTGCTGGCCATCGTCCGGGCCCAGCGCCTGCGCATGGAGGTGCAGCAGCCACGGCACCAGAAGCTTCTGGCAGGGTTGTCTGGCCTGGCCTGATACGGGCTTTTCCTGTATACAAATTGAACCGGTCGCAGTAAACTATCCGGTCTGCTGAATCAGTCATTTTATTTGTCGGGGAAGTTATGGCACGAGTTACCGTTGAAGATTGTCTGGAAAACGTTGATAACCGCTTCCAGCTGGTAATGCTGGCTACCAAGCGTGCGCGTCAGCTCGCTACCAAGGGGGCCGAGCCGATGGTGCCGGAAGAAAATGATAAGCCGACGGTGATTGCCCTGCGCGAAATCGCCGAAGGCAAGATTACTCGTGATCTGCTTAAGGAAGACGACGACGAGTGAGCTGTCTGCGGATATTGGGCATAAGTACCTGTCCGTGAGTGAGAAGCATTGAAATCCGTCCCCGCGGTTTTATAGTGTGTCTATAGAACGTTGCTGGAAGGACTAAGGAAGGACCCGGATGCGTGCATTCGGGTTTTTTTGTCCCTGAATTTCATGAGGTTGTGGAGGCGCGGTGTCGGCAGAGGCTACGGTTGAAGGGCTGGCGAGAGAGCTCAGCTCCTATCTGGATACCCATCGCATCAATCAGGTGCGACGGGCCTACTACTATGCCGAACAGGCCCATGAGGGCCAGATGCGCAAAAGCGGCGACCGCTACATTACCCATCCCCTGGCCGTTGCCCATATCCTCGCCGATCTCCGGCTGGACCACCAGAGCCTGATGGCCGCGATGCTTCACGATGTCATTGAAGACACCGGTATCCCGAAGGATGCCCTGTCGGAGCAGTTCGGTGAGGATGTGGCCGAGCTGGTGGATGGCGTCAGCAAGCTGACCCAGATTGAGTTCCGCTCCCGGGCGGAAGCCCAGGCTGAGAACTTCCAGAAGATGACTCTCGCCATGGCCCGGGATATACGGGTCATCCTGGTGAAGCTGGCTGACCGGCTGCACAACATGCGCACCCTCGGTCCCATGCCTTACGAGAAACGCCAGCGCATTGCCACCGAAACCCTCGATATCTACGCCCCGATCGCCAACCGCCTTGGTATGCACTCGATCTGCACCGAACTTGAGGATCTGGGTTTCTCCTCCCTGTATCCGATGCGATCGAAGTACATCTCGAAAGCGGTGGAGAAGCTTCGGGGCAGCCACCGGGAAATCATCGAAGACATCCGTGGCAAGTTGCAGGAAAAGCTGGAAGAGCGCGGCCTGCCCGGGCGGATTCTTGGCCGGGAGAAACACCTGAACAGCATCTACAACAAGATGAAGTTCAAGCAGAAATCCTTCCATGAAATCATGGATGTGTACGCCTTCCGGATTATTACCGACACCGAGGATGACTGTTATCGCATCCTCGGTGCCGTTCACAGCCTGTACAAGCCCCTGCCGGGCCGGTTCAAGGACTACATTGCCATGCCCAAGGCCAATGGCTACCAGTCTATCCATACCACCCTGTTCGGCATGCACGTGAACATTGAAATCCAGATCCGCACTGAGGAAATGGAACACATCGCCAACAACGGTATTGCGGCCCACTGGATGTACAAGAACGAGCCCAGCAGCGTTACCAGTGCGAACCAGGCAAGGGTTGATCGCTGGGTGAAGGGTCTGATGGAAATGCGGGAGCGGGCCGATGATTCCATGGAATTCATTGAGCACGTGAAAGTGGATCTGTTCCCGGACGAGATCTACGTGTTCACGCCCAAGGGCCGCATCATGGAGCTGCCCAGCGGGGCAACACCGGTAGATTTCGCCTACGCGATCCACACCGATATCGGTAATGCCACCGTGGCCTGCCGGATCAACCGTAATCTCGGTTCCCTGAGTCAGCCCCTTCAAAGCGGTCAGACCGTCGAAATCATTACCGCACCCGGTGCCCGGCCCAATCCGGCCTGGCTCAGTTTCGTGGTTACCGGCAAGGCAAGAAGCAGTATCCGTCATGTCCTGAAGAGCCAGAAGCGGGCGGAATCGCTGGAGCTGGGACGGGCCTTGCTGAAGAAGTCGCTGAAAGGCTTTGGTGCCAAACTGTCGGATATCAGCGATGCCCAGAAACAGGCGGTGGTGAATCACAACCAGGTGAACAGTTTTGACGACCTGATCGGTGACATTGGTCTTGGAAACCGGATGGCCTATCTGGTTGCCCGTCAGCTCGTAAGCGGTGCCGAAGGACCGGACTCCGGTGAGGGCGCCCGGGATATCGAGGGTGGCAATCAAAGCCCGGTGACGATTCGTGGTACCGAGGGACTGCTGGTCCGGTTTGCCAGCTGTTGCAAGCCGATTCCCGGTGACCCGGTGGTGGGTGTTATGGATTCCGGCAAAGGCATGGTAATTCATTCCGATACCTGCTCTCGCTTGCCGGAAGACGACGAAGGCCGGGCCCGCCTGACCCATCTCAAGTGGGCCAAGGACATTACCGATGAATTTTCTGTGGAGTTGCGGGTAGAGCTTGAGCGTCAGCGCGGTGTGATTGCCGAGATGGCAAACGCCGTGGCCATGGCTGACGGTAACATCGAGCGCATCAATGTGGAGGAGCAGAATGCCCGCTTCGGTGTCGTCAGCCTGGTGGTGCATGTGCAAGGGCGCCGGCATCTGGCCCGGGTTATGCGGCGCATCCGCAATATTCGGGCAATTACCCACATCAGCCGCGTACGGCACTGAACCAGACCAAAGCCCGGTTGACAGGCGCGCCACAGAGGGGTGAGGATTGGCGTTTTGGAAGAGAGGAAAATAAGGGTCATGACCAACAAATCCGTAATTCAGACCGAGAATGCGCCTCAGGCCATTGGCACATACTCCCAGGCGGTGAAAGCCGGAGACACGGTATATCTGTCTGGCCAGATTCCGCTGGTGCCGGAGACCATGGAAGTGGTGGCAGGGGATTTTGCTGCCAAGACCCGTCAGGTATTTGATAACCTCAAGGCCGTGTGTGAAGCCGCCGGCGGTGAGCTCAAGGATATTGTCAAGCTCAATATCTATATGACCGACCTGGCAAACTTCGCCACGGTAAACGAGATCATGGCTACCTATTTCCAGGAGCCGTATCCTGCCCGCGCGGCAGTTGGCGTCGCTGCGCTGCCCAAGGGCGTACCCATTGAAATGGAAGCAGTCATGGTGCTGAGCTGAAGCCGGGGCAGGTTCCAATTTCGTGGAAAAGGCGGCTACGGTCGCTTTTTCCCGTTTCGCGGACTCAGTTTTGGTGAATCATCGCCCGATAGCCGGCCCGGAAGTCCGGGTACCGGAACTGGAATCCGGTGGCCAGCAGTCGCTGGTTATTGCAGCGTTTACTCCCGGCCCGGCCCCCTTGACGGGCGTCTGGTAAAGGATCGGCGCAGGGAGTTTGTTGCCGTACCCAGTCCACCACTTCATCGAGCCGTACCGGCTCGCAATCGCTGGCGATATAGCAGGGCTCCAGCAGCGCTCCGGAGACGGCAAGCCGGACCAGATGAGCGGCTGCTTCCGCAGCATCTTCTTCATGGATCCGGTTGCTGAACGGTGCCGGTGGCTGCGGGCTCATACGGCCTTGCTGAACCTCCTCAAGAAAACGTGCCCTGGACGGACCATAAATGCCACTGAATCGTATGATGGTTGCAGGGTGACCGCTGTCCAGCGCTGTTCGCTCCCCCGCCAGAATCTGTTCGCCGCTGAATCTGGCCGGGTTGACAGGGCTGGACTCGTCTACCCAGCTGTCGTCATCCTGAGCGTAAACGCTGGTACTGCTGACAAAGAAGAGATGTTTCAGGGAATGTTCGCCCAGTTCCCGTAGCAGGTTTTCGAGGCCGGTAACGTATGCATCCTGGTAGCCCTGCTGGTCGTAACTGGAGGGTGTCAGGCAATAAATGACGATGTCCAGGTTATCTGGCAACTGGCCGGCCAGGGTTGCAGGCCGGGTCAGGTCAGCTCTGATGCCGTGTACGCCTTTCGGCACCTGGTCCGGATTCCGGCGCAGCCCGAATACCGTTGCCGAGGCTTTCAGCCGGCTGGCGATGGCGCCACCGAGTTTGCCACAGCCGGCAACCAGGATTCCCGGCGGGTTAGTGCTTTCAGTGATTGCCATAGACAATTTCAATCCTTATGCTTTAGCTCATAAAGTTAAGTGGAACTTCGACCCGCATCCATCTGACCGGAGCTCACCATGACTCTCACCGAGTTACGATACGTCGTTACGCTGGCCCGCGAAAGGCATTTTGGCCGGGCTGCAGAGCGTTGCCATGTAAGCCAGCCGACACTCAGCGTTGCTGTGAAAAAGCTGGAAGATGAGCTTGGCATCCCGTTGTTCGAGCGCAGCAAGAGCAGCATCCGCGTCACCGAAACCGGTCAGCGTATTATTGAGCAGGCGCAACGGGTGCTTGACCAGGTGGGCGTCATCAGGGATATGGCCCAGGACGGCAAGAACCAGCTCAACTCGCCTTTGAAAGTCGGCGCGATTTACACGATTGGCCCGTACCTTTTCCCCCACTTGCTGCCGGAGTTGCGCCGTGCGGCGTCTGAAATGCCGCTTTACATCGAAGAGAATTATACTGCAAACCTGCGCCAGAAACTCCGGCACTCGGAGCTGGATGCCATCATCATCGCCCTGCCTTTTGAAGAGCCGGAAGTTGTGACGCTGCCGCTCTACGATGAGCCTTTTGTGGTGCTGTTGCCCGCCAGGCATCCGCTGGCAGAGAAGGAGCAACTGACTGCCGATGAACTCGCCCGGGAACAGCTGTTGCTTCTTGGTCCCGGCCACTGTTTCCGGGATCAGGTGCTGGAATCCTGTCCGCCGCTGGTCGATGCGGTGACCCGGCGTGCAGACGCGGCCTCCCCTTCGCTGGTCACCGAGGGCAGCTCTCTGGAAACGATTCGCCACATGGTTGCGTCCGGGCTGGGTATTACTGTGCTGCCGCTCTCCGCGGCAACGGCCATGCAGTACCATGAAGACATTCTGGCCGTGCGTCCATTCGCGCCGCCGGTGCCGTTCCGGACCGTTGCGCTGGCCTGGCGGGTTACCTTCCCGCGGCCCAAGGCGATTGACGTTCTGTCGCTGGCAGCGAGCCAGTGCCGGGTAATCGAGAAGGCGAGAACTGATACACCCGTCGTGGCCGAAAGCGCCTGAGACCTGCTATGACATCACTGGATGACATTTCGGTCACCCAGCTCAAGGGCGTAGGAAACGCCCTGGCAGAGAAGCTTGCCAGGCTGGGGATTGCTTCCTTGCAAGACCTGTTGTTCCACCTCCCGCACCGCTACGAGGACCGGACCCGCATTGTGCCGATGGGCAACCTGCGAATCGGCGATGTGGCGGTGGTCGAAGGGGAGGTGATGAAAGCCGACCTGGTTATGGGGCGCAGGCGCAGCCTGCAGGTGACTCTCCGGGACAACAGTGGCTTTCTGGTGATGCGTTTTTTTCATTTCAATGCGGCCCAGAAAAACCAGCTGGGTGAAGGGGCCCGGGTTCGATGCTTTGGGGAGGTCCGGCCGGGGCGGGCCGGCTACGAATTCTATCACCCGGAGTATCAGGTCAATCCGCCACCCATGCCTGGGGAAGGTCAGGCAACCCTCACCCCGGTGTATCCCCTGACCGAGGGCATTCAGCAACCCCGGGTGCGGTCCCTCTGCCAGCAGGCTCTGGGCTATCTGCAGAGATTCCCGATTCGGGACTGGCTGCCGCAGGGGCTGTTGGCCGAGTATCAGCTGCCGGGTATTACCGAGGCGCTCCAGGTGGTGCATTCCCCTCCCGCCAATGCGCCTGTGCACCTGTTAATGGAAGGGCGCCACCCGGCACAGCAGAGACTGGTGATGGAGGAATTGCTGGCGCATCAGTTGAGTCTGCTTCAGGTGCGTGAGCAGATCCAGGCCCGGGAGGCATTGCCGCTTCTGCCAACGGGAGACCTTACGAAACGTTTCCTCGATTCCCTGCCGTTTTCACTCACCGGCGCGCAGCGCCATGTGCTCGCGGATATCCGGCAGGATCTCAGTCAGCCTTTGCCGATGCTCAGGCTTGTCCAGGGTGACGTTGGTTCCGGGAAAACCGTGGTGGCGGCCCTGGCGGCCCTGCAGGCTATTGGGGCGGGCACCCAGGTCGCCCTTATGGCGCCCACTGAAATCCTGGCAGAACAGCACTTGCAGAACTTCCGGGCATGGTTGGAGCCGTTGGGCATCCGGCTTGCCTGGCTGTCTGGCAAAGTCAAAGGCAAGGCGCGGCAAGAGGCGCTGGAAGTTGTCCGGTCCGGTGAGGCCGGGGTGGTGATCGGAACCCATGCCCTGTTCCAGAATGAGGTTGAGTTTCACCGGCTCGCGCTGGTAATCGTCGATGAGCAACACCGGTTTGGCGTTCACCAGCGCCTGGCCCTGCGCGAGAAAGGCGTGGGTGGGGCGTTGGCACCCCATCAACTGATCATGACAGCAACGCCCATTCCCCGCACTTTGGCCATGAGCGCTTATGCCGACCTGGACACCTCGGTTATTGATGAATTGCCACCGGGCCGGAAACCGATTGAAACCATTGTGATTCCTGACAGCCGGCGTGAAGACGTGATTGAGCGTGTGCGCGGTGCGTGCCGGGAAGGACGGCAGGCTTACTGGGTGTGTACACTGATCGAGGAATCCGAAGCATTGCAGTGCCAGGCAGCAGAAGTAACGGCTCAGGAGCTGGCAGAGAGGCTGCCTGATCTCAAAGTGGACCTGGTCCATGGCCGGCTCAGGGCCCAGGAAAAAGCGGCGGTTATGGAACAGTTCAAGGTGGGCGAGCTTGATTTGCTGGTAGCCACCACGGTGATTGAGGTTGGGGTTGATGTTCCCAATGCTTCGTTGATTATCATTGAAAATCCCGAGCGCCTCGGGCTGGCCCAGTTGCATCAGCTTCGTGGTCGTGTCGGCCGGGGTGAGCAGGCGAGTTTTTGCGTACTGATGTACCACCCGCCATTGTCCGCTAATGGTAAGGCCCGGCTCCAGGCGCTTCGGGATAGCCAGGATGGCTTTTTTATTGCGGAGAAGGATCTGGAGATTCGCGGGCCAGGCGAGGTGTTGGGTACCCGCCAGACCGGCATGATGCAGTTCCGCCTGGCGGATTTTGAGCGCGATAAGAGCTGGATTGAGCCAGTACGGGAGATGGCACCAGGGCTCATGGCGCGCCCGGATATAGTTCAGGCACTGGTACGACGTTGGCTTGGCGATAAAATTCGCTATGGCGACGTGTAGAAAAGTCCGTTCTCTGACCGACAGCGTATGGAAGCGGTCAGGAAATAGAGTTCAGTCAACATCAGGGTTATTTCCTTGCCCTATACTGAATTTACAGTGATAACAGATCCGGACGATCCGAGAAAAAATAGCAACATTCGGGAGGACTTTATGGAATTACCTGTCGCGGTGCAGCAGGCTCTGGGCGATTCCGCTGCGGGCGTGTCCCTCAGGGATGCTGCCCAGGCCAGCCAGAACGAACTGCTGCGCATGGTTTTGCTCAGTGATGGCCAGGGAAACCTTCAGGTTATCTGCCGCAAGGAGGATATGATCGATCTGGAGCAGTTGAACAAGCAACTTGGCCGTGATTTCCGGCTGATGAAGCGCCGGGAGCAGGTCCGGGTCCGGGAAAGAGCCGGACTTAAGGCATTACCAGCATTGCCGTCTCTGACCGGGTGGCCGACCGTTGTTGACCAGCGCGTTAGTTCCTTGCCAGCAGTCGCTCTTGAGCTGGGCGAGCAAAACCTTGCGATGGTTATGCCTGCGGAAGACTTCCGGACACTGACAGCCAAGGCCGACCGTCGTTCGTTCGCCGTGGCGCCGGAGTCCATCTCCGTCAACCTGAGTGACCATGGCAAGGACAGGGATCAGCTGCATTCTGCTATCAAGAAATTTACCGGCCGGCGTATACAGCAACGCCTGGAAGACACGCTAGAATTGCCGCCGCTGCCTGAAACCGCCCAGAGGATTATCCACCTGCGGGTTAATCCCAATGCTGTCATGGGAGACCTGGTAGACATCGTAGAGAGTGATCCCAGCCTTGCGGCCCAAGTGGTGAGCTGGGCTTCGTCCTCGTTTTATGCGGCCGCAGGTCAGGTAAAGTCAGTGCATGATGCCGTTTCCCGGGTACTCGGATTTGATCTGGTGATGAACCTGGCCATGGGCCTTTCCCTCGGGCGGGCCCTCAAGCAGCCCCAGGATCATCCCGACGGCTATGTGGATTACTGGCAGCAGGCCATCTGGCAGGCGCAGTCTGCCGGCATTCTCGCCAGCATGATGCCCCGGGGAGAGCGGCCGGTATTCGGACTCGCATACCTTGCCGGTCTGTTGCACAATTTTGGTCACCTGGTTCTTGCCCAGGTATTTCCGCCGCATTTCAGGCTCGCCTGTCGTTCGCTGGAAGTGAATCCGGATATTGACTCCTCGGTTACCGAGCACTATCTACTCGGTATTACCCGGGAGCAGATTGCCGCGCAACTGATGGAAAACTGGGGCATGCCGGAGGAAGTGACCCTGGCGATCCGTTACCAGAAAAATCCGGCCTACGATGGCGGCCAAAGCGTATACGCCAGGCTGCTTTGGCTGGGGCGTCAGTTGTTAACCGCCCGGGGCGTGGAACTGGGTGCCGGGGAAGCGGTCAGTCAGTCGTTCTATCAGGAACTGGGCCTTAACCGTGAGCAGGTTGAGGAGCAGTTTGATGAGCTGGTCAACAGTAAGGACAGCATAATGGCCATGGCCGGCATGATGAGCCAGTAGCGGGTCGCTGTTCCCGGGAATCTGCCTCAAAAAAAGCCGGCCCCGAGGCCGGCAAGTTCACCCGCTTGTTGCAGAGTCGTCCAAACTTATCAGGAGAAAACAATGTGAGGCGGCTCCCACCGCAGATGATGGTGACCGCCCTGTCTTTAATTTAGACTCTGCCAGGGAAAAGAAAAGTCAACCGTATGCGCCTTAAAGGAATGAGCATGCCGTCAGTTTTTGAAGGTTCCCGGACTTATTGATTTTCTTGGCTAAATTCTGGTGAGTCCTGGGAGTCCTGTTACAAAATATAACAAAAATAAGGTCTGACCAGTTGTGGCTGGAAGCATTCAAGGGGTGTCGGGCGAAAACGAATGGTGTCGAAGGGCGGTTGCTGCCCGGCGTATCTCGTCAGCGTGTTTCTGCTCAACTTCAAACCGTTCCTTGTCCATCTTTTCGATAAACTTTGTCTCAGTGGCCTGCCGAGCCCGATGGGTGGGCATGTGCTGCAACTGATCGTGCACTTCCTGAAATACCCGAAAAGGGGACCGCTCCAGCAAGTCTGGTGCAATGTGGTCCAGCAGGCCCTTGAGCCGCAGGCAGGCTTCGGAATATTCGATCTGATCCTCTTCAATCGCCATCGCGATGACATGAACACTGCGGATCATGTCTTTTCTGCGGTTTGCCTGGAACTCCTTGGCTTTGGCCTGTCGTTTACGGTTTTCCGAGAGCAAAGTCATCTGCCGGCGGATAAACACCAGCATCAGAACGATGGCGATCACGCCGGTGATGATCAGACTCCACTGCAGCCACTGAGGCATTATCAACTCCTTTTATGGATCAGGCCCGTTTCCGTTGTCGCCCGGGGCGCCAGACTTTGACAGTAACGGACTGACCATTCAATACGGACGTGCCAGAGAGCGGATCAATGTCACCGTCGCTGAGCACATCGTTTATGCTCGCTCCGGCATGGGCTGCCGCCACTGACTGGCCGGTGCCCTCGCGGTCGTGACCCCAGCCATGGGGGATTGAAACGACGCCGGGCATGACATCTTCGGTGATTTCTACAGGTAGAACAATCTGCCGGGTTTCTGCACTGATTTTGGCCGAGTCGGTCGCCTGCAGTCCCAAGCGGCTGGCATCTTTGGGGTGAATCATCAGGGTGCAGCGGTCTTTACCTTTCACCAGGCGCTGGCTGTTGTGCATCCAGGAATTGTTGCTGCGAACATGGCGCCTGCCGATCAGGAGCAGGTCGTCGTCAGCGGGTGTTGCCAGTATGTCGTGTAAACGCCCGAGATCGTCCAGATACCGCCTGGGCGCCAGATTGATTCGGCCATCCCGGGTAAAGAGTCGATCCGGAAGCGAAGGCTGAAGCGGTCCGAGATCAACCCCGCTCGGGCATTCCCTGAGCGCGTGCAGCGAGAGGCCCTTGGGCAGGCCCTGCCAGTGGCGGTTCAGGGGGCTCAGTTTTGCCAGACCCCTGAGCGGATGCCGCTGCGGGAGAATATCCATGATCAGATCAACGGCCGGTTGCAACACCCCGCGTGCCCGGCCGACGTCTGCGCCATAGGGGCCGGCGCGCAGCAGCAGATCCAGAATCGGATCCGGGCCGATCTGTTTGAAGGTGCGCCAGCCCAGCTCTGAGCGCAGCGGCAACCGCCCGCCTTTTTGGCGTCTTTCAAGACAGTGGGCAAGTTCCAGCAGGATCTGCCAGTCATGGCGGGTATCCGGGCCCGCATCAAACAAGGGCTCGCTGTACTTGGCGACGTTGCGCACGGCAAGCATGTTGAAAATCAGGTCGTAATGACTGCGCTCAAGGGCTGCGGTCGGGGGCAAAATGATGTCGGCGTGGCGGGTGGTTTCATTCAGGTAGTAATCCACCGAGACCATGAAGTCGAGCCCGCCGAGAGCCTCTTCAAGCCGTCGTCCGTTGGGACTTGAGAGGACCGGATTGCCCGCTACAGTAACAAAGGAACGGATCTGCCCCTCGCCCGGTGTCAGCATTTCATCGGCCATGGTGCTGGCAGGGTATTCTCCGGCAAACTCCGGCAATCCCTTCACGCGGCTGTGGCGTTTGCCAAAGTGACCGTTCTGGCCAGACATGGCGCCGAGCTCCACCAGATCGATGGCCGGCTGGGTAAACAGAACACCCCCGGAAATATCCAGTTTGCCGGTAAGAATGTTGAGGCAGTATGCGAGCCAGGTGGCGACGCCGCCAAACCGTTGGGTGCTGGTGCCGATGCGGGTGTACAGGGCGGCCTTTCGGGTCGTGGCCAGCTGTCGGGCGAGTGCCCGGATATCCTTCGTGGCAACGCCGGTACGGGCGCTCACCGCTTCCGGCGTGAAGGCGAGGGAAGCCAGGCGCAGCAGATCAACATCCTTCACCAGTCGCTCGGCAGGCCCCGGGTCCACCAGGTTCTCTTTAAACAGGGTATGCACCATGGCCATCAGCAGCAGGGCATCGCTACCGGGACGGATGAAATGGAATTGGTCCGCCAGCTTTGCGGTTTCGGTCCGGCGGGGGTCTACCACAATCATTTTCCCGCCCCGCTGTTTCAGGGCTTTGAGCCGGCCCCTGAAATCGGGCACGGTCATCAGACTGCCATTGGACGCCATCGGATTGGCACCGATGCAGATAAACAAATCGGTGTGGTCGATGTCCGGAATCGGAAACAGGATCTGGTGCCCGAACATTTCCAGGCTGGCCAGCATGTGCGGCAACTGATCGTTAGAGGTTGCCGAGAAGCGGTTCTGGCTGCCGATCGCCCGCAAAAACGGCATGGTAGCAACCAGGGAGCCATGGTTGTGGACATTGGGGTTGCCCAGGTAAACGCCGATACTGTTGCGGCCATGGTCCTGACGGGTCTGGTGGAGCTTTTCTGCAACCAGATCGAAGGCCTGGTCCCAGTCCATTTCCTGCCAGCCGGTCGTGGTTTTCCGGATCGGCTTCCGCAAACGGTCCGGATCCTCGTGGAGATCCTGCAGCGCAACCGCCTTTGGACAGATGTGCCCCCGGCTGAGCGGATCATTTTCATCACCCTTGATGGAGTCAATGTGACCGTCTTTCATTTCAATAGCGACACCGCACATGGCCTCGCAAAGGTGACAGGTACGGTAGTGGGTGCCGTTTTCCATGAAGGGGGTCTCCCGGAGACTGTTGCCATGGCTGCTGAGGTTTCATTTTGCAACCAGATTAGCAGGAAATGGACGGGAGGGGGAAATAAGGATCGGTCGTTTCAGAGGCAAAAAGGGCCAGCTCGCAGGCCGGCCCTTCGTGCACAGGTCTCAGAGCCTTCTATTGCTCAGCTGGGATCTCCTTCACCGGATTGGAGATGAAGTTGAGGTAGACGCCCTGTTCGGGGATCTGAAGGGGCAGATCTATCGTCACAATTTCTCCGCCAGGGACTCCCAGGGCCCGCGCGCGGACATTGATGTCGACCAGGTTCGAGTTTCGTTGCTCAATCTGCATCCGGCCGTCGTCGAAGAAGGTAATGTTCCCCTCGAGTTCGAGCACGAATTCCCGGCCGTACAGATCGTGGCGGCCGCCCAGCGGTATTTCCATGTCCGGTGCATCGAGCATCAGTTCGGCGCGGGTCTTGAACACCGGCTGGCCATTGTCGCCTTCGGTAATTACCCCGGGGATCAGGCCCGAGCGGCTGCAGGAGGGCCCGGAACAGGCCGGGTCGTCCTTAGTGTAGCGCATACGAAGGACTTGGGTATTGGTGATGGACTCTTCCTGTAGCGGGATGAACCCGAAAACCCGCAGCTCTGTGAACACACTGATTGATGTGGTCGCAAGCTGGGTGGGGTAGAGATTCACCAGAATCCCCTCATCGCCTGTCGGCTCATACACACCGGGGCCGACAACTTCGGTATTCAGGGCGTAGGTCTGATAGATAAACTTGTTCTTCGGGCACCGCTCACCGGTCTCGCAGCCAACCCGTGCATCGGCGGTACTGGCCACGATCACAGGAGGGGATGCTGAGGCCTGATTGTTCCGCACTCTCAGTTTGGTTGAGTTGGCTGAGGCTGCCCATCCGTCGTTGTCGCTGCCCTCATGGGCGAAAGGCTCAAGACAGTCCGGATTGGTGTTGGAGTCGCAGTCCACCAGGAAGTTGGCGTTGGTGTCCCGAACAGGCAGGTTCCGCAGAGGCGCGAACACGCTGTCCAATGGCTCGGCTCCGGTGAAGTAAATCACCATGTGGTCCGGACCGTTGTTGTTGCCGCCGTCATTCAACCCTTCGAGCAGGTCGGTTTTCAGGGCCAGGCCATCGGAATCGCAAATTGAGGTGTAGGCTCCGTTGGTGCAGGTGCCGGCGTCTTCCGATGACTTCAGGGTGTAACGGTAGTGGGCGCCGGCCTCCCAGGGTTGATCCGGATAGAAGCGGATTCGCTGGAGGCTCTTCTCGAGCCGGCCGGGTAGGTTGCTTTCCAGAACCGTGATGGAACCATTTGACGCCTGGCTCACCTTTTCAACGACGAAGGTGTCGCCCGGAATAATCGACTCCAGGTCCATAGACTTTGAGAACACCACCGTAATGGGGCGATCTGACGGCATGGTGCTGACTGGCAGCACGTCACCGACACCCCCATCCGAATAACACTGTCCCAATACGCCAGCGGAGAGATCCAGCAGGCTGTGGTCGGTCTCGCAGGGATAGCCCGGATAGGTTGTCAGGGCCAGGGCAGGGCGTCGGGTCACAGATGAGCCGCCAATGTCATCCAGTGAAAACTGCAGTGGCACTGTGGTGGCCGGATTGCCGGCCAGATCGGTCAGACCATCAATCACCACTTCGTAGTCAACGCCATGGCTCAGGCCATCTTTCGGATTGAGAATGACGGCGGTTCCGTCCAGGCGTGTCTCAAGGGCATCTACAGGAATGCCATCTGCAAACAGCGAGACGCCTGTCTCAATGGAATCCGGGGCCAGTGGCTCGTCAAAGAACAGAATGACAGGGTCGCCGGGGCGCTGCATGGACTGGCGAGTATCCGGAATGGCGGTCTCACCGCCGGGCATCCAGCTCACCAGGCTTGGCGATGTGCTGTCCAGCTCCCGGAGCAGCTCGGCATCAAGCACTGAGTCGGCATCGGTGGCGGCTTCGAGGTGGAACGCGATGGTTGAGTCAGTGTATTCCTGGCCCAGGAGGTTCGGTTCCACCATGCCAATGGCATCGATAGTGAGAACGCCATCCTGCACCAGGGCAATACCGCGCAATTCCACGCCCATCAGGTCCTGGGACAGAGCCGCGTTGGGCTGTGCATTTTCAGTGTTCATGGAAACATCCATAAACAGCGTGATGTGCCGGGGGGCATTGATATCATCAGTGTAGGGGTTGGGGCTGAGGTAGCCGGAGGCGTCTGACAACATGGTGACCTTGATGTTGCCGGTGGTCTGGAGCTCACCGGTGGCCGCATCCAGAACCGGAACCTTGCCGCCGACCCGAACATCCAGGCTGGTGCTGTTCAGAACGCTTCCCCGGGCAATGCGCAACGGCAGTGCTTCATCGGCGTCGAAAGCCGGCGCATAAGCCAACTCGGCGAACAGGTCCCCGGTTTGCTGGGACGGCCCGGCATTACCCTGAAGAACGGAGTTCAGGGTAACGCCATTGATGATCTGGCCGTTCAGTGCAGACCGGGTCGCGGTCTCTTCGGTTTCTCCTGCCGCCAGGCCGGAGTCCACTGCCGATTGCTGGAGGACCACGGTCGGGCCGGTATCCCGTGGTGTGAAGCTGAACTCGCGATTGAGTCGCTCACCCTCGGGCCGGATCTGACTGGCGAGGTTGTTGAGCCGGAGGGTGTAAGTCTGGCCTGTGTCGAGAACATCATTCTTGCTGCCGCACTCCCGGGGATCTTCGGCCACGCACGGATCGACGGTTATCCGGTTGCCTTTGACCAGAACGGTTGCTGGAACGGCCTCGCCACTTTCGTCCAGCAACTCGATTGAACCGCCCAGACTCTTCCAGTCAGGATGAACAGGGTGGGTCATTGCGAGCCGGAAGGTCGAGAAATTCATCGCTTCAAACGGCGTTCCGCTGGCTGGCACCTGCCAGGCCACGTCAAAGCCTTCGGCGGAGTTGGCCAGGCCGGCGATTCCGGAAAAGGCGTTACGGGTACCGAACTGGATGCCGGGTTCACCAACCGCGTTTGGCGTGGCTATCTGCCTGCCACCTTCGGCCGCCAGTGGTTGGTCAAAAACCACAGTGTAGGATTGAAGGGCGTCAAGAGTGCTGGCTGGTGATAACTTCAGGCTCCTGCCTTCGTCAATCCGGCTTACGGAGAAAGGTATGGACTGCCCGCCGGAGGCCAGGCGGATTTTGGTCTGCAAGTCCGCATCTTCATCGGTAATACGGCGGTTAAAACGGAGCACGATATCTGTTTTCGGGCTGACGTTTGTCTGACCATCTGCCGGATAGGAGTAAACCACCAGGCCCGGAGTGGTTTTCTCGTTCATGGTCTGTTCATCCCCGCCGCAGGCCGCGAGCAGCAACGCGGGAATCAGTGCCAGTGTCTTGTTGTAATTCATGGCAAACCCTCCTTAAAACTTCAGGGTGACAGAGCCGCTGACAACATGAACGTCGCCGTCCGCCGTTACGGAAGTTTCGTTGTCGTCAAAATCCACCAGCGTGAAATCCCGCTCCTGCAATTGCTGGTACTGGTAGCCGATGTCCAGGCGTACCGGATAGGCCAACAGGCGGGTGCGGTCATAGGTGGCACTCAGACCGAGGCCAACGACAATTTTGTCGGTATCGAGATAGTTGATCTCCGGGTTGCGGGTGGATTTGAGCGGTGACTCCTCATAGGCAAGGCCGGCGCGCAGGGAGAAGTTTTTGTTGAGTGCGTACTCGGCGCCCACTCTGGGAATCAGGATGTCATCAAACTGAATCCGGTCACCAGGTGCCACGGAGCCCTGATCCTTAATGGTGTCGCCAGCGAACTGCTGCTCAAGCTCCGACCAGTTCTGCTTTTCGATACTGCCGCCGATACGCCAGCTGTCGCCCCTGTACTGGGCGCCAAAACCGAAGGTCTCCGGCTGGAAAGAATCGATGGTAGAGACCGCAAGACTCAGGCCCGGGTCCGGGATGGTCTGGGTCACGATAATGTTGGAGTCGACCGTGGTTGAGGCAGAGGATTTGGTCCGGTAGGTAAAAGCCGTCTCCCATCCCTGAAAGAAACAATCGCTTTCCGGGCAAAAGGTGCTGCCAAGATCAATGCTGGTGCCCAGAATGGTCTTCAGGGAAGGTTCGGCATTGACTGCAAGTCGCTCGCGAGTGGTTTCGCCACCCAGAGTGGATACAGCATCCAGGTTCGCCGTGGCATCAAGCGTTACCCTCACCGACGCACCGGCGGAAATCCCGCGCCAGAGAGGCGTTGCGCCACCGATATTCAGGAACAATGGCTCCTTGCCATATTGCAGGAATTGGCCGCTTTCCGTGGTCTGCGAATCGAACGCCAGCATCTCCTTGCCGTACTTCTCGACACCGGCGATGAAGCCCAGATAAATCGGATGTTTGAAGCGGGTCAGCGAGCCAAGGTTGGTCTTCATACCAATCAGCACATGCTGGCTGGGTGAGCTGGAAAGCACATCGCCATTGGCGTTCGGGTTGGCCGAACGCAGTTCCTGCTCTGAGTGCAGGATGCCGGCCGTCAGCTCGCCTCGCTCGTCTTTGGTCAGGTAGGCCGGGTTGTAGTAGGTGGCGGATACCTGATCGTTGAACATGGACAGCGACTGGGCGGTTGCCACATCCACCGGCATGACGCCGTAGGTGGTGCCGAGGTTGCCCATGCTGGCATTTGCCGGGAGAGAGAGACCTGCTGACAGAGAGGCGATGGCGACGGACAGGGCCCGTACTGAGAGCCGGGAGGAAATAGCCATTGATACACTCCATTACTTCGTTGTTTTTATGCTCGGGCCAAGGCCCGGCCCCTGACGCACGGCTGGTACGCAGGTGGTTCGGGTAATAGTGTATGTGGCTTGTCTTTTCAGGACGTTGGCTTTTTTGACATCGAACAACGTCTTTAGAACCAGCACTGCAAGAGGGAAGACGTAAGTGCGTGTAGTTCTGGGAGAAGATATTCAGCTTACAATGTTGTTAAGGGGATTAGTCGCGGCTGAGCTCAGGTGCTGGCACAGGAAAGGAGGCCCCAAACCGCCCGAAACGGAGTGCGGAAGTACACTTGAAAGAAAAGGTCCCAAGTGCAGGGCCTTTGAAATTTGTGAGCTTTAATGTGTCAATTAACCCGACACTAATTGGTTCTTATACGTCGCCGTATTGCAACGAGTCCCATTAGCCCTATGCTGAACAGCGCCAGGGTTGAGGGTTCAGGTACCTTTACCGGCCCACAATCACGATCGACGCAGTAGGCGGCATCATGAGAGAAGGGAGCAAAGTCGGTGATTGCCGTCCTTTGGCCATTAGTTTCGCCGTAGGTATAGAGATCAAAATGAAGACCGTAGCCCCCTGCCAGTGATGACGCATCGATCTGAAATACCTGCTTGAACAACTCCTCACCGGCAGGTCCAGCCGTATCGTCCTGGACGTTGTAGGAGGCAATTGTGGGCAGGCCGGCAAAACTGAATGCGAGTTGGTAATAGTAGGTATCGAAGATTCCGTGTGGGGCAAGTTCTCCGCCGTTGGAGACTGATGCGACAGGCGGAGTGCCATATTCGGAGGCGCCAAACAGGGTGGAAAGCGCCGTGCCATTTACGTAAGCGCCCATAAATCGGCACCTGTTCCATAAACCCAGGATTTGTCACATTGATTCCTTTCTTTAAATCGAGGAGGAATCCTATGGTCAATTCTGACCTGCACGCATCATGGCAACAGACGCTCTCAAACTGGCAAGA
>NZ_JBSXNZ010000066.1:0-31641 GCF_056857895.1 Marinobacter sp. B-21
AATCGATTGGAGCGGGTGATTTGTCTGCTCGGAGGCGAACTCCGGCCAGTTAATAAGAACAGATCTCATGTTCGGGTTAGATGGACGTTTCGGCTGCAGGATTGGGTGGCAATTTGGAGCGTTTATGAAACATCCGGGCTAGAAACGGCCGCTAGTAAAAGCAGCCCGATTCTTCGCTTTGAACCCACGATCAATATTTCAAATATTTTCAAACCTATATCACCTCTGTGTATCAGGGTACTGAAAGTGCCTCCCTTTCCATTTCACAGAGGAAATTCCAATGTCCGAACAATGTCCTCGATGCCAGTCCACCCGGATTGGCAAGAACAACTACGCCAAGAAAGCCGCTGGCGTAGTGGGCGCGTCTGCCGGCACCTACGGCGGCTATGCCGCTGCCACCGCTGGTGCCAGGGCAGGTGCTGCCTTCGGGATCGTGGCGGGTCCCATGGGTACCACGGTTGGTGGTATCGGTGGTGCGGTGGTGGGCGCGCTGTTGGGCGGCGCTACCGGAGCGTCCGCCGGCGTCATCCTGGGCGACATCCTGGATGAGAGCGTTTTGGACAACCACCGTTGTCTTGATTGCGGCTATTCCTTCAGCAGCGATCCCCACACCCGCAACGAACCCCGCTAACCCCACGAATCCCATAGGAGAATAATCATGGCTCATCTCATCGAGCAAATGGCCTATGTAGGCCAAACCCCCTGGCATGGCCTGGGGAATGAACTGACTTCAAACGAGCCCCTGGAAGTGTGGGCGAAACAGGCCGGTCTGGAGTGGCAGATTGAGGAAAGCCCGGTGCGCTATGTCACCAATAGTTCCGGAAGTTTGGGGCAGATCCTGTCCTACCCGGAGAGCAAAGTACTGTACCGGTCCGATACCAAGGCGCCGCTGTCGGTTGTTGGCAACCGGTTCAAGGTGGTCCAGCCAGAAGAGATCCTGGCGTTCTATCGGGATCTGACCGAGGTATCCGGCTTTGAGCTGGAAACGGCGGGGGTGCTGAAGGGAGGCCGTAAGATGTGGGCGCTGGCCCGCACTGGCCAGTCCGGCGTGCTCAAGGGCAACGACCAAACCAATGCCTACGTGCTGCTGGCCACCGCGTGTGACGGAACGATGGCGACAACTGCGCAGTTCACCAGCATTCGCGTGGTTTGCAACAACACACTCGCCGTTGCCTTGAAGGATTCTACTGCCACGGCGGTCAAGGTGAAGCACAACACTGCATTTGATGCGGAACTGGTGAAGAAGCAGTTGGGCATATCCGTTTCGGCCTGGGATGACTTCATGTACCGGCTGAAGCTCCTGAGCGAGCGGAAAGTGCGGAGCACCGAAGCCAGAAACTACTTCCTCAAGCTGTTCACGGATGAATCCCGGGATGGCGTCGGTAAGACCAACGAGCGCTCTATGGCCAAAGCCTTGGCTTTGTACGAAGGGGAAGGCATGGGCGCAACCCTGGCGTCGTCAGACGGCACCGCCTATGGCTTGATGAACGCCGTTACCGAGTTCATCGACCACCAGCGTCGTGCCAAGACCGTTGACCACCGGCTGGATTCAGCCTGGTTCGGAAACGGCGCTTCTATTAAGAGTCGAGCCTTGGAACAGGCCATGTCCCTCGTGGCTTAACCGGCTTCCCGAAAATCAAAACGCCTCATAAAGCCCACCGGAGCCCCGAGCTCTGGTGGGCTTTTTTTATGTCTGGAGGAAATATCGTGGACATGAACGCAAAGCCAATCGAGAAACAACGACCAGCCTTGCGGTTGGTCTCTACCAAGGGCCTGAGTCGGGACGAATGGCTGAGAGTCCGCAAGCAAGGCATAGGTAGCAGTGACGCAGCCGCAGCGGTTGGCATGAACCCGTACCAGTCGCAGCTCGAACTCTGGATGATCAAGACCGGTCGGGACGGCGGCCTGTCTAAGCCGGATTCCGACGACCCCCGTTCGCCCGTGTACTGGGGCCAAATCCTCGAGCCGATCGTGGCTGATCAGTACAGCCAGCAGACCGGCAGAAAAGTGCGCCGGGTGAATGCCGTGCTTCAGCATCCTGATCCGGGCAAGCACTGGATGTTGGCCAACCTGGACTATTCCGTGGTGTCCGATGAAGAGGTTCAGATTCTCGAATGCAAAACGGCAGGGGAGTTCGGCTCACGCTTGTGGAAAGAGGGTGTGCCGGACTACATCCAGTGCCAGGTTCAACATCAATTGGCTGTCACCGGCAAACAGGCGGCTGATGTCTGCGTTCTGTTGTGTGGCCAGGAGTTGAAAATCTACCGGATTGAGCGGAACGAGGAGCTCATCGAGGCGCTTTACGTGCTGGAGCAACAGTTCTGGGACTTCGTGGAAACGGACACGCCACCGCCAGCAGATGGTACCGATTCAGCCGAGCGGGCGTTACGAAGCCTCTATGCCCGGGACACAGGGCAAACCATCGATCTGACCCCGAGCAAAGATCTGTCGGATGCGTTTGATGAACTACTGGCTGTCAGGGCACAGATGGAAGCGCTGGGCGCTGCCGAGTCTCTCTTGAAGCAGCGCATCCAGTCCCAGATGGGCGAAGCATCCAGGGCGATCTTCCCAAGTGGGTGCGTTACCTGGAAGCGGAGCAAGGATTCCGTTGGTCTGAATGTGAAGAAGCTACTGAACGACCAGCCGGAGCTTCTGGACCGGTACCCGCTTACCAAGCCAGGAAGCCGTCGATTCCTGATTCAAGGATGAATACGCCATTGGCCACGGGGGAGTTCCCCGTGGCCCTTTTCCTTAGGAGAACCAGCATGATTAAAGGTCTAGCCATCACGCCTCCGGTGTTGGGGCGTATAAGTATTGGTCGGGTAGTCGAGAAGAACGGCATCCGGCTGCCACAAAAGGACGACCAGTTCACCATCACCTCTCAGGTTCAGGAGAGGAGCGGATGGAAGCTGCACCCCATGGACGAAGAACTGAGAGAGGACGCACCCAATGGGAAGCTACGGACTATTCCGGTACGGATGCTGTTCAATGACGCCGACCTGAACCTGCGGGCGGAATACACCATGTTCGACCGCAGGAGCGGACGCCCCATGTGCGTAGGTGACGGCGACAGCTGCAAGCGTCTGACGCAGTCAGGAGTGCAGTCTTTGCCGTGCCCGGGGTCAACGCTCTGTGAATTTGGCAAAGGTGGCCTGTGCAAGCCCTATGGCCGCCTGAACGTGAAGCTTGGTGACGATGATGACCTGGGTACTTTCATCTTCCGAACGACCAGCTACAACAGCATCCGCACCCTCGCGGCCCGGCTGAGCTACTACCAGGCAGTCTCTGGTGGTCTGCTGGCGTACATGCCGTTGGAGTTGAAGCTGCGGGGCAAAAGCACGACCCAAAGCCATCGGGCGCCGATCTACTATGTGGATCTGGTTCTCAGAGAGGGTTTGTCTTTGCGGGAGGCTGTGGCAAAAGCAAGGGAGCGAGCAGGTCAGGTCCAGGAGGAGGGGCTTGATCAGGCAGCGCTGGATACGGCGGCTGCGAAGGGATTTGGCAATGCGATGTTCGAGTGTGACGAGGATGAGGTTGCGGAAGTAACTGAAGAGTTTTATCCGCCATTGGACAGTGATACTGACGAAGCGGACCAGGTTAGTATTTCCAAAATCAAGGATAACTTCGCGAGGGCTAAGTCGGCCTCGTAACATAGGTGGATAGGTGAGTAGCCAGGGAGGACCCCTGCTACTCACGGTTAAGCAGGTTGTACATTTTTTGCCTATGACGATGGCTGCTTTTTTTGGATTGGCCCAAGCCCCTTGGGTTTGGCGTTGCCAAATAAATGCTCGTTCCATGTCGGTATGGACCGTCTGAGGTTCATTTAGCACTTGGAATCGCTGCGGGTTGACTGTAGAAAAACAGGTAGTTAGCGGTTAGTCTGTATTGAACAATGATAAGGGATCGCCCTGTGCAGTATTCGAAAGCTCCAAAGTGCGCCGCTAGCGCTTCGCGACTGCTCCTCGACCCATCGTTTTGGTCCTCAATTCACGAACCACTCTATCCTGAAGCAAAAGCTGCGAGTCAGGGTTGTCGGATTTGAGCAGGTCATCCAGGTACTACATAGCTCATCTATAGTGGCGCTGAACGGCTGTGTTCTTTTGTGAAATGACTCGGGTGCCAGGAACGGTCACGACGGGGCCGCCACAGGAGTTGGCAAGCAGGGTAGGTTTGAGGCCGGTAGCTAAAGGCTGGCGATCAGCTTTCCAGCGTTGTTAGTAGTTGATTTGTCAGAAGCTGAGGAAGATTTTCATTTATGGGAAAGATGGGCGCGTGATGAAAGAGGCTAATCCTATTATCTATATCGAATCACGGGAAGCTAACCTTAAGCGGAAGCTTCGTAGACACCTACACAGCATTGGCTTTACCAAGTCCAGTAGCGGTGAGCTCACAATTGAGGGCGAGGGCAAAGAGGTAGTCCGTTCCCTTCACCGTCTGCAGCGCGAGAACCGTCTAAAAGATAACCAAGACTTTATCGCTAGCAAGGCACCTGGATTGCTGCGGTTCTTTGCTTCTGGGCATGACGTAGAACCGCAAAAAATATCACCTGTGATAGAACGTATTTCCTCCGGTACGAAATACGGCGACCTCTTTAGGCTAGCCTCGCTGACTTGGTCCGTACCCGTGTCAAATGGTTTCGGCCGGAGACTTCGCTATCTTGTTTGGGACGAAAACAACGGAAAGCTGATGGGGCTCATCGCGATCGGCGATCCTGTTTTCAACCTCGCCGTCCGGGACAACCTAATTGGCTGGAACTCTAAAGAACGTAGCGAACGACTCGTCAATCTCATGGACGCATATGTCCTAGGCGCTATACCGCCTTACAATGCCTTACTCGGGGGGAAAGTCATAGCCTGCCTTCTGCGTAGCCGTGATCTCTACGATGATTTCGCGAGTGCATATGGTGAGACAAAAGGCATCATCTCTGGGAAAGGCAAGCAAGCTCGACTCCTCTGTGTTACTACGTCCTCATCAATGGGGCGCTCATCCGTTTATAACCGTCTCAAACTCGATGGAGTCCAGTATTTGGAATCCATCGGCTACACCGGTGGGTGGGGGCACTTCCATATACCGGACGATCTTTTCGTCGAACTAAGAGACTATCTGCGCGATAAGAAACATATATATGCTGATCAACATGGCTATGGCCAGGGTCCGAATTGGCGCCTGCGTACCACAAAGGCTGCCTTATCTGCTTTGGGCTTTAAAGAAAACATGCTCCGTCACGGCGTCCAGCGAGAAGTGTTTATCTCACATCTTGCTGATAACGCTGCGACGATCCTGCAAACCGGTCAAGGTGTGCCGGACACAAATTCTCTGTTGTCAGCGAAAGAGGTTGCACAACGCGGAATCGAGCGATGGATGAAGCCGCGTGCATTGCGCCGGCCTGAATACAGTGAGTGGACTGTCGAAAATCTTATCCAGCTGTTTGGCAACCAAGGCCATGCGTTGCGATGTGAGTCTGCCAGCGCCAGGAGTGCGACCAAGAGAGCGTAGTTATAAATGTCTGTTTTCCTTGACCAATGGCAAGAACGAATGGAGCGTCATTTTGAGGCGCTTTCGAAAAGTCGCGCCGCCTCGGGGTTGCCTCTTTTTGCATTAGAGCACGGTCTCGATAATGCAACGACGGAGGAGATCAGTGTGCAGTTGCGGGCACAACTGAACAAAAGGTCGCGCCTCGCCGCTCACTGGTTGCTATGGACAATTTACGCTGCTGAGCGAGGATACACATACGAAGGCGGCGAGTATTGGCAGTCTTTTGAAGAAACTACACCGGGCTGGGATAACCGTGACCGCTACCGAATATCCGCGTGGTTTTCGCGTTTTCAAAAAAACTATAATGGGTTCAAACCGTATGGTACTTGGGCATCACATTTTCGAATTATCGCATGGCCGATTACCCATGCCGTCCTGCCGCGTTACCTTCAGCGTCAGTTCGCGCAAACGCTCTACGTCCTTCGTTTCCAACTTGCTCGGCTAAATACCATTGAGCCGACGGCTATCGGTCGTCTTTTGGCGACCAACGTTTTTGATGCATCCACTCGTTTCGAGCAGTTTCTCCAACAGGAAGAGCTGGTTGGGCGCATTGTGCTGGCTCTTTTGCACCAACAGGAGGTTGAAGAAGGCGAAGAACCGCTCCTGCCTGCTACCCTCGAGCGTATTGTTAGTGACCTTGAGACCATCCGTAACGCCCGTGGCTGGATCAAGGAAACCAGCCGAGTGGTGTCGAGCCGCTTTAAGGGGCTCAGCAAGGGAGGTGAGTTTCGTTCACCGGGCGATTTGCAGGAGCGTGGGGCAGACTCGGAGAAGGAAACGCGCCCCGATATCCGGCCAGATCTTTGGTTGCGCTACAAAGGCAAGGGTGCGTGGGACCTTCAGATCGACATACCGAGTTTTAAGGACATTGCCGCTCTGAACCCTGACGTTCGTCAATTTCTCAAGGAGAGCCGTTGCCTGCTAAATGGCAGTTCCGTGAGAAAACCCGCCGGATGGCTCTTGGCAGGGCGACGTCAAGCCGTTCTCAAGGAATGGCCTGATCCAGCGCGGCCTCTTGTCGACTTCGAAAAGCCGAACGGCACCGTTGCTCACCTTTTGGAAAACGAATGTCGAATGGAAAAAGGGCCATACTGGCTCTTTCGCGTCGGAAGAGATGGTATCGCCAGGGGAATCACCGGTCGTATCGTTCGCCCTGGATATGATTACATCGTGGTTTCAATGAGCCCGGCTGGAGACTTATTGGAGGGTATGGAACCCTGTGCGGTCAATTGCTCTGATATTAATGCAGTTTATTTTAGTGTTCCTCAAGAACTGTCTGACGCGTATGAACAATGGTTGAAAGACAAGGGTTTCGAGCTAGCGCGGACAATTCGCGTATGGCCGACCGGATTTCCTGGACGCCGGTGGGATGGCGAAGGGAAAAGCGAATGGTTGACCACTGAGAGACCGTGCATTGGCATCATTTCTGACCACCATGTCGAGACATATCAGATAAGTCTCAACGGAAAGGAAAGCCTAGTGGTAAACGCAGGCAACCCTGGGAATCCCAATTTTATACAGCTGTCTGAGCTCCCGCCGGGTAGACATTCTCTGACCATTCGAGCGCAACATTCGGGCGTTAAAAATGATCGCTTGCCATCTCATGAAGGATACCTTGAACTTCGCGTGCGGGAGCCTGAACCTTGGATGCCAGGCTCCGCATCACACGCAGGCCTTATCGTATCAGTTGACCCCCATGACGCGGAATTGAATACGTTCTGGGAGAACGAGTGCGCGTTGTCTGTCTTCGGGCCCCCAAGCCGGCGGGTCACGCCTTATGTTGCTCTTCAGAGCGCCGGCGAGGAGGAAACCTTTTACCGTCAAGTGTGTGGTCCGCTTGAGCTCCCGATCACTCCAGTTATATGGGAAAAGCGTTTTCTAGATTTCCTGAAGCGTGAAAAATGTGAGTGGGACTATCTCGAAGCCTCGTCAGGAATGCTCGTCCTCGATGGCGGCGACCTTGGTCGATACGTGATGCGCTTCGAACACGAAGTCCGCCCGCTGCGATGGGTCATTCGCCAAAGTGGTGAGGGGTTGTCAGTTCGGGTCGTCGACGAAACTGGCCAGGAGGGCGTCGAGCCAGAATGCTATTTCTTTGAGATGGAACAACCACGCGACGGCCAACGTTTGGATTTAGGCGAAGCTCTCAAGGGTCGACCCGTAGAGTCCCCCGGGGGACTATTTCTCGCTAAGACCCCAGAATATCGTAGCGCTGTAATTGTCAGTACAGGGCTGACTGGTGGCGGCCTCGGAGGCCTAGGTGTTCACCCCACGCATGGCCACATTTCTCGTGAGCCGCAAGCCATTTGCGAGCTTCTGAAAGAACTCCGCTGTTGGTATACAGCACGTGTCACTGGATATCTTGCCGGTGCCCGGCGCCTTCAGGTGACCAATAGGCTGATGTTAGGTGTCGTAGGCATGATGGCTGGATGGGACTGGTCCCGGACGGAGGAGAAACTAATCAGTGGAGGCGATGTAGCCAACTACATGGATCGTCTCCACACTCTCGCCTTAAAAAAGGGCGGCTTTGCTAGTGCCGTGCGTTTGAAGGCCCCTCAGGTGATCGGCGGTCAGGATGCCCTTTCAGCATGGTATTTTGAACTCTCCAAGCGATTTGCTATTTGTTTCGATGAAGAGCTTTGCCGTTTTGTGATTGATTTGGCGAGTCGCCCGCATTCATTGCCGTCGCTGTATCCGGAGAGTCTCCCAGATCTTGTCCGGCGCGCGCAGTCCTATAAGAACTTGATACGGGGAGCAAGACTTGCTGTGTTCAGCCGAATGACGGCTACCGGCCGGCAACCAACGCTCTTCCCAGAGGCCAATTTATGATCGCTGAGATTCATCCTCAGGACGTCGTCTCCTATTGCCGCGCTGTTCTCGGCATTGAATGTGAAGAGCCAGAGATCAACGATTTATTTCTCACGGCACTTCTTAGGCGAACGGCGGGGATGCTATGCCCGTGCTCACGCACAACACTCCGTAATTCGCTCAACGAAAGCCTTGCCTATTTGCATGATAGACCTGACGAGATCTCTTCACGTATCGAAGAACTAACCGACGATTTGATCGTCGCTGGCGACCTTTTAGAACTTTCTGACGTGACCATAGAAGACAAAGAGGCAAAGGGGACTTGGGTGTTTACATCTCCTCCTGCATTTGTTGAAAGGAAGAGCGGAGGCATGTTTCTTACCGGTATCGTCCCTGACCATGACGGCTTCCTTTCGGAGGAATTGAGCAGACGGGTGGTTCATAACTATGGTACCCGCTTAATCGAACCGGAGCCTTATGAAGACCTTGCAGAGATCCTGATTGCAGAGGGCCTTCACAGACTTCCGGAATCCATCTGGCTGAAATCGCCTAAGCTACAGTCGGCGACCGAATTCTTGGAAAAGACGAGACAGCGCCTCGCGGCCGAACCACTATGCCCACCAGTTGCTGGTCTAGAAGTGATTGATCAAAAGACAAAGCCTACTTATTATCGCGGGCGCTGGGTCGAACCAAGCAACCAGACAGGAACGGTCATCGCGCGTCGGCCCCAGGAATTTGGTGCTCCGACCTGGTGTTTTGCTGAGTTCAATGTCGGCACATTGGTACGGATAATCGACTTACCAGTCGGCACATACCGCTGGCGTGCGTGCGATTTTGCATGGCACCTGCAGATGGCCATTGACCGGGAGAATGAAAAGCCACAACGCTACCGAAGAAGGGACGCGGGCAGCGTCTGCCGTTTTGATTTCTATTCGCCATTACCTCTTTGGTCCGAGCGGCGCCTCATGGTTCTCGGTCGAAGGTGTCCCGGTGACAGGAGTCTTTTCGCATACGAGATTCCGGTAAACGAGTCCGGGCAGGAGGAAGAATTCCTTAGAGAGAACTTGTGGCTCGAGCCCCTTGATGACACGAATGACGGATGGAGCAACTAATGCAAACAATAAAGCAAACGATCGATAACCTGCACGGGGCTCTTAAAGATTACATCGAAGCGACCTACCACATCAGCGCCCCGTCGCTTATCGCGCAGAGGAAAGCGTTGTTGAACCGCGACGGAGTGATCTATCGCATTCCTTACCTAGAGTCGACGCCGAGGTACAAACCCGGTGAGAGATTTGAAGCCATGGACGCATTGCCCGATGCTGCGCTTGAACTTTTCACAAGACTGAGCGCACCGGAAGGCGATCTTCCCAAGCTTGTCTATGATCCGCCTTACATGCACCAAGGCGAGTCGTTGAAAGGCAGTCTCATTGACGGCAAAAACTTAGTCATCATGACCGGCACTGGTTCCGGTAAGACCGAATCGTTTCTTTTTCCGATCCTTGGGAAGCTTGCCAGAGAAGCAAAAGCACAACCTGCTTCCTTCGCTGGAGAACCTGCCATGCGGGCGCTTATCATGTACCCCATGAACGCCCTTGTAAACGACCAATTAGGGCGTTTGCGTGGTTTATTCGGTGACCCGAGACTCGTAGATTCCTTTAAATCATGGTGTGGGCGGCCGCCGCGTTTCGCCCGCTACACTAGTCGGACCCCATATGCTGGGGTCCGCACTAAGGATAAAGACTCTGGGAGGCTTCAGGCTTTCGACGACTTCTACGTTCATATTCTCCGGCTCACAAACAGTGCCGACTCCGGTGAAAGAGTGCAAGCACAGGCCCTTCTTAAAGCCCTGAGAGAAAGAGGTAAATGGCCTGCCAAACCTGATCTTTCGGCCTGGTTTGGACAGAAAGGCACCAAATGGCAGGATCGGAATACAGGTGATTTCGTAAGGGCGATCACGTTACCGGATGATTCAGAACTTTTGACACGCCACGAAGTTCAGATTGCGCCTCCGGATTTGCTCGTCACCAACTACTCGATGCTCGAATACATGCTGATGCGCCCGATCGAGCGGCCAATCTTCGACAAGACACGGGAATGGCTCCGTAATAACCCTGAGGAGACCTTCCTTGTTGTTCTTGACGAGGCCCATCTTTATCGTGGTGCTGCCGGGGCCGAGGTAGGCCTTCTGCTTCGGAGGTTGCGCGACCGGCTCGGCATCTCAGAGGAGCGCCTACAGATCATATGCGCCACAGCGAGCTTTAGTGACCACACTTATGCACCTAAATTCGGCGCTCAACTTACTGGTGTTCCGGCTGACACATTTATCCCAGTGCAGGGAACTCTCGACCTTAAGAAGAACGATGATTTCGGATCTTTGGCCGATGCAAAAGTTCTCTCTGCCGTCGATTTGCACGAGTTCTACGAAGAAGGCTCTGAGGAAGCACGGGCGAGAGCCATTAACCCGCTGCTTGAGTATCGCGGTGTTGTCGAATTTGACTCCACAGAACAGGCACTTTTTGAAGCCCTCCAAGATTTCGGTCCAATGGGCAGGCTGGTAAATGTCACGATGCAGGAAGCGAAACCCATCGCCGAACTCAGTAGTTTCCTTTTTAATGATGACGTTCCAGTACAGCTAGCCGAAGAAGCCTTAACTGTGCTCCTAGCACTCGGCAGCGTTGCCCGGTCGGCCCCTGGATTACCTGGCCTCCTGCCTTGTCGCGTTCACAATTTTTTCCGTGGGCTACCTGGGCTCTGGATTTGTATGGACCCAGATTGCAGCGAAATTTCAGATGATGAACGAGGCGGTATTTGCGGCAAAATGTACTCGCAGCCCTTGGACCAATGCGATTGCGGCGCCCGCGTATTAGAGCTCTTTACGTGTCGGAACTGCGGTACAGCATACGCTCGCGCCTATACAGATGACGTCGACGAACCGCGAGATTTGTGGGCGGAGCCGGGCAAATCACTTCGGATGGCCGACGGAGAATCCACGCCTTTAGAGCCCCTAGACCTCCTTCTGGAGGAGCCCGCGCACGAGGAGTGGGCGGAACCTGCCGACTACGATCTTCAAACGGGCCAGCTCAACACGCATAACACCGGACCGCGCATGCGAACAGTCTACGTCAGGCAGGACAGGTTGATACGCAACAAAGACGATGACGAAGAGCAAGACGATGTGGGGCAGGAACCTCCTGGCAAGTTCGTACCCTGCGCTGTTTGTGGAAAGACTGCTCGTTTTGGGAGAAGTTACGTTCAGGACCACCAGACCAAAGGGGATCAGCCGTTTCAGGCATTGCTGACCAGGCAGATTCAGATTCAGCCTCCGGGACCGCAAGAAGCCACGCGATTTGCTCCTCTGCGCGGTCGAAAGGTTCTTGCCTTTTCCGATTCCCGGCAAGTCGCCGCGAGGCTAGCTCCCAATGTTCAGATGTACTCAGAACGGGACTCTCTCCGACCACTTATCATAGCCGGTTTCAAATGGCTACAGGACCAGGATTCACTGCGGCCTTACCTTAATCTTGACGATCTCTTTCTGGGAGTGCTGCTTGCATCCAAACAACTCAACGTTAGGTTGCGTCCTAAGCTGCACGATCATGAGAGCTTTGAAGCCGAAGAGATAGTTGAAAAGGCATTTGCCAAAGGCGACCACAAGGACCCAGCTAAGCTCCTACAACTTCTTTTGAAACTGCGTTCGAAGAAGCCGCCGGCAGCGCTCCTGAGCAGCATGCTCAAAACGTTATCTGACCGCTTTTACGGCATGGAAACGCTTGCGCTTGCGTCTCTCCAAGAACGAGAGGAAAGCCGAGAGAGCATCACAGCCTTGCCGTCAATTCCGGGCATAGCTGAAACCGATGAAGCAAAACTTTCCTTGGCACGATTTTGGATGCGTTGCTGGACAGGTTTTGGCCTAACGCACTCACCCGGGGTCTGGATCGATGGGAGTACTCCGGAAGGGTACAAGATCCAGTCCAGGAAGCCCAAATCTAAAATAGCGGCGCTGAATAATGTCGTTACGGAAAAAAAAGCTCGAAAGCTATTTTGGGACCATTGGCATCCGACGTTGCTTGAAGAGTTTACGAACTCAAAGGAAGGCAGCAACCGTTATCTGAATGGTAGCGTGCTCACCTTGCAGTTCGACGGCGAATGGGTCCACTGCGCTAGATGCAAATCAGTACATCGACCAATACCTGGCCTTGCCCATTGCCTCGACTGTGGTGACATAGAAGTTAGCTCCCTTGATCCTGATTTCGATCAGGTCTTCCAGGCGCGAAAAGGGTTTTACAGAAAACCCGTCATGGAAGCGCTTGCAGACCCGCCGCGGCAGCCTATGGCGCTCATCGCAGCTGAGCACACAGCTCAGCTTAATGCTCCCCAGAATGAGGACATATTTTCTAAGGCCGAGGAAAACGAACTCTTATTCCAAGACATCGCATTGATAGGCGCCGGTGATGGAGCACGGTCTGCAGCCATCGATATTCTATCCAGCACGACCACGATGGAGGTCGGGATTGATCTCGGCGCTCTTTCAGGAGTAGCACTAAGGAACATGCCGCCGGGCCGGGCCAACTACCAGCAGAGGGCAGGCCGGGCGGGACGCCGGGGCAATGCTGTTGCTACTGTGATTGCATTCGGTAGCGCAGACAGCCACGACGAGCAGTATTTTTCAAGGCCCGACGAGATGATCCGCGGCGCGGTTGTTGATCCAAGGCTGACGCTGAACAACCGGGAGATTGCTCGGCGTCATATTCGCGCTTTTTTGCTTCAGAATTACCACCAGGACCGTCTTCCGGAGATCGACGAAAATCAACCACACGATCTGTTCTCTGTGCTCGGTAGCGTTGATGATTTCCGAAACTCGGGTTCGATTCTCAACCGTGACGACTTCGCAGTTTGGCTCGCTGGGAACGAAACGCGCTTGCGGGAGCGCATTGCGGCCTGGCTCCCTTCCGAGTTGTCCGACACTAACACGGAGGCGCTTCTAGACGGCTTTGTGGATGATTGCATCGGTGCCGTAGATGAAGCTATCGCTTCAGACGATTCGACTAAAGGAGGGGACGAGAACGATGGTGGAGATGAAGAAGCGCCCGAACCTGGGGAAGAGAGGCCCCAACAAAGCTCGCAGCCAAACAAATTGCTCGACAGGTTGCTTTATCGTGGGAAGCTCCCCCGTTATGCTTTTCCAACAGACGTAGCGACTTTTCATGTTTTCGATAGGGACCGGTCTTCACCATACCGCCACATCATGAGGTTTGCACCCTCTCAAGGCCTTCCGGTCGCACTGTCCCAGTATGCGCCGGGTAAACAGGTCTGGATCTCCGGGAAATGCTACACCTCAGGGGCGATCTATTCAGTTATGAAGAATGATCGCGACGAGGCCTGGAAGTCTCGACGGCTCTACATGGATTGCTCTGAATGCGGGTATGCAAAAACATTTGAGCAAGGTGACGTCGCTCGAGGCGATACGGAGGATTGCCCCGCTTGCGGCGAAAGCGAAAGCTTCGGGCCAGCGCATTACTGGCTGCGCCCTCCGGGATTCGCCCATCCCATATTCGAAGAGGAGGTTACATCGCCGGATGAGATTCCCGAGACGAGTTATGCCACCCGCGCCAAGCTCACCATGGATACACCGGACGAGGGCGAGGGGTGGCTGAAGGCCAATGACCATATACGAAGCTTAAGTGTGCGGAAACATTTGCTAGTCTCGAATTCGGGGCCTCAGGATGAAGGTTACACCTATTGTGTTAAATGCGGGTGCATTGAAGCTAGTTCGACCTCGACACCAACCCTTGCTGGCCCACACCGTAAGCCGTTCCCGGAGGCTGACGACAGTCAGACTTGCGAGGGTATAAGTCCGACACGTCACCTTGTTCTGGGTACTGACTTCATCACTGATATCGCACTCTTTTCCATGCGTGTGGAAAAGCCTATCGTACTAAAGCCTGCCCATTCCTCAACACATGTTGCCCTGCGGACGGTAAGTGAAGCACTTGCGAAAGCGGCCGGTCAACTGCTTGAGATAGAACCTGGCGAACTGATGGCAGAATTCCGTCCGGCTCCTACACCAGCCGGTAAGTCGGGAAAGGAAATTGAAATCTTTCTCTATGACACTCTTCCCGGTGGCGCTGGGTTTGCGACACAAATTGCAAGTCGCGGTAGCGAACTGTTTCAGCGAGCATTAGATTTACTTAAAAACTGTCCGGAGGGCTGCGACGCGTCGTGCTACCGTTGTCTTAGGAGCTTCCAGAACAAGCTTGAGCATCGCCTCCTTGACCGACATGTCGGGGTCGAGTTGTTGGAGTACCTCTTGACTGGCCAGCATCACGGCTTTAATCCACAACGGCTTGAGAGTTCGACAGAATTGCTGCTAAACGACCTACAGCGCCGATGTGATAGCTCTGTTAGCTTTATAGCTGGAGCAACCGTGACCTACGGTAAGGGTAAGAGTATCAATGTTCCCATTCTTGCCGAGAGGGATGGTAAGAAGTTTGTCATTGCGCTTTCCGGACCCCTGACTAGCGGCCATCCAGCCGACGCCAACGTAGCTGATCTGCGTGAAAATTCCACCGACTACTTCGTAATCGCCCCCCCAAATGAACTCGAAGTGCGCGGCAATCTTCCTGCAGTCAGTCGGAAGATCCTCGAGCAGTTGCGGAATTGAAGGCGTGGATGATTCCGTTCGGTTAGATGTCGATAAAGCACAGCGCAAATCCGATGGCACGCTTCCAGGGGAAACCTCTACATGATCGAAATAGTGGGCGCAAATGAAGGGCCAGAATACGAAGCGGCACTGCATATTCGCAAGCAGCTTCTGAACCTCTGGCCGGACCTCAGCCAGCATCCCGATGATCACGTCAAGATCTTCGTCAGCCTGAAGCTTTATGGTCAGCGGATCGAAGATATTGACGTCTTCGTGGTTGGACATTTTTCTGCGCCGCGTGCCTTTGACATTGAGCATAAATTCTATCCCAGAGATGGCGAGCCCTTTGTGCCAAAGGCAGCGTCAGTCAAGAACTTCGCACTGGTCATCGAGGTGAAGTCCCATGACGCAACGGGTGTAAAATTTGAGGACAAGGTTGCTTCGGTCAAGTATCCCCGAGGTTGGGAATGCGTGACTGAGAAAGCATTTAAGCAGGTCTTCGAACTCAAGTCCTACCTGGGACGTGCTGGGCTTCCAAGCCCTTACGTCCAAGAACTAATTTTCTTCACGGGACTGCGGGAGTCCGACCTACCGGACAGGCCGCACAACTGTTTCGGGATCGACGCAAGCTTCGAAAAGATATTGAACATCCTTGGCCAGGTTTCTCGACCCGCCGCTACTAACCGATATGTCACCATTAGTTTTGGCCCTGAAGAGAAGTTCCAGGCAATCCTTGCGCCAGACGCCAGTGTTTTGAAAACGCTAGAGCCGACGCCGCTCGATCGCCGGCGGATGGACCGGATCGTAAAGGCTGCGCTGTCACAGGATTGGCTCGACGATCTTGGTAATAGGCAAATCGTCATCCGCGGGCGCGGCGGCGTCGGGAAGACCGTGATACTGCTCCAGATGGCCTATCGGGCATTCGATGACAGGGGTATGCGGTCATTGGTGCTCACCTACAATAAAGCGCTTGTTGCTGATATGCGGCGTTCGATGGCGCTGCTTGGAGTGCCGCGAAACCTGGAGAAGGGGGGCATTGCGATTAACACTGTCCATGCCTTCATAGGCCGCGTCATGCGCGAACTCGGGATTATCGGAACCGATGAAGCGTTTCTCGAGCATTACGAAAGGCACAAAGAAGCCCTTATCGACTATCTTCGAAGCGGCGCAGTTTCCGCGAAGGACCTTGCGGAAATTGTTGAAGAGCAGGCTGATGACTTCGCGTGGGACGTTATCTTCGTCGACGAAGGCCAGGACTGGCCGTCCAATGAGATAGACATTCTCCGTGCCATTTATCCGCCGGAGCACATCGTCATTGCCGATGGCGTCGACCAGTATGTGCGGGATTCGGTGGCAGACTGGCGAGCAGGTCTTTCTCGGGAAAAATTCCGGCCAAGGCGACTCAGGCGTTGCTTGCGCATGAAAGCCAATCTCGCACAATTCGTGGCGGACTGCGCAGATGTTTTTGACCTTCAGAGTTGGGACCTTGAGCCAAACCCCGATGCTAATGGCGGCCGCGTGCTAATCGTTGAAGGAGATATGAACCGTGACCTCGAAATCTATGAAAGACTGAGGTCCGAAGCTGAGGAGCTCGGTAACTATCCCGTTGACCTTTTAGCGTGTGTGCCACCCTCTCTTGTCTACCGTGACGGTGAGAGTAGCTATTCCATCCCTGGACGTGCTATCCACCAGGATGGCGGGCTTGTGTGGGATGCCACCGCGGTTGATGTCAGGGAGCAATATCCGACCGCACGCGATGCCTTGAGGATTGTGCAGTACGATTCCTGTCGAGGCCTCGAAGGCTGGGCGGTTATCAATTACGCTTTCGACGACTTTTATGACTATAAGTATCAGCAGCGAATGGACGCGCCTGATGAACATGGCAGCTTGTTTGATACGAAGGAAGCCCTGGCTGCAGCTTTTGCCGCTCAATGGGCCATGATCCCGATGACCCGAGCGATGGACACGCTTGTGATCAACGTATCTAATCGCTCATCCCCTCTTAAAGATGTGCTCAAGGCAGTTTACGAGAAGCGGAAGGATTTCATTGAATGGACATATATCGGCTAGCGATTACGCAATCACGTAGCGAAGTATGAAAACACGCAGCACTGCCGGCCAGCCTGGCCTGGCCTTTAATCAGCGGCTAGTTTCATTCGGTTAAATGCCATGTCCGCAGGTCGAGAGAGCGGAAGTTGGGTCGAATAGGTGGATCTGAAAAAATCTTCTGAATAAGTCTCCACCCAACGACGAATCAAGGTCTCTCCAGGCGACTTCGGCATTCGCCGAAACTGCAGCCATTCTTCTAGTGTACGTCTCGGTATCCCGATCTCATCGGCCATCTGTCCCTGAGTAATCTTGCGCTGCTTGCACAGCACACGGGCGTCCCGAATCAATCGGCGCTTGGGTTCGTTTGCCTCCAGTTGAGTCAGGCGAACATCAGCTTCTTCCTGTGGTGTGAAATCCGTTTGCCGGGGCAACAGCTGAGACCGGGTGTGTGAATCGTCCACCGCCGGTTTTCTGGCTTGCGGGTGAGTGCTTTGGGGAAAGGGACGACTGAACATCATGGATCTCCAAGTGAATCAACGAAAAGGGCCTGCTCCTCAGGAGGGCAGGCCGTTATGCCGAGTTGGGATGATTTCCGGCCATCGACTCAGGCGAAGGTCAAATATCAGGGAGTTTTTACGTGGTCGCCGGACGGACTCATACCATAGGCGAACATCGGCTAGGTTTTCCGGCGGGGGTTAATGCCACCGTAAGACCAGGCCGCTTCCGATTGGCGAGGGCGACCGACACGAGGCCCCTCCGGCGGAGTAGGCATTCGGCTGGTCTGAAAGGTACGGCCAGTGACCAGCATGGCCGCGTATTCATCGATCTTGGTCAGGTAGCGAGCCAGCTTGTCAAGCCCTCGCTGTTTCTCAAAGTCGTGGTACTCGATAGGCCCCATGGCGTTGTAGCGGTATTTTTTATCGGCGTCGAGATTGCAGTTGTAGTACAGGCCTTGTCCGCCTGTGATTGATTGCGCCCACAGTTCCCCAATGAGTTGAGCTTGGGTAATATCCTCCCGGCACTGGTGACCGTCGAAAAAGAACAGCATGTGGTAATGGAAGCCCTTCTTAGGCTGCCACTCCAGCTTCCACGCGTAGCCCAGCAGGTGAGTGAATAACGGATGAGTCGTAAACATACGACACAGCTGCTCACGATGATGGCGCGCCGTCTCGTAGTCTATGTGCGGGCTATCGTACTCGGTGTAGCTCAGATCCACCCGTAACACCTGAAGGCGGCTGTGGCTCTGAAACAGGGCCGAGATCAGCTCGCACAGGCGCTGGTAGTTGTTGCGGCTGTTACGCCGGTTGCGGTTGCACTCGTAAGCAAAGTTCGGCTGTTTCAGGCTCTGATGCCAGGCCTCCAGCCGCTGGTTGAGCTCCACCACGGTCTGCTCCGCCACCTCACGGCTCATGGCCGGCGGCTGATAAAACCCCGCCTCTCGAAGGTAGGCACAGTTGCCAAAGGCCCACAGAAAGCGCGTCGCGTACGGACTGGGGCAATAGTGGCGGCCAATGTCGGTTTCCTGGAACATCGTCACCAGCACGGTGTAAAGGGTGCTCAGGGTCTCCAGAAGTGGATCTGCAGCCAGTATGACCGTATCGCTGCCGAAGGCCTCCGGCTGAATCAAGCGCTGGCTATCAAGAACATGTCCAGTGCGGGCCATTTCCTTCAACTGTTGGTCACTCTGAATCACATACTGTCGCCAGTAGTGATCTGAAGGGATGACGATATTCTGGCCTAGGGCATTCGTCGTCATTTCGCCTTCGTGCATGCTGCTCAACCAGTCCAGCATCTCTTCGTCGGTAGGGGTGTCGTCGTAGGGCATGTGGTACATGAGAAAACTCCAGGTGAAGGTGTTTGGAGCGTTGTGCTCGTACCATCACTTGGTCATGTGAAGAATTACAGCACTGCCGTAAAGTGGGCCAGGCCGCTCGAGAGTGGTCTGCCCACCGAGGCCGTTGTTCTCAGTACGTAGCCCTTTTGGGCTCGTCTGTCTCATGATGCTTTCCACTACCGGTAGTTCGGCTTGATCCCTTGGGGGATCTCCGTACCAGCTTGTGACGGCTGTGGGGAGGACAGAAGGGTCTCACATCGTTTTCCCTGATTTTTCTATTGGGCTTTCACTGTGTGAGCCCATGCCTTTCTTGCTACTGGAATCATTGATAAGAAGTACGTCTGTTAATCAATAACATACAAACCCAAAAGGGGATGGGCCACTCAATAAGGAAAGTCGGGAGCACTGGACGCTGAATGTGGGCAGAACTGGAGGATCGATCGATCGGGTGCTGAAAGAATTAGTGTCGGTAGGGGGCAGTCAGGGTCACAATTCAGAACGGTTTGCTGACGGCGTGCTAAGCCGCTTCGGATGATGCTTCTGATTCGTTGACGAACTCGTCGCTGCTCGCTTCGGCACAGGAAGCCAGCCAAAACTCTACTTCGGCCTCCAGCCAGCCCACCGAGGCACCTACTAGTGATACCGGTCGGGGAAAAGCTCTTTCCTGAATGTATTTGTACACTGTCGCCCGAGCCAGGCCTGTCAGTTCAACAACCTGCTTTATTCGGAGTACCCGCAGGTCCGTTTCACTTGTGTCTCCCTTCCCAATGGTGACGGCCCATGGGGTGGTGTGCTCTGCGTTTGCAGCGGCTGAATCACGCTCACGAATTCGTTCAATGATCCACTGGCTAATTCGATTTGCTGTCCAGCCAACTGACTTGCCACCAAGCGTTATGGGGCAGGGGAATAGGTCTTGGCCTGAAAACTTATAAATTGATGAGCGGCCAAGGCCCGTCTTTTGAATGACGTCTCTGAGCCTGAGGATTTGCATGATTGATCTCCTGAATTGTTGATTCAGAAGATCGGAGGGGGCTGTAGAGAATAACCCGGTTTTCTGCACCTGCGTCCGCTACGTTTGGGCCTCTGCGTCGTGAAGATGCCCAGTTCAATGCTCGTTCAACAACGGCATAAGCATTTGTGAGTGTGGGTCGGGGTCACTTCTAGGTTCTTGTTATTGTCGAGAGCAATGGGCATGTCAAAGGCGGAGTCGCGAGGCCTGTTGTTTCCAGAACACTGTGTCCTAGATCGTAGACGTCCGTAATACGTTCAAATCGTCCTTTGCCAAGCTCGCGGTTGAAACGCAGAGCAAATGTATCTGTTCTGACTGACTGGTTATCGCCAGCTATCGTGATCTCTAATGCAAAATGCAGATGCTCGCCCCTATCTGGAAGTGGCAGGATCTGGAAGTGACATGCTTGAGCGTACTCAGGTATGGCTTCCCAGTACTCGAGAGCTCTTTTTACCCGGAGGGCGATGCCGAACACGGCTTGGCTAATGCTCACTTCCATCAATGGAAGGAAAGGCAGTCTCGGTTGAATGCTTTGCACCACGCTTTTTCGTTCAGGATTTTCACCGTCATCTACCTCTATAATTGGATGATAGGCGGACAGCCACTCTCCCCGGATTTTTTTGTTAATGAGTCTAATGAGCTTCGCAGCCGCGCCCTCTGTTAGTTCGTTCCAGAGCTCAGTTAATGCCCGCGAAGCGAGATCATGGCACAGCCAATTAAGGAATCCCCACGCGGAGGAGGGGCGCAGATTTTCGGTTCTGCCGGCAAGCCTACGTAGCCCCTCACTTAGGTCCGGTTGGCTATGAGGAGCCTGGTTTCTCGAGCTGTTGAGTTTGAGCAACTCCTTGCGCTTGAAGTAGAAATAATTGAAGTCTTCATGTGGAACAAAATGCGCTGCTTCTCGAAAAACCACAAGTCTCCCAGCCGTCTTTTGTTGCTCGAAGCCGGGGTGCCTAAGGTTGAGTGCGTGGATGCTGTTAAATTTCCCGGTCAGTCCTGGATGATTGCCGCCAGGCAACGAAGCTCTGACATAGTGAAACTCCCTGAGCTTCGCCATTTGATTCTTGACTTGTCGTACTGTCATTCCAGTTCTTAGGGCAAGATCAGAAAAACCAATGTTTCTGATGATGCCACCAGCGTCGGCCTCCTCAAGCAGAGCGATCATTAAAACCCTTTGAGGTATCGTGAGTTGATGTGGTCGCTCGGCGACTGGTAGCGAATTCCATGTTAATAGCTGTTGTATCTTATCTTTGTGCACGCCTACATGAGCATCCCTTACAAACAGCCACCTCACCGGCTCTTCAATTTTTACTTCGTATTGAATTTGCGGAATCTCCGTAGGCCGGGTTTCCCTTACCTCCAAACAGCCCGATAAACGAAGCTCTTTGGCGACCTTGTAGAACTTCGACTTTGGTAGCTCGATTGCACGAATAATTTCCGTCACCTGGTTTAGCCATGGCGACCGATCGCCGTATCGTGCGGTGAATTTCAGCAGAAAGAATTTCGAAAACGGCGAGCAATCAACGTGTGAAAACCGGGTCAGCATGATCATTTATATCTATTGTGTAGGTACAATATAGCAAACCCATGAAACGTAACGTATGCACAACGTTTTGTACATGATATTGTTTTCGGGCTAACACTTTGGGTGTTAATAACATTCAATAGCATGCTAAGGGTATGCCAAGTGAACTCAAGAATTGAAAAATGGACTGATCGAGTTCAGAGAGATGGACTTGTAGAATTCGCGATTGGGTACCTTCAGGAGTATAAAGTCGAGCTCCCGGTCAATAACCGGTGGAGGTCTGTGGCCGATATGAAGCCACGAGCAAAGTTGGCCGAAATGGTTGCAGACGTCATGCGCCTGAAGGATGGCGAATTCCGGTTTCGGTTACTGCAGGATGCTGTAAGGCAAAAAAGAGCAGCTTTGGTCCGTGAAAAGGAGAAGCGATCGATCAAACGCCTGGATCTCAGCGATTCTGTGTGCGCCAAGTTGGAGTCGTTATCCAGGGCCACCAGACTGCGTCAATCGACACTTGTGGAGAATTTGATAACCGATGAAGCTGCGATCAGAAAGAGTGAGAGCACTACCTTGAAATCGCAGCGACAGAAGATAAAAGAGGACTCCAAAAGGATGAAGGAGGAAGAGGCTGAGTTAAAAGCAAGGGAGGCTGCGTTGGAAGGTAAAGAAGTAGAGTTATCTCGACGGGAAGAAAGCTTCTCTCAGCGCCTAGCTCGGTTGGCTGCCTTTGATACATTGCTGAATGCGATCATGGAGTGCGAAGCAGAAGACCTTAAGGTCATAATTAATATTGATTCTGAAGGAGGTGTTGAGAATTTGCTCACTTTTCCAGCCGCCGAGGGCTCATCGGAAAGCGTTAAGCCGGTGGCCGACGCGTGGGCTGAGGTTCTCAGCCAACTTGGGGGCGGCTCCGATCTTAGCTAACTTGGCCAGTCAACAAGAGTCACTCAGATTTCCTGATCCGGTCTAAGTGATTCGCCCATTCCTGCATCATTACCTTTCGATCTTCGATGCGTGCGGAGCGATTATAAGCGGCGGCCACCTGATTGCGTTGTTTGTGTGCGAGCTGGAGCTCAATAACCTCTGGTTGCCAGCCTAATTCATGCAAAAGGGTAGATGCGGTAGCTCGAAAACCATGCCCAACCATTGTGGCCCCGTCGTACCCCATGGATTTTAATGCGACGTTAATCGTGTTCTCTGACAATGGCCGTTTCCGTTTAACAGATTCGAATACCAGGCTCTGATGTCCACTGATGGTCTTGAGCTCTTTCAGTATCTCGACGGCCTGGGTCGAAAGGGGCACGATATGATCTGGCACTTTACCGGCTCTCTTGGCTTTCTGTGTGCCCTTCATGCGTTTGCCAGGAACTACCCAGGTGGCATTGTCCAGATCGATCTCGCTCCATTCCGCGTTGCGCAGTTCGCCTGGTCGAAGGAATAGCATGGGCGCGAGTTTTAAGGCGGCTCTGGTGGAAGCATGACCCCCGTAGGCATCGATTGCTTTGAGTAGCTTGCCTAACTCATCCGGGTTTGTAATCGCTGATCTATGTCGTGTTGGGGTGGTTTTGAGTTGGCCCTTCAATGTGGCGGTAGGGTCTACCTCAGCACGGTCGGCCGCGACTGCAAAGCGGAAGATCTCGCCAATGCGCTGCCGGATTCGATGAGCGGTTTCAAGTTTGCCCTGTTCTTCAATGGGTCTCAGAGCTTCCATGACAGTCGCTGCTCTGATCTCTTTGATCGGCAAGTGGCCCAGTTTCGGGAAAGCCCAGGTCTCAAGTCGTCTCTTCGCCACTTCCAGCGTACTGTCGGCAAGCTCTCCCTTCTTGAGTTTGAGCCAGTCCTCCGCAACGGCCTTGAAAGTATCCGCTTGCTCTGTTTTGGCGGCTTTCTGCTCTTTTCTCGCCTCGTTTGGATCGACACCGTCGGCAATCTGCTCCCGGGCCTCCGTTCGACGCTCCCGCGCCAGTTTCAGCGAGACATCTGGGTAGACGCCAAGTGCAAGTGTTTTCTCCTTGCCGTCAAATCGGTACTTCATCCTCCAGTACTTCCCAGACGGCTGGATGTCCAGATAAAGACCGGCTCCATCGGCCAGCTTGGTACGTTTGCCGAACTTTTCGAACTTGGCGGATTGGACTTTTTTGTCGGTCAGGAGGTTTATAGGCCTGGACATGACTGGGCTTGAACTCTTTTTGGGGGTACAAAATCTACTATAGCGAGGTACATTTCAGTTTGCACCCCAAATGTACCCCCAGAATGTGTAGATTGGGGCGGAATATTGTGGATCGATAAGGATGCAGGTTGTCGGTTAAAATGTTTAAAAACAGGTAGTTGTGGTTTGTGATAGATCGGTGCGGAAGGATAATTGGTACCCCCGGCAGGACTCGAACCTGCTACCTTCCCCTTAGGAGGGGGACGCTCTATCCAGATGAGCTACGGGGGCATTATCGCGAGAAGGGCGGTATGATAGCGGGCTGAGCTCTTAGGCTCAAGGTGCAGCTTTGTTTCGGTGAATTTCACGGAGTGCGTTTTGCCTGAACCTTTCTCGTTGAGCGTGATTGTCCCGGTCTGGATGGAGGCTGCGAGCGTTGCTGATACGCTCCGGGCTCTGCAGCCGATTCGCGCTCGGGGGCATGAGGTTATTGTGGTGGATGCTGGCAGCAGTGATCGCACCGCCGAACTGGCAAGGCCTCTGTGCGATCGGTTGGTGGTTTCCGGGAAGGGTCGGGCGGTTCAGATGAACGCCGGTGCGGCTGTTGCCAAGGGGGACGTGTTTCTTTTCCTGCACGCAGACACCCGGCTTCCGGACAATGCTCTGGATCATCTCGTGGAATTTGCCCGCTCGCACCGTGCCTGGGGCCGGTTTAATGTGCGCCTGAGTGGCCAGCGGCCGACGTTCCGGGTGATTGCCTGGTTTATGAACCAGCGCTCCCGCCTGACCGGTATCTGCACCGGCGATCAGGCGATGTTTGTGCGCCGGGATGCATTCGAGGCGCTGGCGGGTTTTCATCCCATGCCTTTGATGGAAGATGTGGAATTTTCCCGCCGCCTTTGCCTGGTGTCCCGTCCCTTCTGTATAAAAGAACCTGTCGTTACCGATAGCCGCCGGTGGGAAGAGCACGGTGCCTGGCGGACGATTTTCCTGATGTGGCGGTTGCGCTGGCGTTATTGGCGCGGTGAATCGCCGGAGTCTCTGGCCCAAATCTACCGATCGGATGTCCGTAATGCCTCAAAGTAATCCCCCCTCGGCGGTATTTCTCCAGTTTGCCAAGTGGCCGGAAGCCGGTCGGGTCAAAACCCGGTTGATGCCGGAATTGGGCGCGATAGGTGCGCTCGAAGCCCATATAAGGCTCACGCTGGCGGTTCTGGACAACCTGTGCGCTACCGGGTATCCGGTGGAGTTCTGGTGGGACCGGCCGGTGGATGACCGGCCAGGGGAAGCTGCCACCATTCTTGAAGAAGTGAACGGTGCGGGGCTGGTTCAGGGGGTGCAGCAGGGCAGCACGCTCGGGGAGAGAATGCACGCGGCACTCAGCCAATCCCTTCGCGACTATGACAGGGTCCTGGTGGTTGGCAGCGACTGTCCCTCTGTGGATCCGGATTATGCCCGCAAGGCGGTGGCCAGTCTGGCGGATTACGATGTTGTGCTGGGGCCGTCTGATGATGGCGGTTATGTCCTGATTGGCGCTTCACGGGTAGCCGAGGGAATGCTGGATAACATTGCCTGGGGTTCGCCGGATGTTCTGATCCAAACCTGTGAACAGCTTGATGCTGCAGGGCTCAGCTATTTCGTGCTGGAGCCCCGCTGGGATGTGGACGAGCCCGAAGACTGGGCCCGTTTTCTCCGTACCTGCTGAGACTGTCAGCTGGCGGGCACTGGCGGTAGTTCGGTCAACTTGCCCAGGGCCTGATCCGCTTGCAGGCCGTTGCCACCGGTGACCACCCGAAGTGACTGTTCCCGCTTAAGTACGGCTTTCCGGAAGGTGTCCAGAAGCTCCTGCAGACGGACATTCCTCACCGCTTCGGCCAGTTGCTCCCGGGAGTTGAAGCTTTCCGCACCACGATCAATCTCACGCCAGTAACGGCTGGAGATCTCGCCCAGTTGCCGGTCCTGTTCGAGCAGTTTGCTGATCACGGCCTGTTTTTCCTGGTTCAGCCGCTCACTGCTCAGCCCGGCCAGTGTGCTCTCGAATTCTACGGAGAATTCCGTTACCGCCTGGTCAATCTCGGTTTGTGAGGCGGACGGTGACTGCACTACAAAGCCCAGTGCCGGGGTCTCCAGCATTTCATAGGGGGTGGCGTAAACGATGTAGCCCAGCTGGCGGCTGGTTCGGATCTCCTCGTAGAAGGGGCTGCTGATGATCTGCGCCAGCAGGCGGAAACGGGCCCGCTCCTGGAAACTGGTGTTGTCTCCCTGCATGTAGAGCGTGTAGCCGGTGTCCGGGTGGTCTACGGTCAGGGAAACTTCGGTTTCCCGCTCTGGCAGTTGGCGCACCTGGCTGCGTGCTACCCGGGCGTTTTCGGTGTTTCGCAGGACCATGGCGTCGATCTGCCGGGCCAGATTGAGAGCCGATGCCTCAGTGAGATTTCCGTGGGCGAGCATCACCGGGTCTACTTGCGAGAATGCCGCCTCCGAGAACGAGCGCAGTTCATCGAAAGTCACTTCCCGGGCTGCCCTGAGCTTTTCGTCCGTGCTCCAGGCGCCTTCGATCAGGGAGGTCTGGACAAATTCAGAGGTTTGCTCAACCGGGCGGTCTTTGGCCTTGTTCTGCAGGCTGTCGATCAGGTTCTGCCGGGCAATGTTGAAACGCTGTCTGGTCAGCTCCGGTGCCGCTACCTGAAGCAGGATCCGGTTCATCAGGGTGTGCAGTTTGTCGTTGTAACCGCCCACACGAACCGTGATGCCGCGCAGGTGCGTATAGACACTGTAATCCAGGCCGGCCAGGCTGGCGGAGTAGGCCCAGGCATTGAGGTTGGCGTTGATGGAGTCCACCAGCAGCTGGGTCAGTACGTTGCTGCGGGCAGATGCCCGTGCGGCCGATGTTCGCAGGCTGATGAACACGTTGGCCCTGGGCGTATCAAACCGGGTATCCCGGGCAAACCAGATCTCCATGCCCCGGAGTGAGCCCAGTGATGTCGGCTTTTTCATGGTGCCCCCCGGCACCATCTCCAGGTCTTCTGGTACAAAGGGGTTGGCGGACGGCAATTGCAGCTGGGCGGCAAGCTCCGGCAGCTGCGGGGTTGTCAGCGCTTTCGGATCCAGTGGCTCGCGGCTCCAGGCAGCCTCGTACCAGTCGGTGCGGTTCGGATTTTCCAGCCCGGGGTTCGGCGCCAGAACGAATGCGAGGACATTATCCGGCGTCAGCCGGTTCAGAATGTCCCGGTACTGCTCCGGCGCATAACGTTCAACCAGCCAGGGTGCACGAAGCAGGTCCTCCGGCGGATAATCCATGAGCTGGCTGGACAGTCGCATGGCCTCATGCAGTGGGCTGCCCTGTTCACGGAACCGGAAATCAATGCGGGCCAGGTTCTGCATCTCCAGGAAGCGTTGCTCACTGATGCCTTTCTGGCGAATCTTTTCGATGTAATCGAACACCAGTGGCAGGATTTCCTCGTGGCGGCTCAGCCCTTCCGGGGTCAGGGAGATGCTGATTTCCAGAGTGGCGTTTTCGCCGGTGTCCATTCCCAGACCGGCTGACAAACTTTCAGCAAGGCCGGCCCGTTTGAGGACATCAAACAGGCTGCCAGGCCCCTCATGGCCGAGCAGGTTGGCCACGTAACTGGCGGGCTTGGTTCGGTAGTTATCCTCTTGCGAGGGAATAGGGAAGGTAAGCGAGAGGCTTCGCACATCCTTGAGCGCTTCCACTGTTACCTTGGCCGGCAGTGCATCCTTTTCAAAGAGACTGGCGGTATGGCGCCTGGGTTCGAGACCGCGGTTTTCGATGGTGTCAAAGCGGCCACGCACCATGGCTTCCAGATCGTCCAGGGTTTGCGGCCCGTAAACCGCCAGAGACATAAGGTTGGCGGAATAGTCCTGCTTCCAGAATTCGATGAGGTCCGGGCGCAGCGGGTTGTCGTCGGTGTTTTCAAGCGTGCTCAAATTGCCAACGGCAAACTGGCTGAAGGCGTGGTTCGGGTTGCTGACCGCCTTTTTAACGGAATAGAACCTGCGGCCATCCTCTTTCTGTTTGGCGCTGAACTCCGAATGGACGGCATTGCGTTCACGGTCCACCAGTTCGGCAGTGAACAGCGGTGCCGCAAACTGCTGGGCGAACCGGTCCAGTGCCGGTTTCAGAAATTCAGACTGAATATCAAAGAAATAGTTGGTGTCCTGGAATGCGGTAAAGGCATTGTGCTGGCCGCCATGGCTCTTGATGAACTGCTGGTATTCACCCGGCGCCGGGTATTTTTCGGTGCCAAGAAACAGCATGTGTTCCAGGAAGTGGGAGAGCCCCTCGCGATTTTCCGGATCGTCTCCACTGCCAACGGCCACATTCATTGAGGCCGCTGCCTTGTCTGCCTCCTTGTCCGAAACCAGGATGACCTTCAGGCCATTCTCCAGTTCGATGAACCGGTACTGGTTGTCATCATTGGGGCTTTTTTCCGGAATCTGGGTGGCAAGAGTAAAGGTGCTGAACAGCAGGAGTGTGAGCAGGGCAAACAGGCGTATCATCTGGCTTTGCATTGGGTGTTTCCTGGCGATGCGGGTGCTCATAGGCTCTCTGTTATCCTGTGAATGTGTTCTGGGTTCAGTGCATCAGCGCTTTGCGGGTACTTTCCGGCTGCTGGTCAAGGGTCTTACGAGCCAGGTCAGCGGCCTTCTCACCATCCAGCTGACCGGAGGCAATGCGCTCAAGGACGGTTGCCATAATGGCAACGGACTGGCGGTAATCGGAAAACTCGGCCTGAAAGGCGCTGTCGATGGCTTCGTAAACCGCCTGAATTTTCTGCTCGCGGGACCCGGCGTTTTCGGCCGTATCGTTAATGGCCTTCAGGCAGGCCCGGGCAATAGAAATGTAGCGTTCCGCGTTGGGGTTGTCTTTTTGCATGATCGGGATTCCGGCGGTCGGTTTTCCTGTGAAGTGAAGAGATGCCAAAAGGCGCGATAAGTTCCCGATTATGTCATTGCTGGCGGGGTGTTTCATTGCTTTGTGGTAATCCTGCAATCGGGCAGGCAGGCGGCAATTCCTGTGCTAGTCTCAAAAGCATTGTGTCGGTGAACCGGACACGCCTTTTAAAGGCCCCGGCCCGAAAAGTTAGAGTAATAGCTCTATTAAAAACAAAGGCTTGCAGAGTAAAAGCTCTAAAAAAGTTCGATACATGAAGGTTGCAATTAAGTACAATGCCGGCGTTTCCGGATTGACCTAAGACTTTAGTCGTATGGGTGCCGGCATGGATAGACAACAACCGAGCAACAAAGGGTGGACGATTGATGAATTATTTCCTGACCGGTGGCACCGGATTTATTGGCCGATTTCTCGTAGAGAAGCTGCTGGCACGCGGTGGCACGGTACATGTGCTGGTACGTGAGCAGTCCCAGGATAAACTCGAACAACTGCGCGAACGCTGGGGCGCAGACGAAACCCAGGTAAAGGCCGTTATCGGCGACCTGACCAGTAAAAATCTGGGTATCGATGCCAAAACGCTCAACGCCCTTAAGGGACAGGTTGATCATTTCTTCCATCTGGCGGCGGTGTACGACATGGGTGCCGATGAAGAGGCCCAGCAGGCAACCAACATTGAGGGCACCCGGGCTGCGGTCAATGCGGCCGAAGCCATGGGCGCGAAGCATTTCCATCACGTGTCCTCCATCGCGGCGGCCGGTCTGTTCAAGGGCATCTTCCGTGAGGACATGTTCGAGGAAGCGGAGAAGCTGGATCATCCGTACCTGCGCACCAAGCACGAGTCCGAGAAGGTCGTGCGCGAAGAGTGCAAGGTGCCGTTTCGCATCTACCGTCCGGGCATGGTCATCGGGCATTCCGCCACTGGCGAAATGGACAAAGTGGATGGCCCCTATTATTTCTTCAAGATGATCCAGAAAATCCGCCACGCACTGCCCCAGTGGGTTCCCACCATTGGCATTGAAGGCGGCCGGCTGAACATTGTGCCGGTGGATTTCGTGGTCAAGGCCATGGACCATATCGCCCACCTTGAGGGTGAAGACGGCAAGTGCTTCCACCTGGTGGATTCAGACCCGTACAAGGTTGGTGAGATTCTCAATATCTTCAGCGAGGCGGGTCACGCTCCCAAAATGGGCATGCGTATCGATTCCCGTATGTTTGGCTTTATTCCGCCATTCATCCGTCAGAGCCTGAAGAACCTGCCGCCGGTGAAACGGCTGACAGCAGCGGTTCTGGACGATATGGGCATTCCGCCTTCGGTGATGTCCTTCATCAACTACCCGACCCGTTTTGATGCCCGCGAAACCGAGCGCGTTCTGCAGGGTACCGGTATCGAAGTGCCGCGCCTGCCGGATTACGCACCGGTTATCTGGGATTACTGGGAGCGCAACCTGGATCCGGACCTGTTCAAGGACCGCACACTGCGGGGCACAGTTGAAGGCCGCGTTTGTGTGGTTACTGGTGCAACCTCCGGTATCGGTCTGGCCACGGCCCAGAAACTGGCTGACGCAGGCGCCATCCTCGTTATCGGCGCCCGTAAACTGGAGCGCCTGAAAGAAGTATCGGCGGAGCTGGAGTCCCGTGGTGCCAGCGTGCATGCGTATCCGTGCGATTTCTCGGATATGGAAGCCTGCGATGAGTTCGTGAAAACCGTTCTGGATAACCACGGCCATGTCGATGTGCTGATCAACAACGCCGGCCGCTCCATCCGCCGCTCACTGGATCTGTCCTTCGACCGTTTCCATGACTTTGAGCGCACCATGCAGCTGAACTATTTCGGCTCTGTGCGCCTGATCATGGGCTTTGCACCCAAGATGCTGGAGCGTCGCCGCGGCCACGTGGTGAATATTTCCTCCATCGGTGTACTGACTAATGCACCCAGGTTCTCCGCCTACGTCGCCTCAAAGTCCGCGCTGGATGCGTTCAGCCGTTGTGCCGCCTCTGAGTGGTCTGACCGCAACGTAACCTTCACCACCATTAACATGCCGTTGGTAAAAACGCCGATGATCGCACCAACAAAGATCTACGATTCGGTGCCAACGCTGTCGCCGGATGAAGCAGCAACTATGGTGGCCGATGCCATCGTTTACCGGCCGAAGCGCATTGCGACCCGTCTGGGTATCTTTGCCCAGGTGCTGCATGCCCTGGCGCCGAAGATGGGCGAGATTGTCATGAACACGGGTTACCGGATGTTCCCGGATTCACCGTCTGCCGCGGGCAGCAAGTCCGGCGAGCGGCCCAGGGTGTCTTCCGAGCAGGTAGCCTTTGCTGCCATCATGCGAGGCATTTACTGGTAATCGTAATGTTCCCCGAAACGAAAAAACCCGCCTCGGCCAAGCCGTTCACTTAAAGTGGATCTGGCTTGGCCAAGTCGGTTAGTAGAAAGGGCCGCTGAATTTCCCAGAGGCCCTTTTCGACATCTGATCACAAAAAGCAGGAAAAGCCCCTGCATGGTAATGCCATTAGCTGGATCAGGATTTGCCACCGCTCTTGCCTGCATCATTTATATCAATCATCCCTACTGAGCGTGCTTTTTTGTCAAAGCTCACTGTCGAGGTGCAACCACGGCTTTCGCAAATAACAGTTATGAGTGCATCGCTAAAATCGGCGTTCCCGGTTGAGAACCGCTTGAGCGCCAGATACACCAAATCGGCTTCGTCGATCATCAACTGTTTGGTGGTCAATAGTGCGTTGACAACATTTTGAATGGCATTTTTCGGTTGCTGGTAGCACGTCTCCAAAACCCAGATAACTTCAACCAGCACAATCGATGTAACGAAGCCTGGATTGCGCGAGGTCAACCGCTCCTCAACTAGCCTGTTAGTAATAGCCGCTTGACCTGGGTCGTCCTGGGTTAGGTAGCGCACGAGAACATTGGTATCCAGCCCAATCATAGACCCGCCCTTTGCCGGATCGCTGAGTCCATTTCCTCTATGCTGACGACCCGGGTAGGCGTAATCATTCCCTTCAGCCGACTAACATCCTCAACAGCGGCAAGCACTTCCCAGTGACCTTCCGCCACTTTCACAAACTCCACTCGATCTCCAGGGCCAACCTTCATGTCGGTGCGGACGTTAGCCGGGATCGTAATTTGTCCTTTACTGGTAATCGTTGCTGTAGTCATTT
>NZ_JBSXNZ010000067.1:0-5241 GCF_056857895.1 Marinobacter sp. B-21
AATCGATTGGAGCGGGTGATTTGTCTGCTCGGAGGCGAACTCCGGCCAGTTAATAAGAACAGATCTCATGTTCGGGTTAGATGGACGTTTCGGCTGCAGGATTGGGTGGCAATTTGGAGCGTTTATGAAACATCCGGGCTATAGTAATTCTGTTACTTCACGCTAGTTGCTAGAATGGCACCAACACATGGAGTGTTAATCCCAGTGCACGGAGCAAGCATGCGTTACCTCGTTTTTTCTTCCCTCGTTCTTACATCAGCCCTTTCCGGTTGCAGCCTCTATTTCGAATCCCAGGCAAAAGACATGGTCCAGCGACAGATGGATGCCATGGTTTTTGTGGAAGGTGGGGAGTTTATGATGGGGAATCCAGGTGGATGGAGTATTCGCAGCGATACCACCCCAGCACATCGCGTCATTGTTGATGATTTTTACATTCAGAAGTATGAGGTGACACAAGGGGATTTTGGGTTGTTTATGGCGGTTACAGATTACCAACCCTCCGATGATCGCTATGACGATATGAGGAATGAAACGTCTGAGCGCTTTGACGACGAATTACCAGCTGTCGCATCCTGGGTAGATGCAAAAGCCTTTTGCCAATGGCTAGGTAAACGCGCCGACACAGAAGCCCGTCTTCCCACAGAGGCCGAGTGGGAGTTTGCGGCACGTTCTCGAGGGCAAATGCTTCGCTACGCCACCGAGAACGGAGAGGCTATTGAAGATGTCACCATGGCTGCCAAGGTTGAGCATAGCCGGTACGCCCCACCACCCTATGAAGTCGCAATGCCAAACCCGCCCGGCACGTTTCCACCGAATGCGCTGGGATTGTATGACATGTCAGGGAACGTTGGAGAATGGGTCAGCGACAATTATTCACATGACTACTACGAGCAATCTCCGGTCAATAACCCCAGAGGCCCTACAGAGGGACAGAGAGACATATTTGAGGGACTCCCCTACCGAGTCCTCCGAGGCGGCGATTACAATGATTTTCATGGCAACACAACGGTAACCCGCCGCAAAGGATCTCAGACACTCGCTTCCCATAGCCGCGGATTCCGATGTTCCTGGGCCCCGGCACGAAATGTTAACTGAGCAGCCCTGACAACCATTGCTCTGCTCTTTGCGATTGAGAGGAACGCAATAAACGGCGAGCAATCAGTCGCGCATAATTGGCCTTGAGATCATGGAAGCCACCTTTCTTTCCCCCGTTACCTATCCGCTTCAGGATTTCAACCAATTCTCTGTGCCTGGTTATCGTCTCCAGAATCTTCATGCTCGCTTCGTCAGTAATTCCCCGATAAGAATCCTCGAAACTGAGAAAGCCTGAACTGTTTTCCATCAAAATCTCCAAAAGCTCAGCCTTTGCGGGAGGGGTCAGTTTATTGACGTCGTCATTTGAAATAACCGCCTCGGCAACATCGCGGAGTCTCGAGTTAGCTTTCGTCAGATCCGCCCAAAACATTTCAACTCGTTCTGCGCCCTGAGAAACAAGTTCATCAAAATCGGATTTTGTTATAACGGATGCTTTCAATAATAACGTTATCTGCCTGAATGCGCCTTCATCAATCCAATCCAAAAATCTGAAATCACTCTGCTCGAGCGACCATCGGATGAACTTGACTAGCTCCCACATTTGGTCAGCATTCAGCTCACCAGCGATCCCACCACTTCCTCCAGGACCGAGAACCAAACTACCTTTGAAATGAGCTACGAGCTTGCCTTCACTCATTCCGATCTTGTAGTCAAATCCAAACCCAATTCCTGATGAAACCGCGATTTCAGGCTTTATTTCAGCTAGCAATCTGTAGTCAGGGTTCGTCCCTCTTCCTTTACCAGCAACTTCGTCGACTTCCTGATAAGCCGCCTTCCACTTAACCCCAAACCTGGCTTCATTACTCACCGTCGCCCCGGCAAATGCCTCCCCGTTAGTTTCCCCAGAAATACCGACTTGCCCCGGGGCACTTGATACCTTCGCATTGGCTGCAAGAGAGACGCAGGCACCAGCGAAGCCCTGGATCCGGTACTCCGCATCGGCTCTGAAGTAACCACAATGAAGCTTTATCTGATTTCCCTGGTGGTTCTCGTATTCGAGAATAACCTTTGCTCCGGTTTCATCAGGTATTCGTGCCGCAAAGGTCGCCTCACCCTGCAGCAAACTGTACGCACCCTGCATTTGCGTGCCGATGTAGGCCTCGCCCTTCTGGGGATCATAGTTGGCTTCCAGACTGCATTGAGCGGCAAACCGGAACATCTGTGCTTCAGCACTGGCAGCGAAGCGCCCATCTTTGGTCGACGCTTCTTTTTTAAATAATTCGATTTCCAACTGGTTGAAGAAGTTGTCCTCTTTACTCTTCCACTCGGCGAATTTCACCTTGAGCGACCGATTGTTCTTCAGTGAATCTTTGGCCTCGCCCCAGGCTCGCTCAAAGTCGGCGGCGTTCATCACTGCACGAACATCCGAGGCCTTCAATGGCTTCCAGTTACTGCGCAATTGATTCAGAACCTCCTGGCGGGCGTAACGATAACCAGCGCCACCAGTGTGCTTCAGTTCGATCAACGGGCGGGCTTTCATTGAACTGACATTGGGTTTGGCAAGAACATCGACAGCCGAGGGAGGGCTGGTTTCCACCAGGCCTCTGAGGGTCTTCCCAATATCGACGATCAGGTCCCGGCGTTCCTGCTGCTCCTGACGATGCTTCTCAACCTCCTCGTGGTGGATGACATTCCACAGCCGGACGACCCAGGACACTTTCGCCGCATAGTCGCTGACGTAATCCATGTACGGAATAAGTTCACCATCGAGCTCGTTGAGCCGTTTCTGCTTTTCTACGAGAGACTGGATATCGGACTCGGCAATGAAATCAGGCCAGCGGGTATAATTTTTCAGCTCGTCGGCTTCATACCTTAGCTGACGTGCTTCCTGGCTGTCTGCGTCGTCGGCACTCTCCACCATCCGGTACTGAATTTCTGCCTCGAGCGCCGCGCGAAGAAACTTCAGCCTTTCATCTATTGCCGATAGGTCTTGTTTACTGGCGTCGGCGATCAGTTCATGGGCTTCAACCTTGGCTTTCACACCTGGCAGGGTCGCCTCCAGTTCCGCACAAAGCGTTGTGAACACCTTTACCGAAAGCTGGTCCCTTGCATCTGTCAGATTGCGTTGACTGGCCGGAAACAGGATCTGGTTTCGAATCTGGTTGATTTCATACTCAATCCGCTTTGCACGACGGCGCTGATGTTCAAGCCGTTGCCGCTCCCTTTTCCAGCGCGCTTCGTAGTCTCTGAGCAGTTCTTTTGCAGTCGAACTGTGCTCCGGCTTCGGGAGCGCTCCCAACTTTCTGAGTCTGTTCCAGGCTTTTTCCCGGGCGGCAGGTATCTCTGCTTTTGGCCCTTCTTCCGCCGCTTTCAGTTCAATCAATGGCTCGTTAAGCGTTTCAATCTCCCTATGCAGATCTCTTAGCTGAGTTCGGGTAAGCGCATAGAGAACGTCTTCCTCACCAGTGACATGGACAAGCGCTTCGCATTCTATCGAGCACTGGGAACATTCGAGATCATCTTTTGTATCATCATTGGCCGACTGTGCTGGCGGCAAAGCATTCCGGGTTGCGGGGTTATCAGGCACTGTCAGATTCCAGCCGGCCTCTATGTGATTCACATCCTGAATAATCGGGTTCTCAGCCTTGATCTCATCCAGCGAAACCTCGTAACGGGAAGCAATACCTGACAGGGTTTCACCTGACTGAACTTTATGTTGTGGCATCCGTGGACTCCAATATGCTTTCCATAGCGTTCAAACGGTCCGCCGGCGTCATATCCGGCTTGTTCATGATTTCTCGATAATCCAGCCGGCCAAGCAGAGGAGCGCCATTGCGAATTCTCAGTCGCAACCAGCGCTCTTGCAGAGAAGCGGATTCAAAACCAAGACTGTTGGCTTCCTGCAGCTGCTCTAACACCCAGACTCCGGGGTTTTCGCTATAGGGCAGGTAATCCCGGTAGACATTCGTGTAGACCATGGCACGATCTGCCAACCGAAAACCCGGCAATTCCAAGAGTTCTGCCTGAGACAACGAAATACCTTCAGGGGCATCGCCTGTTTCTGTTTGACCGGCAGACCGGTATGCGTACCAGGCGCCACTCTGGCTCCAATAGATCGCCGCTCCTGGGTTCACCATGCTCCGTGATCTTTCCTGGAGTGTTGCCATCAGCGGCCGGAAAGACCTTGGATCGTAAAACCGGAAAAGACGCTCATCCGAATCCGCAAGCGCCAGCAGCCATCCCTGAGCCCACTCAAAAACCTGCTCCGGGCTCTCAGAGGATTCAACGAGGATGCCCAATGGCAATTGGGTCAACCGTTCTTTCAGCTTGTCCCGGAAGTGGCTGTCGCCAGCGAATTCCAGAAATACCGGGCCAGCCTGCCAGGAAGCTTGCCATCGGGTATTTTCCAGAAGACTCCGCCAATGAACAGCGCCCTGTCGATCAGAGTCGTACAGAAATTGCAGAAACCGTTCATCAACCGCGAGGTCGATGACGGCAAAGTCTGCTCGGAAGGGTTCCTGATTTAGCAACTCGAGACGATCAAGCGTGCTGATGTAGTTTGCAGCGTCCATTCTCATCAAACTCGCAAGCGGAAACGACGGGCGCTCCCTGGTTGGCTGATTCCTTCAGCAATATTGAGGGATCTGCTACGACTTGTGGGGCACCCTTCCCCGAAGCCCGCTGGTTGGTTTCAGCCAGCTGCACGGCGTCCCGGCGCCCGGATTCCGCAATAACCCCGAGAGGCAGTTCCGGCGTCTCGCCAGCCGCACCACTCCCGCTCCCCGGCCCACCACCGGAATTCATCCGTACTGAAGGACCAGACACCGTTACCCCACTGGGGTCCACCTTCACAAAACTGCCACCGGCTTTGAGAGTGACTTCGGCGCCAGCTTCGATGACGATCTTGATACCCGCCTTGTGGTGAATTTCGCTGCCGGCTTCGATGAGCTGGCTTTTGCCCTGTTTGCTGTGGTGGCTGCCGTTGACGGTGAGACTGGAATCGCCACTTATGCTTTGGCGATACTCGCCATCAACGGTGACATGGTCGTTACCTTTGGTCTGGCAGAAGCGGTTGTTCTCGACGGTGAGGTGGCTATCGTTCCGGATCACCTCGGTCCGGTTGTTCTCGGTAAGCAAGTCCAGGTCTTTCTGGGCGTGGAGGTAGATCTGCTCCTGGTCGGCTTCGTCTTCAAACCTCAGTTCGTT